>CAMBLP010000001.1 GCA_945868195.1 Bordetella parapertussis
GACAGATACTTTTATGCATGATTTCTGCCGTATTCATGATGTACGCGACACATGGTCAGGCTTCAGAG
This sequence comes from Bordetella parapertussis, assembly GCA_945868195.1. Classification (GTDB taxonomy): domain Bacteria; phylum Pseudomonadota; class Gammaproteobacteria; order Burkholderiales; family Burkholderiaceae_B; genus Zwartia. The sequence continues at coordinate 69 of CAMBLP010000001.1, forward strand.
CGCATGTTGATGCTCACACCCATCAGCAACAATGCTTATTACGCCGAGGGTGTTTCAGCCCTTGGGTCGCCTCTAAACAAAAACTTTATTTCGAATGCAGGCGTGGTCATCGGCCCGACCGGCGTCATCGTCATTGACGCGCTGGGCTCGCCTGCGCTTGGGAAACAACTCATCGCCGAGATTAGAAAACTCACTGACAAACCTATTCAGTTTGTGATCGTGACACACTATCACGCTGACCATATTTATGGTCTACAGAGCTTCATCGATATTGGCGTGACCATCATCGCGCAAGAAAGCGCAAAAGAATATTTGAGCTCAGACACGGCTCAACTCCGTCTTCAAGCCTCTCGCACCGAGCTCGCCCCTTGGGTCAACGCTGACACACGCCTGGTGCCAGCCTCAAAGTGGATTCAACAAGATACACGCTTGTCACTGAGTGGACTTGACGTAGAGTTGATCAAAATGGGGCCTGCGCATACGCCCGATGATCTGGCGATCTATTTCCCCTCCGAGGGGGTCCTTTTCGCCGGTGATCTGGTTTTTCGAGGCCGCATTCCTTATGTTGGCAATGCGGACAGCTTGGGTTGGATCAAATCTTTGGACAAATTATTGGCCCGTGAGGCTAAAGTGATCGTGCCGGGGCATGGGCCCTCTTCGACTTCGACGAAAGAAGACTTGCAATTCATCCGTGACTATCTGATTTTTGTCCGCAAGGCCATGGAGCAAGCCGCACGTGAGCTTGAGCCCTTTGAAGAAGCGTATGCCGCGACAGACTGGTCACGCTATGAAAAAATCCCGCTTTTCAGAGTGGCAAACCGCATGAATGCCTACAACATTTACCTTTCTATCCAGAACGAATAAGACGCTCAGAGACGATTAAAGCGCGCGAGCTCAAACACATCGAGATCCACCATCTGACCGACATCTTTTTGTAAAACACGGCCGGAGGGGTCAATCACATAAAGCTCGGGAATGCCACGGCGCTTGCCAATCGCCCGATCAAGCTCGGGCGTCATCATCCCGACAGGAAAATTGATCTCGTGATTTTTTATATAGTTCTGAACGCTCTCTTGCCTTTTGTCGACCGACAGCGTCAAGACCAGTAAATTACCACCCTGCGTACGACGAACAAGCTCTTTGAGATTGATGTTTTGACGATGGCAATACGGGCACCAGGTGGCCCAAACTTGCACGACTAAATATTTACCTTTGAGATCGGACGAACTGAACTGCCGTCCCTCGACAGTCACAAACTTGTCAAATTTTATATGGTCGCCAACACCAAGAGCGTGAACAGCCGTTAAAGGTGAAAGGCATAAGGCCATCCAGATGCTTGCTCTGTAGAAATACTTAAGAAACATCATGGGCGATCACGTCCCTTATGTTTTGGTTTTGGTTTTGGTTTTGGTTTTGATTTTGATTTTGTCGCTCCATCCGTAAATCGAAACAGACGCGCGGATGGCGCGTCTGTTTGAACGAGGACATGTACTTTATCGAATCTTGTTTTTCAACAAAATAGATTTAGATCATTAAAGGAACAATCAACAAAGCAACGATATTGATGATTTTAATAAGAGGATTAATCGCTGGTCCTGCAGTGTCTTTGTATGGATCTCCAACAGTGTCACCCGTAATCGCGGCTTTGTGCGTCTCCGAGCCTTTACCTCCGTAGTGACCTTCCTCGATATACTTTTTGGCGTTATCCCAAGCGCCACCGCCTGTACACATGGAGATTGCGACAAACAGGCCTGTGACGATCGTGCCCATCAACAATCCGCCCAAGGCTTCTGGCCCAAGGATCAAACCAACCGCAATGGGCGCGACAACCGGCAATAAAGAGGGGATGATCATTTCTTTAATCGCTGCTGTCGTCAGCATATCAACCGCTTTATCGTACTCTGGCTTGGCAGTGCCCTCCATAATGCCTTTGATATCGCGAAACTGACGGCGCACCTCTTCAACCACTGAGCCTGCGCAACGTCCGACCGCCTCCATCGCCATCGCTCCGAACAAATACGGAATCAATCCACCGATGAATAAGCCGATGATCACGCGGTGGTCTGACAGATCAAACGTCACCTTTAGACCATTGACCTCAAGCGCGTGTGTATAGTCAGCGAACAAGACGAGCGCCGCCAAACCGGCAGAACCGATCGCATAGCCTTTTGTCACCGCCTTTGTCGTATTGCCTACAGCATCCAACGGATCTGTAATGTCGCGCACTGACTGTGGAAGTCCCGCCATCTCCGCGATACCACCTGCGTTATCCGTAATCGGACCGTAGGCATCAAGTGCCACCACAATGCCAGCCATCGAAAGCATCGATGTCGCAGCGATCGCGATGCCATAAATGCCTCCCAGCCAATAGGCCGAGTAGATGGCCCCGCAGACAAACAAAACAGGCCACGCGGTCGAACGCATCGAAACGCCGAGACCCGCGATCATGTTTGTGCCGTGGCCTTGACTCGATGCTTTGGCGATATGCTTGACCGGCGCATAGTCTGTTCCGGTGTAGTACTCCGTAATCCACACTAACAACGCTGTCAGCACGAGGCCCACAACCGTCGCACCAAAAAGTCGTAATTTTCCACCCGTGGCAAAACCAACATCAGCAAGGATATTGTCGGGCAACATCCAGTTGGTTGCGAAATAAAACGCGACCAGTGAAATGACACCTGCAATGACTAGGCCCTTGTAGAGCGCAGGCATCACATTTTTCATACCCGGAGTGGCTTTAACAAATGAGCAGCCGATGATCGATGCAATGATGGATATCCCACCCAACACCAGGGGATACACCACGGCCTCTACCGTTGCAACCTTGATCATCATGGCGCCGAGCACCATCGTCGCGATTAAGGTCACCGCATAGGTTTCAAAGAGATCGGCAGCCATACCCGCGCAATCGCCAACATTATCACCCACGTTATCTGCGATCACCGCAGGATTTCGAGGGTCATCCTCGGGAATCCCTGCCTCGACCTTTCCGACTAGATCAGCACCCACGTCGGCACCTTTGGTGAAAATACCCCCACCCAGTCGAGCAAAAATCGAAATCAATGAAGAGCCAAACGCAAGCCCGATTAGTGGGTGGAGAATGACAGACATGCTTTGCTCTTTGCCGGTTGTATGCAAATAGAGATAAAACAAACCGACACCCAACATTCCAAGTCCCACAACGAGCATGCCGGTAATCGCACCGCCCTTAAAAGCAACATTGAGCGCCTCGTTCATGCCCTTTGTCGCCGCCTCGGCTGTTCGTACATTCGCCCGAACGGAAACATTCATCCCTATAAAACCGCAGGCCCCTGACAACACGGCTCCGATCACGAACCCCACAGCAGTCAGGTTATCGATAAAGATTGCGATTAGGATCGTTAGTACCACGCCAACGACCGCGATCGTTTTGTATTGCCTTGAGAGATACGCGCTTGCTCCCTGCTGAATCGCCTCCGCGATTTCGACCATGCGCGCGTTTCCTGTACCTTGCTGAAGGATCCAAGAACGAACAAAAAAACCATATAAAACTGCTAGCACTCCGCAGCCGAGGGCAAAGTAAAGGCCCAGTGTGACGTTACTCATTCGGTGAACTCCAATAAGGCATTAAGGATTTGTCTCTTTTTGTTGATACAGGGTGCTTCTCCATAGGAGGCTTGCGCACCAAGTAGTCATAAAGCAAGTATGTCTAACATTCAACAGAATACGATGAACAAGAGTGATTTTATCTATTTTTGCTAAGATTAGGGTATTTACTAATTCACCTTGTTTCTATGGAGTCATAATGAGTCTCGACAAAGTCAGCCCGGGCAAAAAAATTCCCGAGTCATTTAACGTCATCATTGAAATATCGATGAATGCTGACCCGATCAAGTACGAGGTGGACAAGGATTCTGGAGAGTTATTTGTCGATCGCTTTATGGGCACCTCGATGCACTACCCCTGCAACTATGGCTACATCCCCAAAACCATCGCAGGTGATGGTGATCCAGTAGACGTTTTAGTTATCACGCCCTTTCCCGTTATCCCTGGAGTGATCGTACGTTGCCGCGCTCTTGGCGTCCTCAATATGGAAGACGAAGGCGGCGAAGACGCCAAACTCTTGGCTGTCCCCGAAGACAAAATTCTCCCCATTTACAGCCACTGGAAACAGGCTTCAGACATTCATCCGATGCGCCTGAACGCTATTCAGCACTTCTTTGAGCATTACAAGGATCTTGAAAATGGTAAGTGGGTCAAGATCAAAGGCTGGGGCGGTATCGACGATGCGCACCAAGAAATCTTGACGGGCATCAAGCGTTATCAGGCGGAAAACAACGCTTAATATCGTTATTTAGACCTCAAGTGCCCTTGGCTTGGCGGAACCATCTCCTGCCAGCCAAGGATCTCCGCCAGTCGCAGGATCACCCACTGCGCCTCGGCCGCTGTCAACCCAATCTCGTCATCAGCCAGTCCCTGGTGGATCCTTTCGAGTACATCGGCTTCGGTAATACCAAGCTCCCATAGCTTGTTTGTCGCCTGCTCCGTCAACAAATTAGCCAAATCCTCACATAAATCGTAACGCTCGTAGATATGCTCTCGCGTCGCACTCGGTTTGCTGCGTCCTGGCTCAACAAACAATGCGATAAACGTGGGTGGAATGTTGATCTGGTTACCGTCACTCATCGCTGCGCTGCAACAGTAGATATTTCTGTGTCATTTCAATCCTGAGTTGGCAAGTGCGAGTGTTTACACGATACTACGCAGCATATGTGATTTTTAAAGCCTACACCAATGTCCTCTTCCCACCACACCGCGCGTGAACATGCCGTCAGTCTGCCTGATGGCGCCGTATTACGGGTTTTAGACGATGGGGCAGGGCCTGCGCTCCTGCTGATCAGCGGCTTAGGCGGCACGGCAAACTTTTGGAACCCCTGTGTCCCTGCCTTTGCTGCCCATTACAGAACCGTCAGGCTCGATCAGCGCGGGATCGCCAAGAGCTCTCGGGGCTCCGCAGCCTGCACCATTGATCAGCTCGCGCAGGACTGTCTGGCCGTTCTAGATGCTTGCGATATTAAAACCGCCATTGTCTTAGGACACTCCACAGGCGGATGCATCGCGCAGACCATGGCGCTTCTCGCACCGGACCGGATTCAAGCCTGTGTGTTCAGCGCCACGTGGGGCAAACCAAGTCGCCATAGAAAAGAACTCTTTTCCACTCGCCGCGAAATGCTATTTCGCGACCCGGTTGGCTATGCATCCTCTTCTGTTTTTATGGGACACGATGCGCACTGGCTCAACAACAACTGGAGTGTCCTCGAGAACGCACGCGCCAACGCGCCCGTCACACCCGAGGCACAACGCATTGTGGCCGAACGACTCGAGGCCCTGATCGCTTTTGATCGGAGTGCAGAGGTTCATCAAATTACGGTTCCAAAATTGATCTTGGGGGCTCGCGATGACTTAATCGTACCCTCATTCTTTCAAGAAGAGCTCGCGACCCTATTCAAAGACGCTGACCTTCATCTCTTCGAACAAGGCGGTCATTTCTTTCCTGTCACCCGCACGCAGCTTTTTGTTCCGCTTGTTCTCGAGTGGTTACGCTCCTCCTCCTCACGGATCTCTCATGCTTGAAAATTTTTCCAGCTCGCAAACTGTTCGTAAAACTGTTGTCGCCACCAAGGCGGGCGTTGTCGCTGCACAGCACCGGCGAGCTGCCGAAGTCGGCGCAGCGATCCTTGATGCTGGCGGTGATGCGGTCGATGCCGCCATCGCGACCTCGTTTGCGATTGGCGTTGTTGAGCCTTGGATGAGTGGTCCTGCCGCAGGCGGCACCATGGTGTTGTGGCGTGCCAAAGAAGGCAAAGCGTACGTTATTGATTTTGGTTGTAAATCACCACGTGAGCTCAATCCGGCGGACTACCCACTGAGTGGGGCAGGTAAGTCCTCCGATTTATTCCCCTGGCCTTCCGTCGTCGAAGATCGCAACGTGATGGGTGCAACCGCGGTCGCTGTGCCTGGCGCGGTCGCCGGCATGGATCTCGCGCACACACATTTTGGACGCATGCCCTGGAAAGACTTGGTCACTCCTGCCGCCAAGCTCGCCGACGCAGGCTTATTGGTCGACTGGTACACAACACTTGTGACCGCGGCCAATGCACGCGTGCTGAGCAAAGATCCTGACACCGCCAAGATGTTCCTAGATGATGGACACTGGCCAATCGCGGGAGAATGGACCTCGCTGACCGAAAAGCATTTGAATCAAAAAGCTTTCGCGCAAACACTCTTGCAAATCGCCGAAGGCGGTGCGGACGCTTTTTATAAAGGCGACATCGCAGCAAAGCTTGCAAAAGATGTACGGGCTAAAGGTGGCTGTCTGAGCGTACAAGACTTGCACGACTATCAAGCATCGATCGTCGAGCCACTGACGATCAACTATCGCGGCGGTCGCGTATATGCAACGCCTGGCCTGACAGGCGGTCCAACTTTTGGAAAAGCCTTGGAAATTCTCGCACAGGAGTTGTCACCGACAAAAGGCAAACCCGATGCGGCAACCTACGCCGGCTTTGCCCGCGCACTCGATGCCGCCTTCAAACTGCGTTTTGAAAACATGGGTGACCACGAGTCGCCGAAAGCACCCGGATCGACAACCCACTTTAGCGTGGTCGACCGTGAGGGCAACATGTGTGCCGTGACCCAAACCTTGCTGTCTATTTTCGGCTCGCGTGTGGTGTCGCCCTCCACTGGCATGTTGCTCAATAACGGCATCATGTGGTTCGATCCCGAACCCGGCAAGCCCAACTCTCTTGGCCCCAACAAGCGTTGCTTGGCCAACTACTCTCCTGTTATAGGCGAGGATGCGCAAGGTCGCCGTTTTGCGATAGGTGCTTCAGGAGGTCGGAAAATTCTTGGCGCCGTCATGCAGCTGAGCTCGTTCATGATGGATCATGGCCTCGACCTTGAGGAGGCCTTCCACACCCCTCGTATTGATGTCAGTGGCAGCGGTAAAATCACTGCCGATCAAACACTCGCCGCCGACGTGATTACCGCGCTCGAAAAAGAAATGCCCGTGATTCAAACACGTCGCAACACGTATCCCTACTCCTTTGCTTGCCCGGCAGGCGTCATGCGCAGTGGCGACATGAATATGGGTTGCACAGAAATCATGTCGCCCTATGGTGATGCGATCGCTGGAGGCTAAAACATGTATTTGCCCAAACACTTTGAACAACAAGATCTTGAGTCATTAACGTCTTTACTCAAGGCCTATCCTCTCGGCGCACTCGTGACGCAACACGAAGGCGTACTCGAAGCCAACCACATTCCATTTCTGCTCGATGGTCCGCTTGCCGCAGGCGGCAAGCTTATCGGACATGTGGCCAAAGGAAATCCTGTTTGGAAAAGTGACTTCACGAAACAAGAGACCTTGGTAGTTTTTCAAGGACCCGAGTCCTACATCACGCCCAACTGGTATCCCTCCAAGCAAGTCCACCATCAAGTCGTGCCCACGTACAACTACGCTGTTGTGCACGTTTATGGCCACCTCTCTGTCACGCATGACGAAGCGGTCAAGCGAAGAGTCGTCGGGGACCTCACTGCATCGATGGAAAAAATGCGCGACAGCACTTGGCAGGTTTCTGATGCGCCCGCAGAGTACATTGAAAAAATGCTGAGTGCGATCGTGGGGATTGAACTTACGATCACGCGAATTCAGGCCAAATGGAAAGTCACTCAGAATCGCGATGCTGCGGATCGTGAGGGCGTGGCTCGCGGTTTGCGCGAACAAAGCTCGGCAGAAAGAGATGAACAGATGAGTGCGATCGTGCGTACCGGCAAAGGAATTGGTCTGGGCGAATAGACACGCTTAGTTCAGCAGACTTTAGCGAACTTTAGCGACCGGGCTGCTTCGAGCAATCGACGGTCGCGTGAATCAAGAGTTTTTTACTGTTATCTTTTTCAGGAAACTCTGTCGAGACAACGCGACAACCGGTCGCCTTTTCGATCGCTTCGATTTGTCGGGCTTTTTGCTTGCCATAGTCCGTACCAAATAGTCCCCCTTGTTCCCCGCCAAAGGCCTCCCACTTGTCTTGACCCAAAGAAATGATGCTGATCTCCCGCTTGTCGAGCACGACAATCTGACGCGTCGGGTCACGATGGTAATACACCGCACTGCCCTGACATCCAGCGAGCGTCCCGACAACAGCCACTAGGGCGACAAAGGGCAACGTTTTCATCTATATTCTCTGGTATCGACACAAATTAACGACTTTGATATCAAGCATAACGCTATTTTAAATACAAAACTTTAGAGGCACATTTCATGTCAAAAGAAGGCGTACTTCAGCTTCCCTCTCTCAAAGGTAAGGTCTCGGATGCAGAGTGGCAAACTCGCGTTGATCTAGCGGCCTGTTATCGCTTAGTCGAAATGTACGGCATGGCGGATATGATCGCTAACCACATCTCCGCACGTGTGCCTGGCGAAGAAGGAACCTACCTCATCAATGCCTACGGCTTGATGTATGAGGAAATCACCGCCTCCAGCCTTCTAAAAGTTGACCACCACGGCAATATCATTACCAAGCCTGATTTCGGTGATCTCAATTACGGCATCAATAAAGCAGGGGCGGTTATTCACAGCGCCGTCCACCATGCACGTCCTGAAGTGGGCTGTGTGATTCACACTCACAGCTGGGCCTCAATGGCCGTATCCTCCCTTGAGTGTGGACTATTACCCTTGACGCAAACCGCGATGCGTTTTCTTAAAATCAGTTATCACAATTATGAAGGCGTCGTCTTGGACGAGGCCGAACAAGAGTCTTTGTGTAGAGACTTGGGCAACAGCGAAGCCATGATTTTGCGTAACCACGGCGCCTTGACCGTTGGACGTACCATTGGCGAAGCGTTCAACTGGATGCACCGCCTCGAGCTTTCCTGCCGAGCCCAAATCGGCGCGATGTCTTGCAACGCTCCTATGTCCAAGGTGTCCCAAAAAGTATTGGATGAAACATGGAACAACTATCAGCCTGGCACGCGTCGTCCTTATGGCGTGATGGAATGGCCCGCGTTGCTGCGCAAGCTTGATCGCACCGACACCTCCTATCGCAACTAAACAAGGTCATCAACGTGTCCATTCCAAAGCTCAATCATCCTCCGCGTATCCTGCTCTCAGACAAAACGGCAGAGGAGCTTGCCCCTAAACTGACCGCGATTTTAGGCGCCGGTGGTTACGTTCGCGTGACCGCTCAACAAATGCATGAGGGCACTGCAGATGCCGATTTCTGTTTTGTCTCGCGTGATATCACGGCATCCTCCACCAAACAAAAAATCATCCCCTCGACACAATATGTCTACGATGCGCTCATGAACTCTAAAGCGCTCAAGTGGGTGCACATTCACTCAGCCGGCGTGGATCGACAAATTTTCCTAGACCTGATGGCCAAAGGCCTCACCGTCACGAGCTCCTCCGGCGCGAGTGCGAGTCTCGTGGCGCAAACGGCCTTGACTGGATTACTCTCGCTGTCGCGTCGCTTTCCTCAACTTGCTGCTGCGCAACGGGCTCACGTTTGGGCACCCTTCTTCAAGGTCGGGCTTCCTCCAGATCTCGAAGAACAGACGGCGACGATTGTTGGCTGGGGACCGATTGGTCAAAAACTAGCTGGATGGCTCAAAGCGATCGGGTTGAACATTATCGTTGTGCGTCAGTTCGCTTCCTCGACGATCCCCGACACACGCGTCGTGTCGTTTGATCAGTTCAACAGCATTCTTCCAGAAACTGACTGGTTAGTTTTAGCCTGTCCACTGACCGCGCAAACGACTAATCTCGTGAGCGCCAACGCGCTCAGTCTGATGAAACACTCTGCGCATATCGTCAATATCTCCCGTGGCGCTGTCATCGACGAACCTGCGATGATTGATGCGCTTAAAAATGACCGCTTGGCCGGTGCTTACTTAGACGTATTTGCGCAAGAGCCCTTACCCACCGACTCACCGCTGTGGGATATGCCTAACGTCATCGCAACCCCGCATACCGCAGGCTTTTCGGACGCGATTCTTCAGCGGATGGCTGACAAATTCCTTGAAAATCTTGCGCACTATGCGCGAGGCGAGCCTTTTATCAACGTCGCTCGCTTAGGCTAGCTCCAGAGTCAAGCGCCCCAATTCGCCTTGCTTAGCGTACAATGATGGCACGGTACAACGTTCCAGTCCTCGTACCTCGCTAAGCCCCGACTCTGTGGGCGCTCGCCTCCAAGGCGTTTTTACTCCCTGTTCGTCTGCCCCGATTGGAGTCCACAATTGCTTGTGGGCCGGCATGACGATGGAGCTGTTCTCTTGTCTACTTCTATTACCTTTGCTGACCTCGGGTTGGCTGATCCTCTCATGCGTGCGATTGCCGATGCCGGCTATACCGTACCCACCCCTATCCAAGTGCAAGCTATCCCTCGCGTTCTCGCGGGCGGAGACTTGCTGGCTGCCGCACAAACCGGCACCGGCAAAACCGCTGGTTTTACGCTCCCTATTTTGCACATGCTGCTCGCCAAACCGCTTGAACTGCGCAAACCCGGCCGTCCCCGTGTCCTGATTCTCACACCGACCCGCGAATTGACCGCACAAGTCGAAGAGTCCGTTAAAACCTACGGCGTCCATACCAAAATCTCCTCGATGGTGATTTTTGGTGGTGTCAACATCAATCCCCAGACCTCCGCACTGCGTAAGCCTATCGACATCCTGGTGGCGACGCCTGGTCGTCTGCTGGATCATTGCCAGCAGCGCAACGTTGACTTGTCCGGTGTCGAAATTCTCGTTCTCGACGAAGCCGATCGCATGCTCGATATGGGCTTCATTCGCGACATTCGCAAAATCCTTGCTTTGTTACCGCGTCAGCGTCAAAACCTCCTGTTCTCGGCCACGTTCTCGGACGAAATCCGCGAACTCTCAAAAGGCGTCCTAAACAATGCCTCTGAGGTGTCGGTTGCTGCGCGCAACACCACCGCCGAGCGTGTCGATCAAACCGTGCACATGGTGGATCAGGCACACAAGCGTGACATCCTTAGTCACATCATTCGCGAAAGTGGCTGGCACCAAGTGCTCGTCTTTACCCGCACCAAGCACGGCGCGAACCGCTTGGCGGAAAAACTTGTCAAAGACGGCTTATCCGCCTCGGCCATTCATGGCAACAAGAGTCAGGCCGCGCGCACCCGTGCGCTGGATGACTTCAAAAAGGGCAAAGTCGCTGTACTTGTCGCGACAGACATCGCGGCGCGCGGCCTAGATATCGATCAACTGCCACAGGTCGTGAACTTCGAATTACCCAACGTACCCGAAGACTACGTGCATCGCATCGGTCGTACGGGTCGCGCAGGTGCCGCGGGATCCGCCGTCTCTTTGGTGGATTCGAGCGAGATCAAGTACCTCAAAGCGATCGAACGCATCATTAAAAAGCAGATTCCTCAGCTTCCCGCTCCGACAGGCTGGACGGCGTCGCCTGCCTCCTCGCATGGCGCAGACGATGATGCACGTGCCGAAGGCCGTCGCGACGGTCAGCGGCGCCCCCCACAACGCTCCTCACGCCCGGCCAGTTCGTCAAGCTCTGGCGCACCGCGTCCCGCACGACCTAGCCAAAGCGCTGGACAAGCACCCCGTCGCGAAGGGCAGGGCAGTGGCCGAAGCGCGCCAGCGGGCCACGCGCCAGCCCGCTCAGGCTCTGGCAGTCCCGTTCGCACAGGCTCGGGGCCGAGCGGCCCAGGTCAAGCTAACCGCCCTCGCCGCCCCGCGCTCTTTAACAAGTAATTTGCCCGCTCACAGGCTGGCCCGTCCAGCCTGTAAAATTCGTCACCATGAGTATTCAAGCTGAAGTTGCGCGACGCCGAACGTTCGCCATTATTTCCCACCCTGACGCCGGTAAAACGACACTCACCGAAAAGCTGTTGCTTTTCGCGGGTGCGATCCAGATCGCCGGCAGCGTCAAGGCGCGCAAGGCCTCTCGCCATGCGTCCTCGGACTGGATGGAGATTGAAAAACAACGCGGAATTTCCGTTGCCTCCTCCGTGATGCAAATGGAGTACCGCGACTGCGTCATCAATTTACTCGACACGCCGGGACACCAGGACTTCTCCGAAGACACCTACCGGGTGCTCACCGCCGTCGACGCCGCACTGATGGTGATTGATGCCGCAAACGGTGTCGAACCACAAACGATTCGTCTGCTTCAAGTTTGTCGCGCACGCAATACGCCCATCATCACCTTTATTAACAAGATGGACCGAGAGGTGCGCGATCCGCTCGAGCTGCTCTCCGAGATCGAACAACACATCGGCATGGATGCGGTGCCTTTTTCCTGGCCCGTCGGTATGGGCAAAGCCTTCGGTGGCGTGTTCGATATTCAGCGCGACCGCATGCGACTTTTCCGTCCTGGACAAGAACGACGCAACGACAGCATCGATGACTTTATTGACGGCCTGGACAATCCTGAAATCGCCAAGCGCTTTGGCTCTGCCTTTGAGCAAGCTAAAAGTGAAATCGAGCTCATTCAAGCCGCCGCACCTACTTTTGATCATGCTGCTTTTTTAGCAGGCAAACAAACCCCTGTCTTTTTCGGTTCCGCCATTAATAATTTCGGCGTTCAAGAAGTCTTGGATGCCTTGGTTGATCAGGCCCCCCCTCCCGGCTCACGCCAAGCCCTTGAGCGCGTTGTTCATCCCGAAGAGCCCAAATTTACAGGCGTCGTATTCAAGGTCCAAGCAAACATGGATCCTGCGCATCGCGATCGCGTTGCCTTCGTACGTGTGAGCTCAGGCAAATTTGAACGCGGTATGCGCCTTAAAGTCTCTCGCAACGGCAAAGAAATCCGTCCCAACAACGTTGTATCTTTTCTGTCTCAACGCCGTGAGCTTGTCGATGAGGCGTATGCCGGTGATGTCATTGGTATTCCGAACCACGGCATTCTCCACCTAGGTGACGTCTTGACCGAAGGTGAGGCCTTGCATTTCACAGGTCTGCCATTTTTTGCTCCCGAACTTTTCCAGGCCGTTGAAACCAAAGACCCCCTTCGCATCAAACAACTCCGGACTGGGCTCCTCCAGCTTGGCGAAGAAGGCGCCATCCAGGTCTTTAAACCTATTGCCGCAGGGGGAGCGATGCTGCTTGGCGCTGTCGGGCAACTCCAATTTGAGGTCGTGGCTCATCGGCTTCAGGCTGAATATGGTGCCGAGGCCCGTCTAATGCCCTCTCGCTACAACATGGCACGTTGGATTACCGCCGAAGACCCAAAAGAACTACGTAAATTCATCGATGCGAACGCCTCCCATATCGCCTATGATGTTGTTGAAGCACCGGCTTTCCTTGTCTCGTCGACGGCGCAACTTCGGGTAGCCGAAGAGCGTCATCCGGCGATTCGTTTTCATGCAATGCGTGAGCATGGTGGCCAAGTGTTCTCTGACAAAGTCTGACTCCACGCAACCCATAGATCCTTATGTCCTGGCGCGCTCTCATCTTCTTCCTGTTGCTTGCACTTGTTGCCTCTTGGCAAGGCGGTCGACAACTCGGCCTCTGGCTCGTGGAGCAGGCGCCCGAATCGATCGCCTCATCTTCAAACGCGACGCAGGCTCAGGGCCAAGTCCTCGATGCGGATGGCAAACCCTCGGCGCCCCAACCTCCTCAGCCTCGGATAGACGGTACGCTCGGCGTGCCTCGAGAAATGGCGCCGGTCGAATGGACGATCGAAGCCGTAACTGCCTCGCGAGAAGATGCGAACTCTTACAAAAAAGAGGGCGATGAAGACGAGGACGAGGATGAAGAATCACAAGAAGACAATGATGAGAGTCGCGATCGCGCCAGAGATCCCGACGGTGTTCGTACTGTCGATGTCAGCCCGCCCCCCTCAGGCTCGCCCACCACTCGCCCTGTCACAACACCTGCACCACTTTACACCTGGCGAGATGCCCTTAAAAAAGAACTGACTCAATGCAACAGTGTGGGCTTTTTCAGACGGCCTGGCTGCATCGACGCCGCACAAACAAAATACTGCGAACCTAACAATGCCTGGGGCAAAGTCGCTGAATGCCCGGATCGCGGCACGAGTAACATCTCGGGCGGCTAGCCTAGCCCGCCCCCGCCTGGGATTTACGTAACGGCGCAGTCGGGATTCTCATTTGTTCGCGATATTTAGCCACTGTGCGCCGGGCGATCGTAATGCCATCCTTGTCCAGCAAAGTCGCCAACTGACTATCCGAAAAGGGCCGCGCTCGGTCTTCTTGATGGATCAGCGCCTGGATACGTGTTTGAACAGCTGTCGAAGACGTCGCCTCCCCCCCCTCGGTGGACAACCCTGTGCTAAAAAATCGCTTTAACTCCAGCGTTCCGAAAGGCGTCACCATATATTTTTGCGTTGTCGCGCGCGAGATGGTTGATTCGTGCATGCCAAGTTCTAGCGCCACATCCTTGAGCGTGAGAGGCCTGACCGCTCCCCAGCCTTTAGTAAAAAACCCTTGTTGGTGGGCCACGATGACTTGAGAGACTCGCAAAATTGTCTCAAAGCGTTGCGCAACATTACGTATCATCCAGCGCGCTTCTTGTAACTGCCCATGCAAAGCACTATTTGCTCCACCACGCGGACTCCCCAGCGCCTCGGCATACAAAGCGTTCACGCGCAATTTTGGCATCACCGCATCATTGAGTTGAGCCTCCCAACCCTTGCGTGTTTTGCGAACAATCACGTCCGGCACTGCAAAGTCAGCGGCAGGCTTGTTCCATGGGCTACCGGGCCGCGGATTCAGCCGCACAATCAATGCGTGGGCGCGTCGCAATTGATCCGCGTCGCAATGCATCGCTTCTCGAAGCTTTGTCATGTTGCCCGTTGCCAATATGTTGAGGTGCTGCTGACACAGATGACGCGCCAGCGACAGAAGTTCGGTATCCAGCACCTCTGGTAGACGCTCGGGATCGGCAAATTGCAGTTGCAAATCCAGACATTCGGCCAAGTCACGCGCCCCGATGCCGGGCGGGTCAAAAGACTGTAAAAACTTGAGCGCCATTCGAAAGTCATCCACTTCCAAGCCCAACGCTGGGTTCATCCACGCGACAATATCCTCAAGCGGAGAAGCCAGAAAACCATCATCATTAAGCTCGTCAATGAGCAAGCCTACGATCGCTGCATCCCGCTCATTCAGTCGCGTTGTCCCTAATTGACCGAGCAAATATTCCCGTAAATTGCTCTCGCGGGCAGCCTCCGGGCGCTCAGCCAGCTCGTCATCCCTCGAATGACGCGATTCTGTTGAAAACTCCAGACGGTCCCGCGTGAGGGGGGCCTCATCCTCTGAAAAAGAACCCGTTTGTGCCTCAAGATCCCCTTGCGGCTCCCCAGAAGAGGGCTCAGCGCCTTCGAAAGCCTCGCCTACCCCTACGGTAGAGCCCAAGGCGCCGGGGTCCTGCAAGCCCTCTCCCTCCTGCTCCAGCAGGGGGTTTTCCGCGAGCGCCTTCGCCACCTCAGCCTCTAGATCGAGGGTCGACAGCTGCAAGAGTCGGATGGACTGTTGCAGCGCCGGGGTCAGTGTCAGACTCTGACCAAGACGAAGTTCGAGAAAATTGCGAGTCATAGGTACAATATTTTGCATGATGAACACAACAAACACCGCAAATATCCGAAAAGATGTCTATCTTCTGGGCAATACGTTGTTGCGCCTGGGACTTCCACGGCTGATTATTCGCCTGGTTGTGACGCTTAGTGTGCTGGCCCTACTCCTTTATTTCGTTCAAGGCATTCTTGCACGAGGCAAGGGTTGGCTTGAGTTTGGCCTGCATATTTCTGGGCTCAACGAAATACTTGGCAAAACCGTGATCGATTTTGTCATGCTATACCAACATTTCTTTTGGTGGCTGATCGCGGCATTGTTGGTGCTCTTTGTCGTCAGCGCACTGATGAGCTGGTTGCGCGGCAGCGTCAAACGCGGTCGTGCGGCCTTGGTCCCTTTGAGCGAGGTTCGCAAGCTCTGCGCGGGCCTCAGTCCCGAAGCCCTCGATGTACTCGATTGGGTCTGGCGGGATAAGTCGACACCCATCACCGTGGGCAACCTCCAGGCTTCTCTTACCCAACTGCGCACGGGTCGGCCGCGCAAACTCGACTTGGCACGCGCGCAAAAACTTGAGCTCGAGTTGGCACTCGCCCCAAAAGAGTCCCCCATACCTTCCCCCTCAGAGACAGCACCCTTGGATCGCAGTGGTCATCGCGAGCCAACCCTACTCGCCTAAAGCCCAAGCAAACTGTTGCTTTAAGGTGTCTGTGCACGCGCGTCAAATCGTTTAAGGCTTGCATTTAACTTGTATTTATGTTTATCTTATAGGTATGCGTGCATCTATTTCGGGCTCCGCCTGTCCTCGTTTAACAACCATTGCCTCACAGGGCGATGGCTTGGTCGCGCGCGCGTCCACACTCAGCCTACTGCCGCTACTACTAGCGATCGGTTGCCGGACCTAGCGTCCCGTGGCAGTCCGGCAGCCCTTGGCCACTCTCGCATTACCCCAACAAATTCCCTATATTAGGTCCGGCACAAACGGACGCTGATCAAAAGCCAGCAACAGATTATTGCGATGCTCTCTACACAAGGCATCTGTAAAACAGACTTGAGGTTAAACATGCTTTCGAATCCCGCTACAAAATACATTCCGTTCAAACCCTTCGAACGCGATTTTTCTGAACGCACCTGGCCCACCAAGCGGATTACCCATCCGCCGATCTGGATGAGCACGGACCTGCGCGATGGCAATCAGTCATTGATCGAACCCATGAGCGTCGAGCGCAAACTGCGTTTTTTTGACATACTCATCAAAATCGGCTTCAAAGAAATCGAAGTGGGATTCCCCTCTGCTTCACAAACTGACTTCGACTTTGTGCGTAAGCTCGTGGACGACAAGCTGATCCCCGACGACGTCACGATCATCGCCTTGACCCAGGCGCGCCCTGAGCTCATCGAACGCACGGTCGACTCCGCTGCCGGTGCCAAGCGCGCCATGATTCATTTGTATAACGCTTGCGCACCCGGTTTTCGCCGCATCGTCTTTAACATGAATCGTGAAGAGGTCAAGCAAGTCGCTGTTGAGGGCACCAAGTGCGTCATGGCCTGCATGGCCAAATACCCGCAAACAGAATGGTTGTACGAATACTCCCCTGAAGTCTTTAGCACGACCGAACCCGACTTCGCGCTCGAGGTCTGCAATGCTGTGACCGACACGTGGAAACCCACACCTCAGCGCAAAATCATTTACAACTTGCCCGCAACCATTGAGGCAACCACGCCCAACATGTATGCCGATCAAATCGAATACATGCATAACAATCTCAACAAGCGCGATAGCATCATCATCAGCTTGCACCCACATAATGATCGCGGCACTGCTGTGGCTGCCGCCGAACTCGGCTTGATGGCCGGTGCGGATCGCGTCGAGGGGTGTTTGTTTGGTAATGGCGAACGCACCGGAAACGTTGATCTCGTCACCGTGGCCTTAAATCTCTATACCCAAGGTATCCATCCAGGCTTGGATTTTTCTGACATCGACGAAGTGCGTCGCTGCGTGGAGTTTTGTAATCAATTGCCCGTGCATCCTCGCCATCCCTATGCGGGAGATCTCGTGTTTACGGCCTTCTCGGGCTCGCATCAGGACGCAATCAAAAAAGGCTTCGCCGTACAAAAAGCAGATGCAATTTGGGAAGTGCCTTATTTACCCATCGACCCTGCCGATCTTGGTCGAAGCTACGATGCGGTGATCCGCGTGAATAGCCAATCCGGCAAAGGTGGCGTGTCCTACTTGCTCGAGCAAGAGCATGGCTTGGCACTGCCCCGTCGCTTACAAATCGAATTCAGCCGCGCAATTCAACGCGTGACGGATGAGACGGGTCGCGAGGTCACTGCCACTGATGTTTACAGCATTTTCAACAGTGAGTATTTGACTCAAACCGAGCCCTGGAAGCTGATTAAGCATCGCATCACAGGCGATCCAAGCGCCGCTGAAGGCAAGCTGTTCACGATTGAAGCGGAGTTTGATGTCGGTGGCAAGCGCCGCGCCTTGACCGGCTCAGGCGATGGCGCGATCTCGGCGTTTGTCGACTGTCTCGGTATCCCCGTGCGCATTATGGACTATCACGAACATGCTATCGGCATGGGTACAGACACGCGTGCGGCCTGTTATGTCGAGGCACGTATCGAAGAGGGTGTAACAGGATTTGGTGTCGGCATCGACCGCGATATCGTTACAGCTTCTTTCAAGGCCGTTCTAAGCGCATTGAATCGTCACATCAAAACCGCCTAACCGCACTGTTCTATTTGCCCACGAGCGCCTTCTTAAGGGCGCTCGTTTTCTTTTTGTAGTGCGACAATTTCCTCAGGCTCAAACCCAGCGGCCAGACGCGCCTCGATATTAAAAGGTCCCTTGAGTGTTGGCGCCCGATATTGTCTTGCTAGCTCGGCATAGGTTTGAATCGGCTCACGCCCGCGTTCCGTGCACAACCAGCGATACCAATAATTACCGATTGCCACGTGCCCAATTTCATCACGCAAAATCACATCGATAATGCCCGCTCCCTTAGAGTCACCCCCGCTCGCGAGCTTATGACGTACAGCGGGCGACGCATCCAAACCTCGCGCCTCCAACGTTCGAGGCACAAGCGCCAAACGGGCTAACACATCGTCTTGCGTTCGCTCAGCCATCTCCCAAAGTCCGTCATGTGCGGGAAAATCACCATAGCGATATCCCAACGTGTTTAGGTGTGACTCCAGCATGTGAAAGTGCTTGGACTCCTCGATCGCGACACCTAGCCATTGCTGATAAAAAGTCTCAGGCATCTCGGGAAATCGCCACACTACATCCAGCGCTAAATTAATCGCATTAAATTCAATATGTGCGAGAGCGTGCAGCAAAATCGCACGCCCTTCGAGTGTATGGACACTGCGCAGACGCAAACCCGCAGGCGGGACCAACTCCACAGCAGGTCGTCCCGGAATAGGCTCATGCGCCTGAAAAATACGCGCTGTATCGACCGAGGCATCTATCCCAACCTCATCCAAAAGGGAGGCCTTATCTGCCCAAGTTGTTTGTCCTAAAGCCCTTAGCGCAAGTTCCCGTAGCTCAGTCACGTTTCACACAACCATTTTTTAACTCAATTGGTAATATTGCAATTATGTCTGATCTTCTCAATTCCACCCACCCCGCATCGCCTGCCCGCATCCCCGCCGCAGCCCTTTTACCCGGCTTGCTGGGCCTGTTGCCCTTTTGGGGGCTCGCGCTTTCGACGGAGCTTTCGAGCGGTCTCGATCCCTTGCTCGCCCTGATGGCATTGATCATGTACGGTGCGATCATACTTAGCTTTGTTGGTGCGCTCTGGTGGGGGATGGCTGTCCATGCCGCGCCCTCCGTACTTCGCTCCGCGATGTTTGTCTGGAGTGTTGTACCTGCCCTGATTGGCTGGGCTGCCATCATGACCGAGCCCACCCTCGGCTTACGCATGCTGATTGGCGGCTTGGCGCTTCAGTGGGTTCTGGATGGTGTATTAATGCGCAATATGCCCAACCTCATCCCGCGCTGGGTATTCAGATTACGTACGATGCTCACCCTAGGAGCGACGAGTGCGCTCGGCCTCGCTTGGTGGCAACTAAGCTAATTTTTTACGGCTTTTTTTCTCTGGTACCGCCAGCATCGTAAAACGGCAAGCGGTTGCGCCACATCTACACTCATACTGCGCCTTCAGCTTTTTAGTTAGTTTTTCATCATCCATCACCAGACCATAGTCATAATTTAATTCCTCGCCGCGCTTGATATCCCGCTTGGCGACGATGTGCACGCGTTTGCCGCCTTTGCCCTCGGTGCTCTCGCAATTAGGCTCACATGAATGATTGATCCAGCGCGCCTCATTGCCCTCGTCATTTCCGTCAATCACCTTGCCGCAGCTCAATGAAAAAAAGAACGTGTGAAAGGGGTCTTCAGGATTTGTTGGGTGACGGCGATCCGCTTCTTTGGCGCTGATCGTCTTGCCACCGTACTCGATAATACGCGTACCTTTAGGAATATTGCGCGCAGCGAACACGCCGTTGCCGTGCACTTTGGAACGCCTGACGATGTGCCAGGGCTTTTCTGTTGTTGTCATGAATCGAACGTCAAAAAATCAGGTGCGTTTAACACCAAAACAATGCTGTGCTTCGGGAAATTTACCGCCCCGCACCTCATCCGCATATTGCTGAACAGCATTTCGCATGATCGTATCCAAATCCGCATAGCGCTTGACGAACTTAGGTACGCGATTACCGCTCAGCCCGAGCATATCATCGGTGACCAAGATCTGACCGTCGCAAGAAGGCGACGCGCCAATCCCAATCGTAGGAATGGCTACTTTTGTTGTGATCTCAGCACCCAGCGCCTCAGCGACACCTTCTAGGACGACCCCGAAAGCGCCTGCTTTTTCCAGCGCTTGGGCGTCCGCCAAAATCCGCGCTGCTGAGTCAGGTGTTTTTCCCTGAGACAAATAACCCCCCATCGTATTGACATACTGAGGCATCAGACCTACATGCGCCAGAACAGGAATGCCACGACGCACTAAATACTCCACTGTCTCAGCCATCACCTCGCCGCCTTCTAACTTGACTGCGTCGGCACCCTGGCTCAACAAGTATCCTGCGCTGCGAAATGCCTGACCCAAAGACTCCTGATAGCTACCAAAAGGCAAGTCGGCCACGATGCACGCGCGTTTAGTGCCTCGAACGACCGCCGCCGTATGATGGCCGATCTGTTCGAGTGAGATCGACAAGGTGTTGGGCAAGCCATAGGCCACCATCGCCGTCGAGTCGCCAATCAAAATAAAGTCAACATAATCATCAATCACGCGTGCCGTCGGCACGCTATATGCGGTCAACGCGACAATCTTCCTCTGTCCTTTGCAGGCCAACAATTGCGGGACTGTCATCCGTTTTACTTCTGCCTGCGCGCTCATCTTGATTCCCTATTCATTCATCTTGAGCAACTGCCGTTGCTACTTTTTTGGCCGCTTTTTTAGCGACTTTTTTGACCGCTTTTTTAACCGCTTTTTTGGCTGCAGTTTTTGTCGCAGTTGTTTTTGTTGCTTTCTTAGCCGCTTTTTTCACGGCCGTTTTAGCTGCTGTTTTAGTTGCCGTTTTGCCCGTTGTTTTTGATGCTGTTTTACGGCCCGGTTTTTCAGGGCGGGCTTCAAACTCAAAGCTGACCTTTCCACTCTCGCCTCGCGCGAGATACGCCTTGAACTTGCGATTTGTCCGACTTGAAACAAATCCTTCTATCAGATCTGTTTTGCCTGTACTCAACAACTTTGACATTTGCTCCGCGCTAATCTCTTGTTGCAAGATCACCTTGCCCGAGCGGAAGTCACAGTTACGTTCAGGACCCACGGATTTTTCGCAGATATAACTCATGCCATGTTCAAACACCTGCGCTGAGCATTTGGGACATGCGCCCAACGGTGTGTGTCCGGAAAAATCAACCGGTTCATTTGACTCTTCATCGCGCTGACCAAAATCGAACTCTAGCTTTGAATCAGGATCAAGCTTTAAGATCGCGGCAAACGGCCGGCCCATTTTGCTGATGAAACCCTGCATGGGACCGATGCGCTTATCCGTAATCAGCGTTTCAACTTCAGCTGGCTCAAACGTTCGTCCACCCGGATGTTTACCGATTGAAAAGTCACAACTTGTGCACGCGTAACGGCGATAGTTTTCTTTGACGACCGCACCACACTTCGGGCACGGTGTGGACAAGGTGACATAGTCACCTGGAATAGTATCGCGATCATATTCTTTCGCGCGCTTGACGATGACTTGCGTCATTTGCGCAATTTCACGCATAAACGCATCACGCTCAAGCTCGCCCTGTTCGATCTGCTGGAGTTTGTGCTCCCACTCTCCCGTCAACTCCGGCGACGTCAGTTCCTTGACATCGAGCCCGTTGAGCAACGTCATCAGCTGGCGCGCTTTCGCGGTGGGGACCAAATCACGGCCTTCACGCCGCAGATACGTTTCGTTTAGTAAACCTTCGATGATTGAGGCGCGCGTCGCGGGCGTACCGAGACCCCGAGCGGCCATCGCCTGCGCAAAGTCGTCATCGTCGACAAGCTTGCCGGCATTCTCCATCGCGGACAACAATGTGCCTTCGTTGTAGCGCGCGGGAGGTTTCGTGACCAATGCGATTGCGTCGACATCTTCGGTGCGTACGGTCTCGCCTTCGACGACTGCCACGAGCGTGGCGTCTTCTTCCTGGACCTCGCGGCCGTAAACAGCCAGCCAACCTGGTGAAACGAGCACTTTCCCTTCAGTTTTAAACTGATGCGCTTGCACCGTCGTAGTCCGTGTTGTCATGCGATATTCTGCTGACGGAAAGAAAATCGCCAAGAAGCGCTTGACCACCAAGTCGTATAGCTTCGCCTCAGCTTCACTCAATTCTTTAGGGATTTGCAGTGTCGGAATAATCGCAAAGTGATCCGACACTTTCTTATTGTCAAAGATCCGTTTATTGGGTTTGACCCAGCCATTCTTACCAATTGTTTTAGCGTGCGGCGCCAAGTGTCGCGCGACACCCTCGCCCTCGGCAATCCCTTCAATCGTGGCACGCACCGTATCGATATAGTCTTCGGGCAAATGCTTGGAGTCCGTTCTTGGGTACGTCAGCGCCTTGTGGCGCTCGTACAAGCTCTGGGCCAATGAAAGCGTTGCCTTGGCGGAAAAACCGAACCGTCCGTTCGCTTCTCGCTGCAAAGACGTTAAATCAAACAGCGCTGGTGCGGCCTCGGTTTTGGGTTTGGCAACCTCTGTCACCACGCCAGGCTGAGCGCGGCATGCCGCCACCACACTCTTGGCCGCCGCCTCGACCCAAAGCCTCGACTCATGCTTGGAAGGGTCTTCGACATCTTTCTTAAACTGAGGATCAAACCACCGGCCTTCATACAAGCCCGCTGCGGCCACAAAAGTCGCGCGTACTTCCCAATAATTACGTGGCTCAAAGCGTCGAATTTTTTCTTCTCGCTCAAACACGATTGCCAAAGTTGGTGTTTGCACACGCCCTACTGGCGTTTTAAAAAACCCACCATCCTTACTATTAAAGGCGGTCATGGCACGCGTGCCATTAATGCCCACCAGCCAATCTGCTTCGGCACGCGAGCGCGCAGCCGCCTCGAGAGGCTTCATCGTGGCGTCTTCACGCAAATTTTTAAAAGCGTCTCGTATGGCGTCCTGCGTCATCGACTGCAACCAAAGGCGTTGCACCGGTTTTTTCTGGCCCGCATATTGTTCAATGTAGCGGAAAATCAGTTCACCCTCGCGCCCCGCGTCACACGCATTGATGAGTGCGCTAACATCCTTGCGTTTAATCAGTCGCACCAACATTTTCAGGCGCTCTGCTGACTTTTTGTCGCTCGGGTTCAACTCAAACTGTGGCGGAATAACGGGCAGATGCGTGAAGCTCCATTTCCCCTTGACCGGATCGTTGGGCGCGATCAGACTCAGCAAGTGACCGACGCTTGAAGACAACACGAAGGTGTCACTTTCAAAATAGTCGCCTTCACGCGTAAAGCCTCCTAGTGCCCGTGATATGTCAAGGGCAACGGAAGGTTTCTCAGCAATAATTAATGTCTTAGTCATTCTTTTCCAAAAACGGCTTTCATATCGCAACAAGCAAAATCCGAACCAAAATATGGATTCAGCCTAGTGCGGATCATAAAAGCGGTGATTAATGCCGTGCAAGTTAGCACGACTCAGGCCTTGCACCCAAACGGGGATCGCCGCGGCCCAAAAGCTCCTAACATCCTCAACAGGCAAGGGGTCAAACCCCAATGCAACCCACGCACCCTTCAAAACACCGAGTGGATCGCTTAAGTCGAGGGCTGCGGCGCCATTTTGTTTAGACAACTTCTGCCCTGCATTATCCGTCACAAGAGGAACGTGCAAGTACTCTGGTCGAACCAGCCCCAACATCTCGCCCAACATTATTTGTCTCGCTGTACTACTTAATAAGTCTTCGCCGCGGACCACGTGCGTGACGCCTTGTTCCGCATCGTCGACCACAACCGCTAATTGATAGGCCCAGATCCCATCTGCTCGACGTAAGACAAAATCTCCCACCATTTGGTTCACATTCTGCGTCATTGGGCCCAGCCAGCGATCCTGAAAGACGACCTGCGCCTCTGCTACGCGCAGCCTCCACGAGAGCGTCTGGCGTCCTTTTGGCAGCCCTGAGCGACATGTTCCAGGATAAGGGCGCTCCCCTTCAGGAAAACGTCCCTGTACCCGCAACACCGAATCCGCGATTTCACGCCGAGTACAACCGCAGGGATAAACTAGATTTAGCGACAAAAGAGCGTCAAATGCGTGCTGATAACAACTTAATCGACGAGATTGATACAATACCTCTCCGTCCCAATACATTCCAAGCGCCTTAAGCTGCTGCAAAATGACACGATCTGCGCCCGGTACATTGCGAGGGGTGTCCAAATCTTCCATTCTGACGCGCCAAACACCATGATGTGCCTTGGCATCGAGATAGCTCGCTAACGCGGCCACCGCAGAGCCCGCGTGCAGCGGACCACTCGGACTCGGTGCGAAGCGACCAATGTAGGCCGGCTGAACTTGGGGCAAGTCAGTGCAACAGCCGGTCACCATCGTCGCGCAGGAGCTCTTCAAGAATCAAGTGGTCGACCTCAGACTCCTGACTCCACAACACCATCAACGCAATGATTTTGATCTTTTGGAGCGACACTGGACCGTCTGTCGTCGCCATGGCACGGTCAATCACGATTTCACGCAGAGCAGGAGAAAGCGCCTCTGTGGTCTCAAGAAAGGTAATAAAACCAATTGCTTGAGGGCCAAGGTGTTGTAGCTCGTAATCAGCGTAGGCGCGGAAGCCATCGCCAGGCGTCTGGGCGAGATCCACACACTGCTCAGTGGTTTCGGCCAAACCAACCAGCCAACCCAACGCCTCGTCGATATCAGTATGCTCAAACCCGGCGGCGGCTAGCCGTTTGGCTAGCACGTCGGCGGACGGACAGGCCTCGGGGGTGTAATAGTTCTCAAACAGGTAAACCAGGATATCGAACATGGCAGCTACGGCTCCTGTTTTAACCGGGGTCTGTCAGACCCCACGTGTGAAATAACTTTACCCTTAAATATAGAAAACAACAAACGCTATCTTAAATGACCTTAAAAATCATGCAGCAGTCGCAGGCGCCGAACGCCTGACAAACTGTGCCAATACTGCGGGTAAAGCCAACACGAGGCCGGCCAAGCCGCTTTGCCATCCAGGCGCGATAAATAACAACGCGGCCAGAGCAAAGGTCCAGCGCTCCCACGCCTTCATGTGCGTCAAAAAATATCCTGAAAAGGCGGCGGACAAAAACACCAACCCGACCATGGCTCCGCTCAGCGTGATGAAAAACTCCTCCCACGTGAACCCCTTGAGAACCAACAATAAGGAAGGTGAAAAGATAAACACAAATGGCACTAACAGTTTGCTAATGCCCAACATAAACGCCGTATTCCCTGTTTTAAACGGATCACTGCCCGCCATGCCCGCCGCCGCATAGGCCGCCAAGGCAACCGGGGGCGTGAGATCCGCCAAAATGCCAAAATAAAACACAAACATATGTGCCGCGAGCGGCTGAACACCAAGCTGCACAAGCGTGGGCGCCGCGACCGTGACCATGATGATGTAGTTGGCCGTCGTCGGGATTCCGCATCCCATCAAAATACATACCAGACCTGTAATCGCCAGTGCCGCAATCAACGTCAAGGTCTGCGTATTCGCCAGAAAGTCTGGCAAAATCGCTGCCGCTGCACCTGCGATCGCCTGAGAGGCGGCGATCACAATGAAAGACACTTTAAAACCAACACCCGTCAACGTCACCACACCAATCACGATGCCTACCGTACCTGCGGCGGCACCCACCGCCAATGCATACTTGGCTCCCGTTTCAAAGGCGTCGTAAAGATCACGCCATCGCAGACGCTGCACAGGGTTGAGCAGCCCCACAACGATACACGCCGTAATGCCGGCGAACGCTGCAAGATAAGGCGTTCGGCCACTTACGAGCACGCCAATCAACACCACCAACGGGATCAGTGTTGGCCAGCGCTTGCGAAATGACTCTTTTAACTTCGGCATCTCCTCTTCGGTCAAGCCACGCAAATTTTGACGCTTGGCCTCGAAATGCACCTGCATGAACATGCCAAAGAAATACAAAAAAGCGGGGAAGGTCGCGGCCAAAGCAATATCGCGATACGGGATATTTAAAAACTCGATCATCAAAAATGCCGCAGCGCCCATGATCGGTGGCGTAATCTGCCCCCCCGTGCTCGAAGCGGCCTCAACCCCCGCGGCAAAATGCCTTGGATAACCCACGCGAATCATCGCGGGAATCGTCAGTGAACCCACCGTGACAGCATTGGCAATCGACGAGCCTGACAACATACCAAACATCGCCGAGCCGAACACAGAGACCTTTGCAGGCCCACCCGCATAGCGTCCTGCAATCGCTGAGGCCACATCAAGAAATAATTGACCCAGACCGATACGCGTGGCTAACACCCCAAACAATACAAAATGAAAAACATACGTGGCCACGACACCGATTGCGACACCGTACACACCTTGGCTGGTGAGATACAGGTGATTCACAATCTGTGACCAGTTATTGCCCGCATGCTTGAGCAAGCCCGGAAACTCCTGACCAAACATCGCGTAAACCATGAAAACAATCGCAATGATGGGTAGGGGCCAACCCATCGCGCGACGCGTGCCTTCGAGCAAGCCCACGATCAAGATCGTGCCCATAAAAACATCGATCTTGTCTGGGTTGCCGACCTTGAAGGCCAGCTCCTCGAAAATATAGGGGATATACAAGACCGTAAGCGCCAACGCCAGCGCGATCAACCAATCAAACAAGGGGATGCCGCCCGGTGACAGCCACGTTGATTTGGGTTCACGCTTATACGCCCGCTTGTTAAAACCAAACACCAAAAAAATCAGGCTCAACACAAAAGCTAGGTGCACCCCGCGATGTGTCGACTCCCGCAACAAACCAAAGCCCGCTGTGTAATAGTGAAAGATTGACAGCGACACCAACAAGATGGAAACAATCCAGGTCGCGCCAGCGGCAAGCGGACGAAACCGTATTTCGGGATCAAATTGTTCTGTTAGTGCTTGGGCTTTCTTTTCATCTAATTGCATAACGGACTCGTGAAAAACAGCTGGTCGTGACGATCAAAATAAAAGGCGGTGTTCCGCATGCGCGCTCACCGCCTTAGGCACTTAAACTTTCATCAAGGGTCACGTGTATCAAACTCATGACCCCTTAGCCTCTTATTTCAACAGGCCTTTTTCTTTGTAAAACTTCTCTGCGCCAGGATGAAAAGGAATGCCTGCGCCCGTGACGGCGTTGGACAGAGTAATCATCTTGCCTTTGGAATGACCGGCGGCTAACGTCTTTTGAGCCGCATCAGAATAAACAGCCTTTACAATTTCGTAAACAACCGCCTCGGGTTGCTTCGCGGACGTCACCCACTGCGCATTTACAGCGATGGTTTTGACTTCACCAACGCCTTGATATGTGCCCGCAGGAATCACATCGGGTGTAAAAAAGCGCTGTGTCGAACGCAGCTTGTCAATTTCAGGACCGGCGATTGAAACTAGCTCTACGCCTGCACCGCTTGAAACAAGCTCAGCAACCGCCGCAACGGGTGCGCCCGCCACGATAAAGAAGGCATCCAAGCCACCATCCTTCATTTTGTCACCGGCCTGGTTAGGCTTCATGTATTCGGCCTTGACGTCCTTGTCTGTCATGCCATAAGCACCCATGATTAACCGCACATCGACCAAGGTGCCTGAACCAGGTTCGTCCATGGAGACACGCTTGCCGCGCAAATCGGCGACGGATTTAATCCCCGAGCCTTTACGTACAACTAAATGGATGCTTTCAGGATAAAGCGTTGCGATCAGTCGCAGATCTGCAGCCTTGGTCTTGCCCGCAAACGTGCCCGTGCCTGAAAATGCCCAGTAGGCGACATCCGACTGACTAAAACCAGACTCAAGCGAACCGCCTACGATACCGTTGACGTTTGCGACCGAGCCATTGCTGGCGACCGCAGAAGCAATGAGCTTTCCTGGCTGTGTGACGAGGTTAGCGATCATGCCGCCCACCGGGTAGTACGTTCCTGCCGTGCCGCCCGTACCAATACGGAAAAACTGCTGAGCCTGCGCGGGGGCTGCGACCGCAGCCACGAGCGCAGCAGCGCCTAAAACTTTAGCTAGAGATTTTAAAAACATAACGTTACTCCCTGATTAAATAATCGGACGACAACAACATCATTTTAGCGGGTACTTTTGAATAACAATTGTTAGCTTGTGAAACATTCTTCAACCTTACGCGAGTGCAATTAATGTAACCCCTTCACTGACCTGCTCTCCGACGCCAAAATATACCTCTTTAACGACCCCTTCGGCAGGCGCTATTACAGCATGTTCCATTTTCATGGCTTCCATGACCAACAGAGCATCGCCCTTTTTAACCCTCTGACCCGCACGTACGTTCACCGCGATAATCTTCCCGGGCATCGGCGCCGTCAGCCCTGCGCCCAAGGCGGTATCCCCTTGTATACCCTGTTCCAGAGGATCTTGGAAGAACAATACTGAGTGGTTGCCCTCGACAAACACGTCCGCGCGTGAGCCTTGCATTATCACCGTCGCGGTCCGACGGGTTTCAGAAACCGTCAACGTCACCCGATACGCGCCATCTGAAGCGCGCTGACGGGTCCAGCAAAGATCGTGAAGGCGTCCATCAATATCCAGGCGCGGGTCGTGAGCCTCATGAAACAACCGTACTCTCCTCAGCTCGTCTCCATCGTCCCAGACAAACGTGCGGCGATAATCATCATTCAGTCGCCAGCCATCTCTGATTGACCACGGATCAAGCGATGTTTCCTGTTGCGCTGAGCCAGATCCTTCTATCATCGCGACCACTGCAATCGCCAACACATGGTCTGGCGCAGGCGTTGGCTCAGGGAATAAAACATCCCGGCGACGTTCGATCAAACCTGTATCTACGTCTGAATGAGCAAACGCCTCGTCGCGCAAGAGTCGAGACAAAAACGCCACATTTGTATGAACACCCGCGACCTGTGTGCATGCAAGTGCCTGCAGCATCCGCTGACGCGCCTGCTCGCGCGTCGCCCCATGAACGATCAACTTTGCAATCATCGGATCGTAATAAGTCGAAATTTCGTCGCCGCATCGAACTCCAGAATCGACGCGTACGTCGCCGTTCATAAAGGCAACATGATCAGGCAGCTGTAAATGCCTCAACTTACCTACAGACGGCAAAAACCCTTTCTCTGTATTTTCAGCATAAATACGCACCTCGATGGCATGGCCCACCTGTTGAATCTGCTCTTGAGTCAAAGGCAGGGGCTCGCCGGCAGCCACGCGCAACTGCCACTCCACCAAATCAAGGCCTGTGATCATTTCAGTCACAGGATGCTCAACCTGCAGACGCGTATTCATCTCCATAAAATAAAACTTTCCATTCGGCTCGACAATAAACTCCACCGTTCCCGCACCGACATAGTTCACTGCGCGCGCGGCAGCCACTGCTGCCTCTCCCATTTCACGCCGCATGTCTTCTGACATATTCGGAGCAGGCGCCTCCTCGATCACTTTCTGGTGTCGTCTCTGTATGGAGCAATCCCTTTCAAACAGATAAATACATTGGCCGAACGTATCGGCAAACACCTGTATCTCGATATGTCGCGGTTTCTGCAAATACCGTTCAATCAGCACACGGTCATCGCCAAAACTCGCCAGCGACTCTCGCTGACAAGAAGCCAGCGCGGCATCGAAATCTGCACTCGACTCCACCGCTCGCATGCCCTTGCCACCACCGCCCGCACTCGCTTTGATCAATACTGGATAGCCGATGCTCTCGGCCTGCTCGCGTAAAAACGGTGCCTCTTGCTTTTCCCCGTGATATCCCGGGACAAGTGGCACACCCGCTTTTGCCATTAAACTTTTTGCCGCTGACTTGCTTCCCATCGCAGCAATGGCACCTGGAGGAGGTCCTA
The DNA here is from genome assembly GCA_945868195.1 of Bordetella parapertussis. Taxonomy (GTDB): domain Bacteria; phylum Pseudomonadota; class Gammaproteobacteria; order Burkholderiales; family Burkholderiaceae_B; genus Zwartia. Next base: position 30,152 of record CAMBLP010000001.1, read on the forward strand.
TAAACGTCACACCCTCTTGTGCACAAGCTTTTGCAAAGTCTTCATTCTCTGACAAAAATCCATAACCAGGATGGATTGCCTGCGCTCCGTGCTCACGTGCAACATCCAAAATCGATTTGCTTTTTAAATAGCTTTCCTTCGCTGGCGCGTTTCCAATCCGTACGGCGATATCGCAACTCGCAACATGCTTGGCTTGTGCGTCCGCATCCGAATAGACTGCGATTGTTTTTATGCCAAGCTTGCGCGCTGTTGCCGCAACACGACATGCGATTTCGCCACGATTAGCGATGAGTATTGTTGTAAACACGTTTTGTTCCTGTGTATGCGATTACATACGAAACACGCCAAAGCGCGTCTCTGGTATTTCGGCATTCAAAGCCGCGGACAAAGCCAATCCCAAGATCCTGCGTGTGTCCGCAGGTTTAATCACTCCATCGTCCCACAGTCTCGCGCTGGCATAAAAGGGATGCCCTTCTCGCTCGAATTGTTCCAAAATCGGAGCTTTGAAAGCCTGCTCTTGGTCCAGCGACCACGCTTGGCCTTTGGCTTCGATCCCCTCTCTACGAATCGTTGCCAACACACTCGCAGCCTGCTCACCGCCCATCACAGAAATGCGGGCATTGGGCCACATAAAAAGAAACCTGGGTGAATACGCTCTGCCACACATCCCATAGTTGCCTGCGCCAAACGAGCCTCCAATAATCACTGTCAATTTCGGTACCGCCGCAGTTGCGACTGCAGTGACCAGTTTTGCTCCGTGCCGCGCAATACCTTCATTTTCATATTTACGGCCCACCATGAAGCCCGTGATGTTTTGTAAAAATATGAGCGGGATTTTTCTTTGTGCACACAACTCGATGAAATGCGCGCCTTTTTGCGCTGACTCGGAAAACAAAATGCCATTATTCGCGATGATCCCGACAGGCATGCCGTGCAAATGCGCAAAGCCTGTGACCAGGGTTGTTCCGTAGCGGGCTTTAAATTCCTCAAACTCTGAACCATCCACCAGGCGCGCAATAATCTCCCTTACGTCGTAGGATTTTCGCGTGTCCGCCGGGATGATGCCGTTGAGCTCCTCAGCCTGATAAAGAGGTTCACGCGTCTCACGTAGCAGCAATTGTCGGGGCTTTTGGTGATTTAAATGTCCCACTGCTTTGCGCGCGAGTTGTAACGCATGATGATCATTGGCGGCGAGATGATCTGCGACCCCTGACAATCTTGTATGAACATCTCCTCCGCCCAGATCTTCGGCGCTGACTTGTTCACCCGTTGCCGCTTTGACTAACGGGGGTCCACCCAAAAAGATGGTGCCTTGATCTCGCACGATGATGGACTCATCACTCATTGCAGGTACATATGCGCCCCCTGCTGTACATGAGCCCATCACAACGGCAATTTGCGCAATCCCTTGCGCCGACATGTTCGCTTGATTAAAAAATATCCGTCCAAAGTGATCCCTATCCGCGAACACGTCCTCTTGCTGTGGCAAATTTGCGCCACCAGAGTCGACCAAATAGATGCAGGGCAGATCGTTTTGCGAGGCGATTTCCTGTGCGCGCAAGTGTTTCTTGACGGTCATGGGGTAGTACGTCCCGCCCTTGACGGTCGCGTCGTTACAGACGATGACACACTCGATGCCCGAGACTCGTCCTATGCCTGTGATGATCCCCGCACCAGGCGCCTCATCGCTGTACATGCCATACGCCGCGAGCGGCGAAAACTCCAGAAAAGGCGTTCCAGGATCCAGCAATTGCTCGACGCGGTCTCTTGGCAGCAACTTACCTCGCGCAATATGTTTCTGACGCGCCGCCTCAGGCCCCCCCTGAGCGATTTTTTCCAATGCGGCCTTAAGTTCGGTGATTTTTTCCCGCATTGCACTCGCATTGGCTACAAACTCGGTCGAACGACCATTTATTTTCGACTCGATAATCGGCATGACGACGCTCTCAAAAAAAACACGTTCACATTTAGGCTAACCTTAACGTAAATTATGATGGTCCGAACAAACCGTCAAGCTTGGAGACAACAAAACATGAACCCGCTCGAGCATCAACTGCAATATCCCTTTGCAGACACTTTGCCCGAACCAGGCAAAACCATGGAGCTCGCGCCAGGCGTGCGCTGGATCCGCATGCCACTGCCTTTCGCGCTTGACCACATCAATCTTTGGCTCTTGCGTGACAAGATCGACGGCAAAGAAGGCTGGACGATTATCGACTGCGGCATCAGCCGCGACGAGGTCAAAGTCCTCTGGGAGGACATTTTCGCCACACAGCTTGAGGGACTCCCGGTTCTTCGAATCATCGTCACTCATATGCATCCAGACCATGTCGGTCTGGCAAGCTGGCTGTGTGAACGCTGGCATGCACCTCTTCATATGAGCATGACAGACTACATGACCGCCAAGCTTTGGACAGTCGGGCAAGGCACAGGTGCTACCGGCGGCGAAAGCGCCGCGCTGCATCTGGGCCGTCATGGCATGACTGACCCCGAGTCGCTGGCTCAGATCCGCGCCCGCGCGTCCTACTATCCCAATCTCGTCCCGAATATGCCCGCCTCCTATGCGAGAATTTTGGATGGTCAATCCATCCATATTGGCGGATCGGTTTGGCAAGCAATCGTGGGATACGGCCACGCACCCGAACACATCTCCCTATTCTGTCCGGATAAAAATGTCCTCATTTCAGGCGACATGGTGCTCCCGCGTATTTCAACCAATATCAGCGTGTTTGACTATGAACCCCTTGGCAATCCACTGCCGCTCTATTTAAACTCGCTGAATCACTTCCAACATCTTCCGGCAGACACACTGATCTTGCCTTCCCATGGCAAACCCTTTAAAGGCCTCCACGAGCGCATCGCTCAACAACACGAACACCATGCCGACCGACTCGCGGAGGTGCTCGAAGCCTGTGTCACACCGCAGTCGACTACCGATATCCTGCCCGTCCTTTTTAAGCGTAAGTTAGACTTACACCAAACTACCTTCGCAATGGGTGAGGCCATCGCGCACTTGCATGCTCTGTATTTTGAGGGCAAGCTTTCGCGTGAGCTTTGCGCAGATGGCATTATTCGTTTCGTCAGAACCTAAAGGACGTGCCTTGACCACTCATCATCTAGATACCCGACTACTCCATATCGGTAGCGCCCCCTTCGACCCCGAGACAGGCACCGCGCCAGTCAGCCTGCCTTCCATGCGCACCAGTACGGTCCGTTTTGAAAACTTGGCCGCCCTTGATCGAGCGATGACACGCCGACTGGCCGGCGAGCGCGCCATTACCTATGGTCGCTCCGGGATGGACACACACCGGGCACTCGAAGATGTGTTTATGCAGCTCGAAGGCGGAAGCTACTGCGTGCTCGCATCCTCCGGCATGGCTGCCATTAATATCGCTTTTCTGGGCTTGCTTCAAACGGGCGACCATGTACTAGTGGCCGATTGTGTATACGGTCCCGTACGAAATCTTGATCGTGCCCTGCTAAAAGGCTTTGGCATTTCAGTGACCTACTTTTCCGCCGAACGAGACGATATTGCTCAACTCGTTCAACCCAATACAAAAATGATTTATGTCGAGTCCCCCGGCTCGTTGCTCTACGAAATGCTCGATATGCCCGTGCTTGCCTCTCAAGCCAAAGCGCACGGCCTCATCCTCGCCACCGATAACACCTGGGGCTCTGGCTACATCTATCGACCCCTCATGCTTGGCGCGGATGTCTCCATCGTAGCCGGCACAAAATATATTGCGGGACACTCTGACGTCATGCTTGGCGCTGTCGTGGTCAAGGATCAAAAGCTTGCCGCACGTATCCACTCGGCTCAATATGCAATGGGTAACTCTGTGAGTGCAGATGACGTATGGCTTGCCTTGCGTGGGGTAAAAACCATGGCTGTGCGTATGCCTCAGCATGCTCGCAATGCACTCGAAGTTTGCAAGTTTCTGGACGTTCAACCAGAGGTTTTAAACATCTACCATCCCGCCTGGCACAAAGACGCGGGACATCCGCTTTGGCAACGAGACTGCTCGGGCTCAAACGGCATGCTTTCCATCGAGCTCAATTGCACACCACAAGCCGCCAAACCTTTCGTCGACGCACTGGAACTATTTGGTATCGGTTTTTCTTGGGGCGGCTATGAAAGTCTCGTGCAATGGGTCGAACCAGGCAGCCTGTCCTCGCATCAGTATTGGAAACACCACGAACACGCACTCATTCGCTTGCATATCGGTCTTGAGTCAGTCGATGATTTAACCGCCGATTTGAAACAAGCCTTGGCGAAAATCAAAAAGTAACGGGAGACCTTGTATGTCTAAAGACAAAGGCTATATCTTTGTAGAGCTTGAAGTCCATGACATGGACAATTTCAAGGCGCATTATCAACCACGGTCTACCGCAGCGGTGGCTGCATTCAATGGTCGCTTTGTCATGCGAGGCGGTGAAGTCACCGTTAAAAACGGCCCTGAGGATTCTCGTCGGCGCGTCTTGCTAGAGTTTGACCGCTACGAAGACGCGCTCGCGTTCTACGATTCAGCGCTTTACCAAGAAGCCAAGCTTCATCGGGACAAGTACTCACACGTGCACACGTTCTACATCATGCGAGGAACGTAAAAAAAGCCGCTGCATGATTCAGCGAACCTTCTCTTTATTTGCCCCTGACCTGACGAATCAACTCACTCGCCACGTCAAGCGTCTGCTGATATCCACCGGCCTCTGAAGGCGAGGTTACAAAACGGCCGCCCACAGCGACCGAGGGAGTTCCTTGGATACGATACGCCGTCACAAGCTGATCTGCCCGATTCGCTTTCGATGAAACACCAAAAGACTCATACGCAGCCTCAAACTTTTCGGCGTCTACGCCTTGCGTTGTTATCCAGCTCTTAATTTCAGCTTTTGTGAATAACCGCTTTTTTTCCTGGTGGATCGCCTTGAAGACTTTGGGATGCAAATCGATACGGTTTAAGGCCTCGAGGGCATAATACAAACGCTGCAATGGCTTCATCCCGGCATTAAATGCAACAGGAACACCACGCACGACCACGTCCGCAGGAAGCGCTTTAGTCCACTTTGCCAACAAAGGTTCTATCGCAGCGCAATGCCCACAACCATAAGAAAAGAAATCAAGAACCTCGATTTTGCCTGGCTCGGTTGCCCGCGCAGGCGTCACCTCAATAAATTTACCCTTTGCTGCAGCGACTCCTTGCGCAACGCTACCCGCCGAAAACATCAAACTCGACACTGCAAACAACATTACAGCGAAACGTGAAAAGATCTTGTGTGTCATAGCAATTCGTCCTGAGTGTGCAAATACATTACTGCCGGACAACGGCAGTTGGGATTTTTTCCTGACCGAGTCGAATGCGCGTTTGATTCATATCATCGATGCGTGCAAATGGTCCGACACGCACGCGATTGACCTGTAACCCATTTACCTCGGCACGCTGAATTTCAACGGGCATACCCATTAAAATTATTTTGGCGCGCAGGGCCTCTGCATCCTCTAGTACCCTGAAAGAGCCCACCTGCAGATAATAAGGTCCAGACGCCTTTGGCGGCGTTGAAGAGGTGTCATTTGCGGGAGGCAGCGAAGCGGCCGGGGCAGGTTGCGATGGTCGAGACGTAACATTCGGCGCTGGCGTCAAGGTCGCAATCAGCGAACCCAAAGCATCCCCACCTTTATTCGTCGACCCTGCGGCAGACGATGCACTTTGGCCTGTTCCGGTCACGCTCGCTTGACCGGTCGGCTGGTCGGGGGAACTCGGAGCTGTGACAGGTCCAACATCTCGACTCCCTAGTGCAGCATTAGGATCGGGTGCATTTCTTGGGTCAGGCGAACCAGGCGCATCGGGAGAACGACTCGCTTTGTCCATAAAAGGCATTGGCGCCTTAAGTACGTAGTAAGCGACACCCGCAGCCAATCCCAAGCCTATTAATAAGCCTGCGAGCACACCGTACATCGTGCTACCACCGGATGATTTGCGTTTTGCCATATTGCGATCTTACATCCGTTCTGGCGCAGAAACGCCCAAAAGCTCAAGACCATTTGCGATGACCTGACGCGTCGCATCAGCCAAACGCAAACGCGCGTGTTTAAGGGCAATATCGTCGACCAACACGCGCTCTGCGTTGTACCAAGCATGAAAGTCAGAAGCACAGTCACGTAACCAAAAAGCCACCAAATGCGGAGATAGTTCAGCCGCCGCCTGCGTCACCAGTGCTGGAAACTCCGCCAGCCGCTGCATTAAGGCAAGCTCTGAGGGCGCCACTAACAACGCCGGTGATGCCGCATGCAATTCAGCAGTATTTAAGCCCGCTGTCGCCAGCATCGAGCAAATCCTTGCATGCGCATACTGAATGTAATAAACCGGATTCTCTTCACTCTGTGAGCGCGCTAAGTCCACGTCAAACACAAACTCGGTATCGGCGCGTCGCTGAATCAAAAAGAAACGAACAGCGTCGCGTCCAACCCATTCAATTAAGTCCCGCAAGGTGACGTAACTTCCCGCGCGCTTTGAAATTTTTACCTCTTCACCACCCCGCACCACCTTGACCATTTTGTGCAAAATGTAAGAGGGGTACTCCGCAGGAATCCCCAACGACAAGGCTTGCAACCCAGCCCGAACACGCGCGACTGTTCCATGATGATCGCTGCCCTGAATATTGATCGCACGCGTAAAACTACGCTGCCATTTCGTGACGTGGTAAGCGACATCCGGGACAAAGTATGTATAGCCACCTTCGGATTTACGCATCACACGGTCTTTATCATCGCCCGTGCCAAGCTCCGTCGTGCGCAACCATAACGCACCTTCGCTTTCATAGGTATGGCCGCTCGCGATCAACTGATTAACCGTATCCTCCACACGACCCGAGGTATAGAGCGAGCTTTCGAGGTAATAGTGATCAAAAGCAAGACCAAACGCCTGCAAATCCAAGTCCTGCTCACGGCGCAAATATGTCACTGCAAAACGGCGAATATTGTCGAGATCGTTCAAGTCACCATTCGCCAATACGGGCTCGCCGTCACTCGCGCTCACCGTCGCTTTGGCTAAAAAGTCTCGCGCAACATCTGCGATGTAATCTCCGCGATAACCATCTGCAGGGTACTGTGGCGAATCCGGCTCGATGCCTTGACCTCGCGCCTGCACACTGATCGCCAGATTTTGGATCTGATTGCCTGCATCGTTGTAATAAAACTCTCGGCTCACCTCAAAACCACTGGCATCAAACAAGCGACACAATGCGTCACCCAACGCCGCCTGACGCGCGTGACCCACATGCAAAGGCCCCGTAGGATTAGCCGATACAAATTCCACCAACACTTTTTGCGCTTTGCGTGGCGCGCGACCAAATGCTTGGCCTTGTTGGGCAATCAATGCCATGACTGCGGTACGAGCGGAGTGTGTCAAACGAAAGTTTATAAATCCTGGTCCGGCAAGCTCCGCCTGGTCAATCAAACTGCGTGCTTGAGGGTCTGCCATCAGCACCGCTAGAATTGCCTCGGCAAGCTCGCGGGGATTGCGTTTGGCCGGTTTTGCCAATTGCATGGCGACATTCGTCGCCATGTCACCATGTGCCGCAACCTTGGGGCGTTCGAGCAAAATAGAGGGTGTTGCATCGGGCAGCACTGCGGCCACCGCAGCTTGGATACGGGAAATAAGCGTGTTTTGTTGCTCGAGGAGCATGGGCGTGGACTGTAGCAATAAGAAGATTCAAATCATAGCCTGAATTATGTGCAGACCTGCGGTCTCACGACCGTGAGCACCCCGTGTCCCTTATCACTTAAGGGGTAGTACTATGGACACAAGCTATACATTCAGCGGTCAACAAGGGAGGCCTTTATGCTTGTTACCTTTAGTAGTAAAGCCGGCGCAGATATTTTGATGTTGGCGCAACATGCCAAACCTTTACTGACGATCATTGGAAAAACCGATGACAAAGACCTGCTGACCCGTGGTGTTTTTATGCCTGAGCAACTCGAGGCCGCTATTTTTAATCTTGAACACGCCATTGCGGCAGAGCTCAACCAACCTCAAGAGGAAGATGAGGACAGCGATTTGCCCAAAGATGCGTTGACGCTGCCCGTTGGCCTGAAACAACGCTCTTTTCCTCTTTTGGACTTGCTCAAGCGCGCCAGGGCTCAACAAGTGCCGGTCATGTGGGAAGCAGGCGCGGGCTGGTAAAGTCCTTAGTGCTAATAGGCGCGCTCGAACAACGCTTTAAAGTCTGCAACCGTCGTGTGGCGCGGGTTCCATCGGTTGTAATTGGCGGCCAAACATTGCTCAGACATTTCAGCAAACGTGTCTGGCGTAGCACCCACATCGCGCAAGCGAGCTGGTATTCCCAGATCCGCACAGAGATGACGAATGGCCTCAACGGCTGCCTGTGCGGCGTCCAAGGTAGGCAAGCGCTCGACCGGCCGGCCCATCGCGACTGCAACGCGTGCAAACTTTTCAGGGCTCGCAAGCATATTGAACTGTGCGACGTGAGGCAAACATACGGCGTTAGACAAGCCATGAGACAAATGAAAGCGTGCGCCAACGAATCGGGCCATGCAGTGCACATTACCTAGGCCCGTCTGCCCAAATGTAATGCCTGCCAAAGCCGAGCCCACCAACATATTGAGTCCCGCTTCTAGGTTTTCACGATTTGCGACAAACGGCCTAATGTTTGCCGAGAGCAATTCGATCGCCTGCAAATTAATCGCATCGGTCATGAGATTGGCTTGACGGGAAACATACGATTCAAACGCATGCACAAAGGCATCAATGCCTGAATGCGCAGCCACAAATCCCGGAACCGTTCGCAGAGCCAACGGATCCAAAATAGCGAACGCGGCGGGATTTAATGATGCGTGCCGTATCGACATCTTGAGATTTTTTTCAGTATCCGAAATCACACAAGAGCCCGAAACTTCCGAGCCCGTTCCCGCTGTCGTGGGAATGGCGATTAAAGGAAGAGGCGCGCAAGCAAATTTTTCAATGCCTTCATAGTCGTGGATCCGACCGCCATTAGTCGCCAAAATTCCAACCGCCTTGGCGACATCTATGGTGCTACCACCACCGATCGCTAACAAAACGGTCGCCTTGTGTCCTTGGCAAACGGCATACGCTTTTTCTACTGTATGCGCACTCGGATCGGGTTCGATTTCCGTAAAGGTAGCGATCTCGACACCCTCGGCCATTAGCAGCTTTTTGATGTGCGTAAAAAAGTCGCTTTCAACCAACGCACCATCTAGCGCGATAAACAAACGTTGACATTGAAGCTTGCGGACGATTTCAGAGATTTTTTTATAAGACCCCTCGCCCATATAGAGGGTCGTTGGGCACAAAAAGCTTGAAATCGTCATCGCGCGCTAACCTTGTTTGTTATACGTCCAGATTCGCCGCTTGCAATGCATGCGTTTCAATAAAAGCGCGACGCGGCTCGACATTGTCTCCCATGAGTGTGGTGAAAATTTCATCTGCGGCGAGCGCATCTTCGATCTGCACACGCAACAAGCGACGCACCTTAGGATCCATCGTGGTTTCCCACAGTTGCTCTGGATTCATCTCGCCTAAGCCCTTGTAACGCTGCTTGCTGACATTGCGATCCGCTTCGCTACGCAACCATTGCATCGCTTCGCGGAAATCCGCCACCATGGATTCTTTGCGTTTCTCGCCCTCGCCGCGTGACACGACAGCACCCTTACCGACCAAGCCTTGAAAGGTCGCCGCCGCGCGAGCCAACACTCCATAATCCGCACCATTCACAAAATCTGAATCCAACACGGTCACGCGTACATTGCCATGATGCTTGCGACGAACAATCAAACGGAATTTTTCTGAGCCTTGGTGATATTCGGAAACAACATCCACTTGATTTGGTAGCAAGGGATCTTCGAGCGCTGCCTGCAACCGCTTGGCAGATGCCGCCGCGTTTTCGGTTGAGTCAAGTTCAACGGTCGCACCACCAACGATCGCTGACAACGTCGACTCATCCATAAATCGGCTCAGTCTCGCAATCACGCCATCCGCCATCACATACTGCTTCGCCAACTCAGCAAGCGCATCGCCTTTAATGGCTTCGGCGCCTGCCTGAGGAACTAGCGACGCCTCCTTTAACGACACCTGCAGCATATAACTGGCTTCTTCTACCTCGTCTTTCAGGTACCGCTCATCTTTGCCTGACTTCACTTTATAAAGAGGTGGCTGAGCAATATAGATATATCCGCGCTGTACCAGCTCGGGCATTTGGCGATACAACAACGTCAAGAGCAACGTTCGAATGTGCGCGCCGTCAACGTCCGCGTCGGTCATGATAATGATGCGGTGATAGCGCAACTTGTCCACGTTAAAGTCTGGACCGATACTCGTACCCAAAGCAGTAATCAATGTCGTGATTTGCTCACTGGCAATCAGTTTGTCGAATCGTGCTTTTTCAACGTTCAACACCTTGCCGCGCAAAGGCAAAATCGCCTGAAATTTTCGATCACGCCCCTGTTTGGCGGAGCCTCCCGCAGAGTCACCCTCGACGATATAAAGCTCACACAATGCGGGGTCTTTTTCTTGACAATCCGCAAGCTTGCCTGGCAAGCCCGCACCTTCGAGCACGCTTTTACGGCGCGTCATTTCGCGGGCTTTGCGCGCTGCTTCGCGGGCACGCGCAGCCTCTACGACTTTTGAGCACAAGGCTTTTGCATCGATCGGGTTTTCCAACAGCCACGACTCGAGAGTACGCGCTACCGCCTCTTCTACCGCTGGTCGTACCTCACTCGAAACCAATTTGTCTTTCGTCTGGCTACTGAATTTAGGCTCGGGCACCTTGACGGACAGCACACACGTCAAGCCTTCACGCATGTCATCGCCCGTTGTTTCAACTTTGGCGCGCTTGGCGAGTTCGTTATCCCCAATGTATTTGTTCAAGATTCGCGTCATTGCTGCGCGCAAACCGGTCAGGTGCGTACCACCATCGCGTTGTGGAATGTTATTAGTAAAACACAGCACTTGCTCGTTGTAGCCGTCGTTCCACTGCATTGCGACCTCAACACCGACGAGTGTCCCGCCTGCATTGGATTCTGTAGCAACAGAAAATACATTTGGGTGCAATACCGTCTTGGAACGATTGATGTACTCAACAAAGCCTTTAACGCCACCCAAAAACGCGAAATTTTCTTCTTTGCCCTGGCGCTGATCAATCAGTCTGATTTTGACGCCATTATTTAAAAACGAAAGTTCACGCAGACGCTTAGACAGAATCTCGTAGTGATACTCGACGTTATTAAAAATCGTCGTATCGGCCAGAAAATGAACCTCTGTTCCACGCTTTTCTGTTTTGCCCGTGACCGTTAAAGGCTGAACACGTTCGCCCTGGCGAAACTCCATCTCATGAACTTGGCCATTGCGGCGAATCGTCAAGCGCAGCCAAGAAGATAGTGCGTTGACGCAAGAGACGCCGACGCCATGAAGACCGCCGGAAACCTTATAGGAATTTTGGTCAAATTTTCCGCCCGCATGCAACTCAGTCAGTACGATTTCTGCGGCGCTGCGTCCAAACTCATCATCCTTATGAATGTCCGTCGGAATACCTCGGCCATTATCTGTTACTGAAATAGAGTTATCGCCATGGATTGTGACCACGATGTCGTCACAATGACCCGCCAATGATTCGTCGATCGCGTTATCAACGACCTCAAACACCATGTGGTGTAGGCCTGTGCCGTCAGATGTATCACCGATGTACATCCCCGGACGCTTACGCACCGCCTCCAGACCTTTAAGCATCTTGATCGAGTCTGCACCATAGGCATCAAGATCTTCGGGTGTTTGATCTGGTACTTGATTGTTATCTGACATATTTAGATCCGCATTGGCATGACGACGTACTTAAACGATTCATCATCGAGCAAAGTAATAAGGGCTGAAGCGTTCGCATCGGGCATGATTGACCAGCGAATCGTTTCGGCTTTGACGTTGGCCAGAAAGTCCAGCAAATAGCTCACGTTGAAACCAACGTCCAGAGCTTCGTGACCATAATCAATATCAATTTCTTCTTGTGCTTCCTCTTGTTCGGCATTGGTTGAGGAGATTTTTAGCACATGCTGATTGAGTTGAAGTCGGACACTTCTAAACTTATCCGTCGTCAAAATCGCTGCGCGCTGAAGACTGCGTTGAAGTACCTCGCGAGAGACATCGAAGTGACGGGTGTAATTTATCGGAATGACACGATTGAAATCGGGAAATTTGCCTTCAACCAATTTTGATACTAGTTCGACATGTCCAAATGAAAAACGTATTTGGCCGGCCGCAACATCGATCGTAACGGGCTCTTCGCTATCATCTAAAAGGCGCTGCATTTCCAGCACTGTTTTGCGTGGAATAATGACCTCATGCTTGAGCGCGACGCCTTCGACCGGCGTCGAGCTGTGCGCCAATCGATGTCCGTCCGTCGCGACCGCGCGTAAGAGTCCGGGCTCAAAGACCATCAACATTCCATTCAAGTAATAACGAATGTCTTGTTGCGCCATCGCAAAATGCACCATATTAAAAAGGTGCTTCAGCGTTTTACGTGTCATCGTGATTGACACGTCCCAGCGATCTGGCTGGGTCATTGTCGGAAACTCTGTCGCGGCAAGCGTCTGTAAAGAAAAACGGCTTTTACCCGACTGAATCGCAAGTTTTCCACTTGCAGTTGATAGCTTAACGTCTCCCGTGTCGGGCAACGCGCGCAAAATATCCACGAATTTGCGCGCCGCAACAGTCAGGGACTCTGTATCTTGCCCGACGCCAAAGTTTGCATGCGTCGTAATCTGAACCTCGAGATCCGTCGCGATGAATGAAACCCGATCTGCCTCTTTGCGCAACAATATGTTTGCCAAAATTGGCAACGTATGTCTGCGCTCAACGATTCCGGCGACGGTCGATAACGGCTTGATAAGCGCGTCACGGGGGGTTTGTACAAGTTGCATGAATTATCCCTTTAGAGTTTGTTCGAGCACATGCAGCGTATGGTTAAGGTCTGCTTGTTTCGCACGCAAATCGGTAATTTTCCTCACTGCGTGTAAAACGGTTGTGTGATCTCGCCCACCAAACATATCTCCAATGTCTGGCAAGCTTTTTTGCGTCAGTTCTTTTGCTAAGTACATCGCAACCTGTCGCGGCATTGCGATGTTGGCAGGCCGTCGCTTAGAGTACATATCGGCGACTTTAATTTTATAAAAATCAGCAACTGTCTTTTGAATGTTTTCAACCGTGACTTGTCCGCTTGACACAGAAAGCAGGTCTTTCAACGCATCCTTACAAATGTCGACATTGGCCACATCTCTGCCATGAAATCTTGCGTACGCAACGACTTTTTTTAAGGCTCCCTCAAGCTCTCGCACGTTGCTGCGCAAATGTTTCGCTATGAAAAAAGCGACCTCTTCGGGCATCGTGAGGCCCTCTTGTTCTGCTTTTCGCAACAAAATTGCAACGCGCATTTCAAGCTCAGGCGGCTCGATGGCGACCGTCAAGCCAGAATCAAACCTTGAGATTAACCGGCTATCTATGCCGGCCAACTCTTTGGGGTATGTGTCGCTTGTAATAATAATTTGCTTGCGCTGCGCAACCATTGCTTCAAAAGCGTAAAAGAACTCTTCTTGGGTTCGGTTTTTACCTGAAAAGAATTGAATATCGTCTATTAACAAAAGGTCTAAAGAATGGTAATAACGCTTAAAGTCATCAAAGGCTTTGCGTTGATACGCTTTCACGACATCCGAGACGTATTGATCGGCATGAACATAACGCACTCTTACGCTGTGGCCGGCAGCAACCATTGCATTGCCTATCGCATGGATAAGATGCGTTTTTCCCAGACCTACGCCGCCGTATAAAAAAAGCGGGTTGTATGAGGTTCCGGGATTTTCAGCAACCTGTAGTGCGGCCGCTCGAGCAAGTTGATTCGCCTTTCCTGTTACAAAGTTATCGAACGTTAAATCAATATTAAGCCTTGATTTATCATCCACCGGAGTGACGGTCGCCGCGACCCGCGTGACTTCCTGAACAACCTTTGTTTCAGTTTGTATGAAGCTTGCTGTTTTGGAGGTTTCTGCTTGGTTCGCGTCAGCTGTACTCATTGATGACTGTGGTCGTTCATTTGGCGATATGGGTAATTCAAACAGGACTTGTACAGGCTGAGCAAACCAAGTCGATGCAAACGCCTCTATTTGTTGTGAGAAGTTTTTCTTTACCCAATCCAATTTAAATCTGTTTGGCGCAGACACACGCAACTGCGCCTTTGTTTCATCAAAGGCGAGAGGTACCAGCGGACGTATCCATGCGCTGATTTGCTGTGGGGGAAAGTCCTGCTCTAAATGAGAGATGCAGGATTGCCAAAACTCGTTCATGTGACTCACTGATCAAACCTCGATTCTACCCTGTCAGGGCTCAAGTTATCCACAGGAGCTACCCGTATTTTTACGGATTGGTTTTTGTAAACATTTGACTTATCTCGTGTTTTTTGATGAAATGGAGGGCTTTTTAAGTTATTCCTAAACTTTTTCGCTCTTTGTTGGGCCCTTAATCATGAAACGTACCTACCAACCCTCCGTCACCCGCCGCAAGCGCACGCACGGTTTTCGTGTTCGGATGAAAACCCGCGGTGGTCGCGCAGTCATCAACGCTCGCCGCGCCAAAGGCCGCAAGCGTTTAGCCGTCTAATACGGCTAGTTGCGAGGGTACGGTTACACCGACCTCACCCTCGCTCCTTCGCTCTGTGATGTCTCGCGCCACGTATCCCGCGGCGGCGCGCTTGCACCGCCCCTCCGAGTTTGCCACGGCCCTTTCAGGCCGTCGTATCGCCCGTGGGTCATTTTTTGTAGTAACCGCTCACTTACGTGAAAACGTATCCTCTGACATACCGACTGAGCTTTTGTGCGCCCGTCTTGGTCTTATTATGGCCAAACGTTTTGCCCATCATGCCAGCACACGAAACGCGTTAAAACGGGTTGTTAGAGAAGCTTTTCGTGCCAAGCGTTTAGATTTACCGCCAAATGACTTTGTTGTTCGTCTACACAAACGCATCGCATCGATGACGCTCACCGAAATCAAGCTTGCAGCACGAAAAGAGGCAGATGCGCATTTTTTGCGAGCGCAACAATGATGCATTGGCTCAAAAAAATCTTGATTGCTCCAATCAAAGCATATCAATATTTACTTAGCCCGTGGCTTGGGAGTTCCTGTCGTTTTACACCGAGTTGCTCTAATTATGCCATCGAGGCGATTGAGGCTAGAGGTCCTTTTACTGGCCTGTTTTTAGCTTTTAAGCGTATTTCCCGTTGTCATCCTTGGTGTCAAGGGGGGCTCGACCCAGTGCCCAAGTCAACGGCGCATCATCCTGTTCTCAAACATACCGATTCGGCATGTCAGCACCGCAACCGCTCTGATTAACGCTAAACTGCCACCCTTCTCTGGTGAGCTATTTTATTTAGGCAAGAATGGATATCCGACGCACCATCTTACTCATGATTTTCTCGTTTTCCCTGCTGATGCTTTGGAACAACTGGCAGATCCACCAAGGCAATCCCTCTCTACTCGGTGGGACGACGCCCTCGTCAACGCCTGCGCCAACCCCAACACCGAGCGCCTCGACAGCGGATTCGACCACTCCACCAGCAAGCATACCGAGCGCGCCTGTTGCATCCGTTACGCCTGCTGCGGGCTCTTCATTAAGTAATGTTCCAAGTGTTGCACCCACAGCCGCGACTCAAGCCCAAACGGTGGACTTCAAGACCGATGTCCTTAACATCAGCTTTGATTTAATCGGTGCACAGCTTGTTCGCGCAGATCTTCTTGCCTTTCCCAGTCGCGAAGAAAAAGACAAACCTTTTGTCTTGCTCAACAACCGTGGTGGACAAGTCTATATTGTCCAATCCGGCCTAACAGGCGCGCCTGCTGGTAGCTTGTATCCCACACACCTAGCTCCTTTCACTTTAATTACCGATCAGCGTGAGCTCAGCGGCGATCAACTTGTCATTAAGTTTGCCTCTGAGTTAAGCGGTGTGAAACTCACTAAAACCTTCACACTTACGCGCGGTAGTTACGAGATCTTAGTTGATCATCAAATCGAAAATACGACGGCTCAACCTATTGCACCTGCCGTCTATCTCCAAATCACTCGCGACAGCAAAGATCCGGCAAGCGAAAACTCCACGCCTAGTTTTATGTCTGGCCCTGTCAGTTTCACTGGGCCGGCTATTTATTCAGATCAAGAACAATTTCAAAAAGTCTCTTTTTCCGAGATTGAAAAACGCAAAGCCACCTATATCAAAGAAACCGATAATGGTTGGTTTGCGATGGTTCAGCATTATTTCGTTACCGCGTGGGTTCCTCCCCAAGGAAAGAGCCGTACTTACGAAATGACGGAACTGCAAAAGAACCTTTTTGCAGTTCGTAGTATCGAGCCTGTCGGCACCATTGCTCCAGGTAGTCAACTCAACATTCCTGCCAAGCTCTGGGTCGGCCCTCAAGATCAGCAAGGACTTGAAAAGGTCGCACCTGGTCTCGACCTTGTTGTTGATTATGGCTTGCTTACGATCATTGCAAAGCCTTTGTTTGCCTTGATGACATGGCTTTATACAATTCTTGGCAATTGGGGTTGGACAATCGTTGTTTTAACGATTTTGATCAAAGCAGCTTTTTATCCCCTTTCTGCCGCGAGCTATCGCTCCATGGCAAAAATGAAATTAGTTTCACCACGGTTGCAAGCGTTAAAAGAAAAGTTCGGCGATGATCGTCAAAAACTGAATACTGCCATGATGGAGATGTATCGCACCGAGAAAATTAATCCTCTTGGTGGTTGTTTACCTATCTTGATTCAGATCCCTGTTTTCATCTCTCTCTACTATGTACTGGGCTCAAGCGTAGAGTTGCGCGGCGCTCCTTGGATTTGGTGGATTAAGGATTTGGCGGTACAGGATCCTTATTTCATCTTGCCTGTCATCATGATGGGCACGATGTTTATTCAGATGCGGCTAAATCCGACACCACCAGATCCAATGCAGGCAAAGGTGATGATGTTTATGCCTTTGATATTTGGCGCAATGATGTTCTTTTTCCCGTCGGGACTCGTTTTGTACTGGTGTGTCAACAACATCTTATCGATTGCACAACAGTGGTATGTGATGCGTCAAATCGCTGCTATCGCGGCGGCAGCCCATCGCTAATTTCTGCGTATAACTCTCTTGTGCGACTCTTGCACAGACACTATGCAAAATAACGCACCGATCGTTGCCATTGCCACCGCCCCGGGAAGGGGCGGGATCGGTATCGTTCGCGTTTCAGGGCCCCGATTGGGGCCTTTTATTTTTGCCTTGCTTGGCCTTCATCTATCACCAAGACACGCACACTATTGTGTATTTCGTAATCATGATGGCGTAGCCCTTGATCAAGGCATTGCACTTTATTTCTCTGCGCCTCATTCTTATACCGGTGAAGATGTTCTTGAGTTGCAAGGCCATGGGGGCCCCGCTGTCATGCAGTCATTACTAAAGCAATGTCTATATGCTGGATCACGCTTCGGTGTCCGTATGGCGGCTCCTGGAGAGTTTACGTTACGCGCTTTTTTAAATAATAAGATCGATCTTGCACAAGCCGAAGCTATTGCTGACCTTATAGATGCTTCTTCCGAGGCCGCGGCCCGCGCTGCGATGTCTTCTTTTTCTGGCGTTTTTTCAAATCAGATTAATTCTCTTGCTGATTCTATTGTTCAATTACGCCTATTGGTTGAGGCCACACTAGACTTTCCAGAAGAAGAAATTGAATTTTTAGAAAAGTTTCAAGCCCACGATCGCTTGTTCAATATTCAACAACAGCTTCAATCCATTCTCGCTCAGTCTAAGCAAGGAATGGTTCTTAGACAGGGCCTCCAGGTTGTTTTAGCGGGTGAGCCAAACGTAGGTAAATCAAGCCTATTAAATGCTCTCGCTGGTGAAGATCTGGCCATTGTTACTGATATTGCAGGCACCACGCGGGATAAGGTTTCTCAACTCATTCATATCAAAGGCGTACCCATTACGATCGTTGATACTGCGGGTCTAAGAGATACCAATGACAAAATTGAGTCTATGGGAATTGAAAGAAGTTGGTCTGAAATTGCGAAGGCAGATGTTGTTTTAAATTTGAAAGATGCACGTTCACCAGATCTTGAGCTTGATGAAAAAATTGCTCATCATCGCTCTCCAAAAAGTATTTTGCTAACGGTCTTAAATAAAGTGGATCTTTTGGTGGATTCTCCACTTCCTCAAAATAATTCCATTTTTATCTCTGCTAAAACGGGCCTTGGCCTTGATGTATTAACAAATCGACTCCTTGAGTTAGCTGGCTGGCAACCTGGTCAGGAAACACCTTGGCTTGCAAGACAACGTCACGTTGATGCACTAGCGTCTACGGCAAGACACCTTGCCATTGCGCAATCTCATGCTAGTCAAGACGATCGTATTCTGGATCTTTTTGCAGAAGAATTACGCTTAGCACATGAACAACTAGGTTCAATTGTTGGAAATATGTCGGCTGATGATCTTTTAGGAAAGATTTTT
>CAMBLP010000002.1 GCA_945868195.1 Bordetella parapertussis
GCACGTATGATTTTCTTGACTTGAGGGACATGTCTTATAGAACGAAAAACTTGAGCGAGGTGCCGTCTACTGTCGACCTGGACAGTGAGGTTTAGAACAACGGTTGCCATCGCATCGTCATGCATCGACACATGAATAATATTTGAGTCTGCCTGTGCCACTTCGGCAGCAATACGGCTTAAAACACCACGCTCATTTTTAGCAATAATATCGATACGAGCGGAGAGGTGCTTGGCCGTTTCTTGATCCCACGCGACGTCCACCCAACGTTCTGGTTCTTTGAGGCGTGCACGCAGAGCCACTGGGCATTCAGCTGTATGCACCACGAGGCCATGACCCACTCGAATACCAGCAATAATTTGATCGCCAGGCAGAGGGCCGCAACAAGGCGCTAATTGGACGCCTTGTCCCTCGTTTCCATGGATTTGAATCGGGGTGAGCTTTGCCGATATCATCTCATCATCAGCAGCGGCAGTGGTTGCGACTAAGGGATGATCAGGCGCAAAGCGTCGAGCGACTACAGCCGCAAGTCGTTTGCCAAGACCAATGTCTGCAAGAATTTCTTCACGTGACTTAGCACCGCTTGAGCGAGCGAGTTTTTCCCAGATCGGATCGTCACTCGCAGGAAGATTTAACTTAAGGTCGCTTAAGGCTTGGGTTAGCATCCGTTCTCCGAAGGCCGCAGACTCATCGTATTGAACGGTTCGAAGGTAGTGTCTGATCTCTGAGCGTGCACGTCCAGTGCGCGCGTAATTCAGCCACTGTGCACTCGGTCGAGAAGTTTGGGAGGTAGTAATGGCAACAGAGTCGCCATTAGCGAGCTCAGTGCGTAGGGGGACCTCTTCGCTATTAACTTGACAAGCAACGGCGTGGTTACCAACATCAGTATGAATCGAATACGCAAAATCAATGGCTGTCGCACCACGAGGCAAAGAAACTATTTTTCCTTTGGGTGTAAAAACGTAAACCGCATCTGGAAACAGATCAACTTTGACGTGCTCAAGAAACTCAGTCGAGTCTCCTGTTTGATTTTGTATATCGAGTAGGGATTGCAGTGATTTGCTCGTCCGACTTTGTATTTCTTGGAGATTGGACTGATCGCCTTTATAAAGCCAATGTGCGGCAACGCCTTCTTCGGCGATTTGATGCATGTCGTGTGTTCTGAACTGAAACTCGATTGGCGTACCAAACGGGCCTACCAATGTTGTGTGCAATGACTGGTAACCGTTGATTTTAGGTATGGCGATGTAATCTTTAAATTTTCCGGGTACAGGACGATAGAGCTGATGCACAATACCCATCGCCATATAGCACTCAGGCAAGGTTCGCACAATCACACGAAACCCATAAATATCCAGAACATTTGAGAGACTCTTCTTTTGTTTAACCATCTTGTTATAGATGGCATAAAGCGTTTTTTCACGTCCTCGTACTTCACTTTCAATGCCCGCTGCAGGTAAAGCGCTTCTGACTTGTTCATCAATACGTGTCAATACTTCTCGTCGATTTCCACGGGCGGCCATGACCGCTTTTTCCAAAACCTGATAACGATTTGGATGAATGGCTTCAAAGCATAAATCTTGTAATTCACGATATAAGGCATTGAGACCAAGCCGATGTGCGATCGGAGCGTATATATCCAGCGTCTCGCGCGCGATGCGTCTTTTTTTATCTGGATTGACTGCGTCCAGTGTGCGCATATTGTGCAAACGGTCTGCAAGCTTTATAAGAATGACACGTATATCACGTGCCATCGCTAACAGCATTTTTCGAAAGCTTTCCGCTTGCTGCTGCGCTTTGCTAGCGAACTCGAGCCGGTCTAGCTTTGAGAGTCCATCAACAAGCTCTGCAACGTCTGAACCAAATTTTTCAAGAAGCTCTTGTTTTGCAATGTCTTGATCTTCCATGACATCATGCAAAAGAGCGGCACGAATGGCATCAACATCAAGTTTCCAGCCCGCGCAGATCTCTGCAACGGAGATAGGGTGACTGATATAAGGGGAGCCGCTTGAGCGAAACTGACCAAGGTGAGCTTGATCTGAAAATCGATAGGCATCTCGGACAAGCGCGACTTCTTTTGTATCGAGGTATCCATCGAGCAAAAGCTGAAGAGATGCCATTGAGGCAATTGCAGGTTCTGACTCCGTCACGACGGGTGTGGCAGAGCCTGAAACAGCACCTAATCGTTCTTGAGATGCTGCAGGCCTACGGGTGAGGCGAGAACCAACGCGAAGGGCGGCCAATAACCCGGAAGATGCGTATCGAAGTCCGGGAAAGGCCATTGGAATCCTACTTAGGTGGGAACCTTGCGAAGCATTTCAATGCCGGTCAAACCTGCCGAAATCTCGCGTAAAGCGGTCACGGTGGGTTTGTCTTTGCTCTCGATTCGAGCGGCATGACCTTGAGCGAGTTCGCGCGCACGGTATGTGGCTGCCAAGGTGAGCTTGAAGCGATTAGGAATGTGCTCGAGGCAATCGTCAACAGTGATGCGGGCCATGGAAGTCCTGTAAGTGAGGTAAATAATGCATTGATCGTTGAGTATAGCTTTAGCGAACGCTCAAGGCAGCAAATCGAAGGATCTGAAAAGCTCAGGATGTCGGGCAAGTTGGCGCGGATAACGCAATTTTGCCGTTTCGATGATCTGACTCAATTGCGTAAGCGCAATGCTAAAGTCTTGATTAATAATAACATATTCAAACTCAGGCGCATGTGAAATCTCTTCGCTTGCAGCCTCAATACGGCGTTTAATCACCGTCTCTGCATCCTGACCTCTTTGGGTCAAACGCTCTCTAAGCGTTGAAATCGCAGGGGGAAGGATAAAAACACCGATCGCTTGTGGAAATAGTTGTTTAACTTGCCTAGCGCCTTGCCAATCAATTTCGAGCAGAATATCCTGTCCAAAAGCGATGGCTTGGTCAATTTTGTCTCGTGGTGTGCCATAAAAATTGCCATGAACCTCGGCCCACTCTAAGAGTTGTCTTTGATGACGCATTGCATCAAACTGCTCTTTGGTGACAAAACGATAGTCCTTGCCTTCGGTTTCGCCAGAGCGAGCGGGTCGTGTTGTACAAGAAACAGACAAGCACAACGTGGGATCACGCGCCAAAAGCGCATTCACCAAACTAGATTTGCCGGCTCCACTTGGAGCGACAACCATAAAAACGTTTCCGGCGGCCAGTGACATAGGTGACAATGCAAATAAATGAATTAAGTTTAAAGCATAGCAGAGTGCCTCATTTGACAAACCATCAATTAAGCAAGGAATGCATAGGATATGAAGACCCAACACCTCATTACTGTTCCTGAGTTGCAGGAGCAGCTGGCCAAAAATCCCTCAAATGTACTGATTTGTGATTGTCGTTACGATCTGGTGGATTCGTCTTTAGGGCTTCGTGCGTATGAAACTGCCCACATCCCAGGCGCCATCTATCTTAATTTAGGCAAAATTTTAAGTGGAACTTCCAGTGGGTCCAATGGAAGACACCCATTGCCAAATCCTGACCGTCTTGCTTTGGACCTCGCTGCACTAGGCGTCAATACAGACACACTCATCGTGGCCTATGATTCTCCTGGTGCGTCCTATGCCGCCCGTTTATGGTGGTGCGCGCGCTGGGTCGGTCACGCCAAGGTTGTTGTGCTCGATGGTTCGATTGATGCATGGGTACAAGCGGGCCAACCGCTCTCAAAAGAAATGCCTCCTGCTAGAGTTGTGGGCAACTTTAAACGTGGCGAGTCACTCTCGAAACAGGTGGATTACGCTGACGTGCGGGCTGGACTTGGTCGCTCAAACCGACTGATTATCGATGGTCGATCTGAGGATCGATTCGAGGGCCAGAATGAAACACTCGATCCGAAAGCAGGTCATATTCCTGGTTCGCTGAGCCGTTTTTCTAAGAAAAATCTTGATGCGAACGCACGTTTCAAGTCTTCCGAAGTTCTTAGAGCTGAGTTTTTGTCCTTGTTCGGGAGTCATTCTCCTGATCAAGTCATCGCAAGTTGTGGATCAGGCGTTTCGGCATGTCATCTTTTGCTAGCGATGGAACTCGCGGGCTTGAAAGGTGCGGCGCTGTATGGCGGCTCTTGGAGTGAGTGGTGCGCGCAGCCAGATACCTTAATCGAAACGGGTCCAGCCCAAACAACATCTTAAAATAAACACTTAATACATTGAACAAAAGGAAGAGGAAATGTCAGATCTCAAGGTTGCTGTCATTACGGGTGCAGGTTCTGGTATTGGACGCGCCGTCGCCATCCATCTCGCTGCTGCTGGCTATCAGATCGCGTTGGCAGGCCGTCGTCTAGATGCGCTTGAAGAAACTAAAAAGGAAGGCGGCGCACTTGCTGCGAATTTGCATCCGATCGTGACCGATGTCAGTGACGAAGCATCCGTCAATGCGCTGTTTGCCGAGGTTGTACGTCGTTGGGGACGCCTGGATGTCTTATTCAATAACGCCGGTCGCGGCGGTCCTCCGGTTCCGATCGAGGACCTCCCTGTCGAGATCTGGAAAGATATTGTCAACATCAACTTAACGGGTATGTTTTTGTGTGCGCAAGCAGCGATTCGCATCATGAAATCCCAATCACCACAAGGCGGTCGCATTATTAATAATGGTTCGATTTCCGCTCATGCGCCGCGGCCTTTCTCGATTGGGTATACGGCGACCAAGCATGCGGTCACGGGTCTAACCAAGTCCATCTCACTCGATACACGTGCCTATCGTATTGCGTGCAGCCAAATTGACATTGGTAATGCAGCGACGCCTATGACCGAGCGCATGACTAAAGGTGTTCCTCAGCCTGACGGCTCCACACGCGTAGAGCCACGCATGGATGTTAACCATGTCGCTCAGACCATCACTCAAATGGTGAGCTTCCCCTTGGAAACAAACGTACAGTTCGTCACAATCATGGCGACGACGATGCCATTTGTCGGAAGAGGTTAGCCTTACTCGATATTCATTGCCTGTTCTTTCATTTGCTCAATGAGAAGTTTTAAATCAATCGCAGCCTTGGACATTTCAAGGCTGCCTGCTTTTGAGCCAAGTGTATTGGCCTCACGGTTCATCTCTTGAAACAAAAAATCGAGTCTTTTCCCTGCACTTCCACGAGAGGGATTCCCCTTTTTTTTGCTGGGCGTCTCAGGCGCGTCCTTGAGTAAAAATTCTAGCTCAGTCAGGTGGGATTTCAAGCGCGTGAGTTCTTCGGCGACATCGATACGCAAGGCAAATAAGCTTGATTCACTGGCAAGACGCTCTGAGAGCTCGGGTCCTGAAATATGAGTGAATCCAGAGGGAAAGGCGTTTTGAATGGTTTCACGCAGTTTCTGAGCGAGGCGTTCTTTTTGAGTTTTGATCAGTAAAGGCATTTGCTGTTCGACCGCATCAACACTCCGACCAATTTGATTTGCGGTCTCAAGCATCGCAAGACTGAGGCGTTGGCCTTCGCGTTGTCGTCCGTAAAGAAGCTCTGAGAGCGCTGCAGTCAACGCTTCTTGACATGCTCCCATCCAAAGCTCAGGATCGATTGGTGGATGCTGCGCATTCATCGAACCCAGCATTTCATAGAAACTTGGAGATGCAGTCTCCGGTAATATTTTTCTAAACTGCGCGAGTTGTTGGGCTACAAGCAATATCGCGTCTTCTGAAATCTCTGTTTGAACTGAAGTCTGCGCACGACTGAAGTGTGCGCGTACCTCAATTTTTCCACGTGAAAGCTCTGTAGATATACGTTCTTTGATTGGCTGTTCTGCCATTCTTAACTCATCTGGCAGTCGAAACTGAATATCTAAAAATCGACTATTCACGGATCTAAGCTCAACAGTGACCGAACCAAAAGTGCGTTCGGATTTACCACTACCAAAGGCAGTCATACTTGTAATCATTGGACTCTCTCAATACCGATTGCGGCGCCATCTGGGTTGCGTGGATCTGTCGCGCCAAACAAAAATCCTTGTTGTTGTTGAACTGTCTGCACACGTCCCATCGTAGGCATGACTCGTAGTTCGTGTCCTTTATCTTTGAGTAACTGAATCGTGTCAGGACTCAAGCCTTTTTCAATACGTAGAAAATCCGGCATCCATTGATGATGAACGCGAGGCATCGATAATGCCTCAGCAATGTTCATTTTAAAATCAATCGTGTTGAGTACCGTTTGCAAAACAGTTGTAATAATTCTGGCCCCCCCTGGTGTGCCAGTTGCAAGCCATGGTTTCCCATCCTTGAGCACAATCACGGGCGTCATCGAACTTAATGGACGCTTGCCCGGCTCAATGGCGTTGGCACTACCACCTATCAGTCCAAAAGCATTGGGCACACCTGGCTTGGCAGAAAAATCATCCATTTCATTATTGAGCAACACACCGGTCCCGCGCGCGACGATGCCAGAGCCAAAATTAAGATTTAAAGTGTAGGTACAGCTGACAACATTGCCCAAAGCATCCATGACTGAGAAATGGGTGGTTTGTTCGCTTTCAAAATCTCTAGCAGGACCTGGTCTGACCTGTTTGCTTGGCGTGGCACGCTCAAGATTGATACGTGCTGCCAATGTGTCAGCATAGGACTTTGTTGTCAGTCCGCGCTGAGGAACTTTGATGAAATCCGGATCACCTAAATACTCAGATCGATCTGCGTAAGCCAAGCGCGCGCTTTCTGCGATCAGGTGAATTGTTTTGGCACTTCCTGCCCCAAACTCAGTTAAGGGGAATCGCTCTAATATGTTAAGCATTTGAATGAGATGCACACCTCCCGAGCTGGGTGCTGGCATCGAGTAAATATCATAGCCACGGTAATGACCCTTGGCAGGAGCCCGCATTGCGATTCGATATTTTTCAAGATCCATAAGACTCATTGGACGCGTCGATGCGCTCAGCGAGTCAACGATACTCTGAGCGACACTTCCTCTATAAAAGCCCTCCATACCCAGTCCTGCGATCAATCGTAGCGTTTTTGCTAAGTCTGGTTGAAAGAGTCGCTCTCCCGCTGAGTAGGTGACTAGGCTGGAAATCGGGCAGTCTTGCACCAGGCACGCCGGCACATCTGGTTTACGCTTGAAAAATACTTCACGCGTAGAGGACCAACGCTCGAGGTGTTTGCGTTGGAGGGCGAATTGTTGGGCAAGCACAGGGCTGACGATAAATCCATCTTCAGCCAAACGAATCGCAGGCGCCAATAATTGCTCAAGAGGTAAGGTGCCGAACTGTTGCTGAGCAGAAATAAGGCCAGCAACGGTTCCTGGAACCGCGACGGAATAGGGAGTGATAGTCGATTTACCTGGTATGACCTGACCTTGAGGGTCGAGAAACATGTCCTGACGGGCCGCGGCTGGAGCGGTTTCCCTAAAATCTAGGGCGTTTATAGAGCCTGTTTTTGCCTCTCGAACGAGCATAAATCCGCCACCGCCAAGGTTGCCCGCATAGGGCAAGACAACGGCCAAAGCGAAACCAACGGCCACTGCCGCATCAACGGCGTTTCCTCCTTGACGCAAGATGTCTGCGCCAACTTCGCTGGCGAGACGTTGATCTGTGGCCACCATGCCGCCTTTTGCTCTGACAGGATGAAAAATCTCAAGGCTATTGTCATAGCGGGTGATGGCAACGTTCTCAGCGGCCTGCGCGTAAAGATTGAATGGGAACACCAGATAGCATGATAAAAAGGTAGCAAGCAAGACAGCAAAAGGCCTGCTGCGTATACTGTGCGGCAGATGCATCAGGTTTTGGTCGTTTTGCATTAAGGTCATCCAATCGTTTTTGTAAGTAAGTGAGAGCTCAACGTGTCAAATACTAGCACTAGCCCCAGCCGTCTTTCCGGCAGAAAACTCGATGAACTTCGTATCGTCAAGGTTCAAAGAAACTTTACCCGCTATGCGGAAGGTTCTGTTTTATTTTGTATGGGCGAAACGCAAGTCCTTTGTACGGCAAGCGTACTTGAAAAAGTCCCTCCTTTTTTAAAAGGCAAGGGTCAAGGCTGGGTGACCGCGGAGTACGGGATGTTGCCCCGCGCGACGCATACCCGCTCGGATCGAGAGGCCGCAAAAGGTAAACAATCCGGTCGCACGCAGGAAATTCAAAGACTCATCGGAAGAAGCCTGAGAGCAGTCATTGATATGGAGGCATTAGGCGAGCGAACTATCCAAGTCGATTGTGATGTCCTTCAGGCGGATGGTGGAACGCGTTGCGCAAGCATTACTGGCGCCTGGATTGCGGTAGCCGATGCGATCGAGGGACTGCTTGCACGCGGCGAAATCGTTAAAAATCCTCTCAAAGACTCCGTTGCGGCAATTTCGGTCGGTATGGTCAATGGACATCCAACGTTAGATCTTGATTATCCCGAAGACTCAGGCTGCGACGCCGATATGAATGTTGTCATGACGGGTGCAGGTCGGTACGTCGAGGTCCAGGGTACCGCCGAAGGTCACGCCTTTGATCGGCAGGAACTCAACGCGTTATTGAGTTTGGCGGAGCAGGGGATACAGGCCCTCAAAGAAAAACAGAGGGCCGCCCGTCAAGCGTGAGAGCTTTCAAATGGTGCGGCCACCATCTACAGGCAATTCAAGGCCGGTCAAGAACGAAGCTTCCTCAGAGGCCAAGAACACGGCTGCGTTGGCGATATCCTTTGGCACACTCAGGCGTCCCATCGGGATCGTAGCGATAAAACGGGCACGATTTTCCGGGGTGTCAGGAACTCCCATAAAATCTCCGAGCATCCCTGTATCACCCATAACAGGGCAAATCACGTTGACGCGAATGTTGTCACCTGCCAATTCAACTGCCAGGGACTTCGATAACAAATTAGCAGCACCTTTGGAGGCGTTGTACCAAGTTAGACCAGGACGCGGACGCATCCCAGCGGTTGAACCAACATTGATGATGCAACCGGATTTCTTTAAACGCATTGAAGGCACGACGGCATTAATCATGTGATAAATGGCTTTGACGTTGACGTCAAAGCAACGATCGTAGGTGGCCTCGTCGACACCTAAAAATGCTTGATTTTTGTGGGTAAAACCCGCATTGTTGACGACGATATCGATATCACCAAAATGATCGCGTGCAGCCTTGACTGCCAAATCAATATCCGCGCGTTTGCTGACGTCGCATTTCACAGCAACGGCGGCGCTTCCAATTTCTTTAGCAACCTTTTGCGCACCGGCCTCATTAAGGTCTGCAAGCACAACCTTGGCACCTTCGCGGGCATAACTACGAGCGATTTCAGCACCAAAGCCACTTGCAGCACCTGTGACGATCGCAACCTTATCCTTTAAACGCATCATTCTTGATCTCCTAAAATAAAGGGCCTGATTCATCAGGCCCTTGTATTCATTATGCAGCGGCTAATAACTGTCCTAGCTTGGCTTGCTTCCTGATTTCCCACACCGTTTGAGTCAATTTCTTAACTTGCGACTCCGTTGCTGCACCTTGATATGTCCCTAAGCGTAATGTTTTTTCTTCGATTTCTGGTCGGGAAAGGGTATTACCTGGATCCCCTTTAGGCTCATCGACTCGGCCTGTCAAGGTACGACCATCCTTAGTCTTAACCGTGACTTTACCAATCCATCGTTGCGGGTAGGCCGCATCGACCTCCTCATCGAGCTCCATGGTGACTTTGTCGCGAAACGCGGTCACAGCGCCGTCTTTGAGTGCTTGATCAAAGCCAGCCAAATCAGCAGAGTTCCGTAAAGCGATCAGTGCTAGTACCGTACCCATCGAGAATTTTGATTGATGTACCGTTTTTGGATCAACAACTGGACCCAAGACATCGATCGCGCCTTGATGGACATGCGTGACGACTGAAACGATATCACTCGCCTTGAGTCCGTGCTCTTTCATCGCATGCTGCAATGCATCTGCAGCAGGATGTGTATGGCGACACGAAGCATGGAACTTGAAAGAAGTTTCAGCGAGCGCCCAGCGTGAACCCAAACGATCTGTGAGCTTAGCCAGATCTGCATCCTTAGACATTCCAGCCGCTAAGCCTTGAGTGCCCTCTAAAATGCGGCGCGCACCTGTAAAACCATCTTGCGCTAGATAGGCTGCGGTCATGCCAGCAGAGGCCGCATGTGCTGTGTGCAATTGCTTGGAATCAGCCGCGTCACGTAAAAACTCCCAAAGTCCCGCTGCGGTTGTACCGGCCGAGCCTATTGCATTGAGCATTTGCTCAGGATTGAGCTTGAGCAAACGACCTACAGTCACAGCAGAAGCAATGGTGCCCGCTGTACCTGTCGTATGGAAAATTTTGTAATGTGAACGCCCCAGAAATTCTCCGACACGAATGCCGACTTCGTAGCCGACAACTGAAGCGGTGATGAAATCCTCTCCAGAAGCGCCTATCGCTTGAGCGACGGCAAGTGCTGGAGGAAATACGACCGCTGCAGGATGAAATACAGAGCCGTTGTGCACATCGTCTTGCTCAACAACGTGTGAGGACGCAGCATTCACCATGGCGGCAAACACAGGAGAAGTTAAACGTCTGTTGACGAAGTCTTCAGACTTGCCGTCAGAGGGCCCCATCAGCTCGGCATACTTGGCCATGGATTTCACCGCACGCGCAGAAGAACCCGCGAGGATGGAAGCCAGAGTATCCAAGAACAAATCCTCACAGCGCATACGCACCGATTCAGGAATATCTGAATACTTGAGTTCGGAAGAAAATTTCGCTAATTCAGCACTTGGGTGCAACACAGTAGCACCAGCGGGGGAGCGTGCAGCAGTCATCTATTTCTCCTTTAAAAGGATCGTGGCAAACCGAGAATGTGCTCGGCGACATAAGACAAAATCAGGTTAGTCGAAATCGGCGCAACCTGATATAGGCGCGTTTCGCGGAATTTACGCTCTACGTCGTATTCACACGCAAATCCGAAGCCGCCATGGAATTGCAAGCAGGCATTGGCCGCTTCCCAAGAAGCATCGGCCGCCAAAAGTTTTGCCATATTGGCTTGGGCACCACAAGGGAGATTGGCATCAAACAAGCGGCAAGCCTCATAGCGCATCAGGCTTGCGGCCTCAACGTTGATATGGGCTCGCGCGATCGGAAACTGCACACCTTGGTTTTGACCGATTGGTCGTCCAAACACGATACGGTCTTTGACGTAAGCAGTTACGCGATCCACAAACCAGTAACCGTCACCGATACATTCGGCGGCAATCAACGCGCGCTCTGCGTTCAGGCCATCAAGAATATATTTAAATCCTTTGCCTTCCTCACCAATCAAGTTTTCTGCAGGAATCTCGAGATTGTCAAAAAACAATTCATTTGTTTCGTGGTTCACCATGTTCAAGATCGGACGAACGGTCAAACCCTTACCAATCGCGTCACGCAAATCAACGATAAAAATCGACATGCCTTCGGTTTTTTTAGTGACTTGATCAAGAGGTGTCGTACGGGCCAACAAGATCATCAAATCCGAGTGCTGGACACGTGAAATCCATACTTTTTGACCATTAATCACGTACCGGTCGCCTTTGCGAACGGCGGTGGTCTTGATTTTGGTGGTGTCCGTACCCGTTGTGGGCTCTGTCACCCCCATAGATTGCAAGCGCAATTCACCGGCAGCAATTTTTGGTAAATAAAAGTTTTTCTGCTCGGCTGAACCATGGCGAAGCAGAGTTCCCATGTTGTAGAGCTGACCATGACAGGCACCGGAATTACCTCCGGAACGGTTGATTTCCTCCATAATCACGGAGGCTTCGGTCAAGCCGAGTCCTGAACCGCCGTATTCTTGAGGAATCAACGCGGCCATCCAGCCAGCTTGGGTCAAAGCATTGACAAACTCTTCGGGGTAACCCCTGACTTCGTCCACTTTACGAAAGTACTCGTCCGGGAACTGTTTGCACAGATCCCTTATCGCGTCACGGATATCCTGATACTGATCAACGTTGGAGTTCATGATTGTCTTATGATGGCAAATGTTATACAGATGCTAATGTGCCCCATGGCGACAAACTTGACTATTTATGTTTGGTTAACCCGGGCTTTTTGATTGATTAAGAGACTGCCAACCCTATGGCGAACCATTTCGACCTGACCGATTTACAGCTCATTGTGAATATCGGAGATGCCAGTAGCCTGACGCGTGGTGCTGAAAAATCACATTTATCACTGCCCGCAGCGAGTAATCGCGTTAAAAACCTGGAAGACCACTTTGGCACTAGGCTTTTTCACCGCAATAGCCAGGGCGTGACACTCACGCCCTCTGGTGAAGCTTTTTTACGTCATGCCAGATTAGTACTGCGTCAAATTGATCATTTGCGGGGTGATATTCACGAGTATGCGCGTGGTATTAAAGGTCAAGTACGAATGCTGGCCAATACAACCGCCATGACCGAGTTTATGCCCGCAGTACTCAGCCGGTTCTTGGCTTCTCACCCTGATGTCACGGTTGAGCTACGCGAGCGTTTGAGTTATTTGGTGATTAAGGCTGTGTCAGAAGGTTCTGCAGACATCGGAATCGTTGCGGGCAAGCCTGCCTCCTCTGAGCTCGAATACATTCCCTATCGCGAAGATAGATTGGTGCTCGTGACACCTATTGAACACCCTTTGAGTGAACTGAACGAGGTCGCGTTCTCAGATACGCTCGCCTTTGAGTATGTGGGTCTCTCCGAATGGAGCGCGATTCATGCATTTTTAATCCAAGCAGCAGACAAGCTTGGCTATCCGTTTCGTTTTCGTGTTGAGGTGGGTAGTTTCGAGGCCGTATGTCGAATGATCGAGGCGGGTGTTGGCATCGGGGTGGTTCCCGAGTTGGTGGCCAAACGTTATGCCCAGCGACTTAATATCAAGATCGTGAGCCTTTCTGACGAATGGTCAGAAAGAAAACTTCAAATTTGTGTGCGCAATCTCCAACAATTACCGAGTTTTGCAAGAGATCTCGTCAATATGCTGATTGAAGACGTTCAAACAGCTTAAATTTTAGTTTCAAGCCATTCCATGATGACATCCATTGTTCTTGCTTCAGGCAATGCAGGCAAAATTAAAGAATTTGCCGCATTATTTAAGCCGCTTGGAATCTCCCTGATTCCTCAAGCATCGCTCAATATCAGCGATGCTCCTGAACCTCACCCAAGTTTCGTTGAAAACGCGCTCACCAAGGCCAGACATGCCAGTGCAATGTCGGGCCAGCCTTCTATCGCCGATGATTCCGGCCTATGTGTTCGCGCACTAGGTGGAGCTCCTGGAATACTTTCTGCCCGCTATGCGCAAACAGCACAGGGTGAGCGTTCTGACTTGGCGAATAACCAAAAACTGGTTCGTGAACTTGCAAATATTACGGATCGAAAAGCTTGGTATGTCGCTGTCTTGGTGTTTTTAACGCACGCAGAGGATCCTCAGCCACTGATTGCCGAAGCCAGTTGGTATGGTGAGATTGTTGATTCGCCAAGAGGTACTCACGGTTTTGGATATGATCCGTATTTTTTTATACCTGAACACGGATGTACCGTTGCAGAGCTTGATCCCGTTCTTAAAAATCGTATAGGTCATCGTGGCCAAGCGATGCAATTACTTTTTTCTAAGATGCGCGAACGAGGCTACTGCTCCTTATGACGCGCATCATTCCTATTCGTTCTGAAAACTGGAAACCACAAGGATCAGAGATCGATAGCCTAATCGTGCCAGCGCACATGTCTTCACTTGAGCGTTCTGGGCAGATGCTAAGCACTCTACCGCCGCTGTCTATTTACATACATGTGCCATGGTGTATTCGTAAGTGTCCTTATTGCGACTTTAATTCTCACGAAGCTTCCGGTGACATACCTGAAGAGCGCTACTTAGCTGCGCTTCAAGCTGATATTGAACAGGCGTTGCCCGATGTTTGGGGTCGACAGGTACACACGGTTTTTATTGGCGGCGGAACACCGAGTTTGTTGTCTGCCTCCGCCATCGATCGTTTAATGGGCATGGTCAGAGCACACTTCAATCTCTGGCCTGATGCAGAAGTCACCTTAGAGGCCAATCCAGGCGCGGCAGAAGCAGGGCGCTTCAAGTCTTACGCTGAAAGCGGCATCAATAGGATTTCATTAGGCATACAGACTTTTGATGATGAACAACTTCAAAAATTAGGTCGCGTGCACAATGGCACCCAAGCGCGTAACGCCATCGAAATGGCAATAGCAGCAGTTGAGCGAGTCAATCTCGATTTGATGTTTGCCTTACCTGGTCAAAGTTTTGACGCTTGTATGTTGGATGCGCGCGAGGCGCTCTCATTTGGAACAGAGCACCTTTCGATATATCAACTGACGCTTGAGCCGAACACCATTTTTGCCAAATTCCCACCCCCATTGCCAGACGATGACTTGGCAGTCTCAATGGAAGAGGGTATTGAGTCTTTATTATCTGAGGCAGGCTTTGACCGCTACGAAGTTTCTGCTTTTGCTCGTCACGGAGCGCGTGCCCGTCACAATATCAACTACTGGCAATTTGGCGATTATCTTGGGCTTGGTCCTGGTGCCCATGGCAAAGTGTCTTTTCCCGATCGTATTCAGCGCGAGGTACGCCTGCGCAATCCAGAAAGCTGGATGCAAGCGAGTGTGTTGAGAAACGGCAGCCAAATCTCAGAGAAAAAGTTTGTGACCCGCGAAGATTTGCCCTTTGAGTTTATGCTCAATGCATTACGACTTCGAGAGGGTGTCGCTCTGGATCTTTTCAATGAGCGAACAGGACTGTCATATGGCGATATTGCCGAGCGTTTAACGCTCGCTAGACAAAAGAAACTTTTAACGACAGATCACTCTAGGCTTCAGGCGACAGAGACAGGCTGGCGCTTTTTAAATGAATTACAAAGTATTTTCTTGTCATAGTCTTAACATTATTCATGCATCATTCACTAAAATAGTGCATATTTTGGTGCATATGCACTAATATAGTGCTTAATTGCGCTCCCTTTCAGGGCTAATCCCAGTACTTCAAAGCTGGCATAAAATTTGCTTAAACAACGGTATGCAGATCATGTGTTCTGCGACAGATTTTTGTACATTCCCTCTTTTTTTAGCGGAGTCATATTATGAGCACCTCACAAGACGTGTTGAAAAAAATTGCTGAAAACGAAGTCAAATTTGTTGACTTCCGTTTCACAGATACCCTTGGCAAAGAACAGCACGTCTCCGTGCCTGTGAGTCATATGGATGAAGGCAAGTTCACCGATGGCCACGCCTTTGATGGATCATCGATCGCGGGTTGGAAAGGTATCGAAGCCTCTGACATGTTGCTGATGCCCGATCCATCAACCGCTCACATGGATCCATTCCGCGAAGAGTCCACAATGATCATCACGTGCGATGTGGTTGAGCCAACAGATATGAAAGGTTACGAGCGTGATCCGCGCTCTCTTGCCAAACGCGCTGAAGCCTATCTCAAGTCTAGCGGTTTAGGCGATACCGCTTTCTTTGGTCCTGAGCCAGAGTTCTTTGTTTTTGATGGCGTCACCTGGGGCGACGATATGTCTGGTTGCCACGTCAAAATCAAGTCAGACGAAGGTTTCTGGTCTTCAAGCGCTGACAACGAAGGCGGCAACCTTGCACACCGTCCACGCGTAAAGGGTGGATATTTTCCAGTGCCTCCCGTAGATTCAATGCAAGACATGCGTTCGGAAATGTGTATTTTGCTCGAAGAAGCCGGCATCCCCGTCGAAGTCCATCACCACGAAGTCGCTGGTGCAGGCCAAATGGAAATCGGCACAAAATTCAGCACGCTCGTTAAACGCGCGGACTGGATTCAAATTATGAAGTACACGATTCATAATGTCGCACATGCTTATGGCAAAACGGCGACGTTCATGCCTAAGCCCATCGTGGGAGACAACGGTTCAGGTATGCACGTTCACCAGTCCATCTGGAAAGATGGTCAGAACTTGTTCGCAGGCAATGGTTATGCAGGTTTGTCAGAGTTCGCTCTGTACTACATCGGCGGTGTTATCAAGCATGCTCGGGCGTTGAATGCCATCACCAACCCTGGCACCAATTCCTACAAGCGTTTGGTTCCTCACTACGAAGCCCCTGTCAAGCTTGCCTATTCAGCACGCAACCGCTCAGCTTCGATTCGTATTCCTCACGTCGCCAATCCAAAAGGCCGTCGTATCGAGGCGCGTTTTCCGGATCCACTTGCTAACCCATACTTGGCCTTCTCCGCCTTGATGATGGCTGGTTTAGATGGTGTACAAAACAAGATTCACCCCGGCGATCCCGCTGACAAGAATCTGTACGATTTGCCGCCAGAAGAAGATGCAAAGATCCCAACAGTATGCAGCTCACTGGAGCAGGCTCTTGAGTCACTTGACAAGGACCGTGAGTTCTTGACACGTGGTGGAGTGTTTACAAACGAAATGCTGGATGCATATGTCGAGCTGAAGATGAACGAAGTGAATCGTCTGCGTATGACGACTCATCCCGTCGAATTCGATATGTATTACAGCCTCTAAACTGCCGACAAAACTTGGGGTCGGGCCTCCCGGCCCGATACCCATGATTTCTTTTGAAGCCTTTGATCTTCTTGCTACGACGGTTCTATTACTGAACCGTCGTGGAGAGATCTTGCAGGCTAATTCGGCAGCGGAAATGATGTTCGGCAGGTCTCGGCGACATATTATTGGTTCGCCAGCAGGTTTTCTTTTTGAACGTGATGAGGCCTTAGAACAATCGATTCGCCAAGCCTGTTCCGGCGAAGTCGATGATTGTCGTCAATTCGCGCTCACGCGTCGTGGCTCTGAGACTGTCGAAGTCAGTGTAACTTCCATTGCTTTAATTAATAAGCCCTGGGCAGCCTTACTCGAGATCAAGGACATTGAACAACGTGTCTTAGTAGATCGAAGCATCAGGCTCGTTGACGAAATTGAAACGCAGCACGAACTTTTGCGTAATCTTGCGCATGAGGTTAAAAATCCTCTCGGAGGTTTACGCGGCGCAGCTCAGTTGCTTGAGTCCGAGCTTCCGGATCCTTCTTTACGAGAATATACGCGCGTCATCATTTCAGAGGCTGATCGTCTTCAGGCTTTAGTCGATCGATTGGCCGCCCCACAGCGTATGCCAATTCAATGGCAGTCGGTCAATATTCACGAAGTGTGTGAGCGCGTCTGCGCTCTGGTTCGTGCGGAGTTTAGGGAAGTTGCGCTTGTCCGTGATTATGACGCCTCCATGCCTGAGTTTCGTGCCGACCCTGCCAGACTGATGCAAGCGCTTTTAAATGTCGTCAGAAATGCGGCTCAAATGATGACAGGATCTATCCCGGTAGCTTCACCTCTGATCACTTTAAAAACAAGGGTTGCACGTCAGGTTTTATTGAGGCACAAGCAGCACAAAATGGCGATCGTGGTATCGGTCACTGATAACGGCCCTGGTGTGCCCTTGAATCTTCAAGACCGTATTTTTCATCCTCTTGTGACAGGTCGCGAAGGTGGCACAGGATTAGGTCTGAGTCTAGCTCAGGATTTTGTTCAACAGCACGGTGGGGTGATTGAGTTTGATTCGCGACCCGGTCACACTGAGTTTCGTCTAATGTTACCTATGGAGTCTTTATGAAACCAGTCTGGATCGTGGATGATGATCAAGCCATCCGCTGGGTGCTTGAAAAAGCCCTGAGCCGCGCTGGTATCGCGACACGCAGCTTCGTCGGAGCCAGTGATGTATCGATTGCGCTTGAGTCCGAGCTTCCTGCCGCGCTGATTTCAGATATCCGGATGCCAGGCACGGATGGTTTTACACTGCTCAAGTTGGTCAAGGAAAAATATCCTAGCTTGCCAGTCATCATCATGACGGCCTATAGCGATCTTGACACTACCGTCAGTGCCTTTCAGGGGGGCGCATTTGACTACTTAGCCAAACCCTTTGATATCAATGAGGCTGTTGCGCTCATTCAACGTGCCGTGCGAGAGCCTTCGCCAAGCGATGGCGAGAGTCTCTCTTCAACTTCTGAGCAAACGACGACTTCTTCAAAATCTTCTGATAAAGGTATCTTGACTCAATCCTCCTCGGTGGCGATGCAGGAAGTGTTCAGAGCGATTGGACGTTTAGCCCATTCAAACGTCACCGTATTGATTACGGGTGAATCCGGTACGGGAAAAGAACTTGTTGCGCGTGCTTTACATAGCCATGGCGTGCGCTCGAAAGGCCCATTCGTTGCCTTGAATACCGCTGCGATTCCTCGAGACCTTCTCGAAGCCGAATTGTTTGGTCATGAGCGTGGTGCTTTTACGGGCGCCAATTCATTACGTCGCGGACGTTTCGAAGAAGCGAGTGGCGGAACTTTGTTTTTAGATGAGATTGGCGATATGCCTTTTGAATTACAAACTCGCTTGCTGCGTGTTTTGTCTGACGGCACTTTCTATCGGGTAGGAGGGGCACAGCCTGTGAGTGTTGATGTCCGCATCATTGCCGCCACACACCAGCCTCTTGAAGAGCGTGTGAGGGAAGGTAAATTTCGTGAGGATTTATTTCATCGTCTGAATGTGATTCGCTTGCGACTCCCCCCTCTTAAAGAGCGGCGTGAGGATATTCCAGAGCTCGCCAGGCATTTTTTATCTGTGTGTGCGCGTGGACTAGGCGTTCCGGCCAAGCGTATTTCTGATCAAGCGATGCGAATGTTGACCCAATTCGATTTTCCTGGAAATGTCAGACAATTGGAGAACTTCTGTCATTGGCTTACCGTAATGGCACCTGGCCAAACAGTAGAAGTCAGCGATCTTCCTGCCGAAGTTCGCGCCGCCGATTTGCCTCAAAAACTCCCCAATCTTTCAGGTCTTGCGAGTCCTCAGACCTGGCAGCAACTCCTCGCTATCGAAGCAAATAACCGTCTTTCACGCTCTGACCCGGAAGTGTGGTCTGCCTTAACAAGGCAGTTCGAGCGCACAATTTTACAATCCTCGCTTGAGGTATGTCGTGGACGCCGCGTTGAGGCTGCCGCCAGACTTGGCATGGGACGAAATACTATTACTCGAAAACTTCGAGAATTGGGGATGGATTCTGGTTATGCCGAGAATCAACCTGAACTGACGAACTGATTATTTTCTTTATTTTTAGGCACTAAGCTATCGTCTTCGACTATTGAACGTTAAAATCCAATAGTTATTGATTAGGAGCAAACATGTCTAAACAAATTATCCATACCAATGCCGCGCCCGCAGCTGTCGGTCCTTATTCGCAAGCTGTGGCCGCGCCTGCCGGGAAAATGGTATTTTTATCAGGTCAGATTGGGCTCGTTCCAGAAACAGGTGTCATGGTTTCTGACAGTTTCGAGCCACAAGTACGCCAATCCTTTGCGAACATGAAAGCCGTGATCGAAGCGGCGGGTGGTCGTCTTGAAAATATCGTCAAACTGACTTTGTTTCTCACGGACCTCAAGCAGTTTCCTGTCGCCAATAGCATCATGGCCGAGCTTATCCCTGAGCCATTTCCCGCACGCTCCACTGTCGGGATTAGCAGTTTGCCTAAAGATGCACAGTTTGAGATAGAAGCGATTATCGTTATTTGACGATGCGTATCTGCCGCTGGAGTTGTCATGCCTAGTTCGTTGGGTCGATCGCCTAAACGTCCTGCATCGTCTGATATGTCTGTACGTTCAAAATTCGAACGTCTCGGTTTGACAACGCCTGAATCACTGATCTTGCACCTTCCTCTTCGCTATGAAGATGAAACGCAGATACAAGACATCTCAGCTTTACGACCTGGTATGTCTGCACAGGTCGAAGGCGAGATTGTGCGCTCTGATGTCATTCTCAAACCTAGACGCCAGTTGACGGCCGTTTTACGCGATGACACCGCTGAGATTGGATTACGTTGGCTCACTTTTTATCCTAGCCAGCAGAGCCAAATGCAAGCAGGTAAACGCTGGCGTGTCCGCGGAGAAGTTCGAGGTGGCTTGTACGGCTATGAGTTGATACATCCTCGCATTTCAGCCCCTGGAGCACCTTTATCTGTGGCGCTCACCCCGATCTACCCGACGACCGATGGTCTCTCTCAACCAAGCTTGCGTAAAGCCATTACTCAAGCATTGAAAAGCGCAGCCATGCAAGACACCTTGCCTCCTGCGCTTATTAAAAAGCTCGACTTGATGTCTTTTGAAGAGGCAGTCCGTACGATTCATGCCCCCACACCCGAGATGGATGCTCATGCGCTGATGGAGCATGAACACCCTGCATGGACAAGAATTAAATTTGATGAATTACTCGCTCAGCAGTTATCTCTCGCAGCCGCGCGAGCAGCTCGCCAAAGTAAACATGCTCAGCCCTATACGCATAAAACAAATCAGGGGCTTGTTGCCAAGCTTAAAAGTTCGCTCCCTTTCAAACTGACTGGAGCTCAACAACGCGTATCCGATGAAATAGCCGCTGATTTAGGACGTCGTTTTCCAATGTATCGTTTATTGCAAGGCGATGTTGGAAGTGGCAAGACCGTTGTAGCGGCTCTTGCTGCACTTCAGGCCATCGATCATGGCGCGCAAGTTGCATTAATGGCACCCACCGAAATACTTGCCGAACAACATTACGTCAAGCTCAAATCTTGGTACGAGCCTTTAGGCGTCACTGTTTATTGGCTCGCTGGAAGCGTATCTGCAAAGGATCGTCGCGAAGCCTTACACGCCATTCGTACTGGAGAAGCAAAATTAGTGGTCGGCACTCAAGCGCTTATTCAGGAAGGCGTGGACTTTCAATCACTTGGTTTGATCATTGTGGATGAACAGCATCGTTTCGGTGTGACTCAGCGTTTGACACTTTCACGCAAAGGCGAACACGTCGATCTCACTGAGTGGGTTCCTCATCAGCTGACGATGAGCGCGACACCCATTCCACGCACTCTCGCGATGACGTTTTATGCCGACCTAGAGGTATCTTCGATAGACGAGTTGCCACCGGGACGTACACCTGTTGTGACTAAACTCATCGCCTCAGACCGTCGCAGCGAGTTGATTCAACACATTGTTCAGGCTTGCGATAAAGGGCAACAAACTTATTGGGTATGTCCCCTCGTCGAGGAAAGTGAAGCTTTGGATTTACAAACCGCGGTAGATACGCATAAAGACTTAGCTGAAGCACTAGTAGGCTTCAATGTCGGACTTGTGCACGGTCGTTTACCGACCGCAGAAAAAGCACGCGTCATGCAGGCATTTCGGATAGGTGAAATCGATGTGCTCGTCGCGACAACAGTGATTGAGGTCGGGGTTGATGTACCAAACGCCTCTATGATGGTGATCGAACATGCCGAACGTTTTGGTTTGGCGCAGCTACATCAATTGCGTGGTCGAGTAGGGCGAGGTGCATTGCAGTCTGTTTGTGTTCTGCTTTATCAAACACCGTTATCTTTGATTGCGCGTCAACGCCTCAAAGCGATGTATGAAACACAGGACGGTTTTGAAATCGCTCAACGTGATCTGGATTTTCGTGGACCCGGTGAAATGCTCGGTGCGCGACAATCAGGCATGGCTTTACTAAAGTTCGCTGATCTTGCGACCGATTCTGGCCTTGTCACTCTAGCGCGTGAGGTGGCAAAGGATCTACGACAATACGCACCCGAGGTGGTTGAAAAGCACCTCGATCGATGGATGCGCGGTCGGGAGGATTTTTTACGCAGTTGAGGATTCAAGTGAGATTTTACTTCTCCTAGAAATATCTATTCTTGCAGTCAAACAACGTGTTAATTGAAATTTGGATTTTTGATGACTTTGACCGAACTGAAATACATTGTCGCTGTCGCCAGAGAGCGTCATTTTGGACGTGCTGCAGAGGCCTGTTTTGTGAGCCAGCCTACGCTCTCTGTTGCCATTCGTAAGCTCGAAGACGAGCTCGGTATCACATTGTTCGAACGTGGCGGTACTGAGGTCGGTGTCACGCCTATTGGTCAGCAAATTGTGTCTCAAGCGCAAAAAGTCCTTGAGGAAAGCGCCAATCTTAAAGAGCTTGCCCGACTGGGACACGATCCTTTGG
Organism: Bordetella parapertussis; assembly: GCA_945868195.1. Classification (GTDB taxonomy): domain Bacteria; phylum Pseudomonadota; class Gammaproteobacteria; order Burkholderiales; family Burkholderiaceae_B; genus Zwartia. The sequence continues at coordinate 21,895 of CAMBLP010000002.1, forward strand.
CCGGCGCATTGCGCGTGGGCGTGATTCACACGATTGGCCCGTATCTTTTACCCAAACTTGTGCCAACTCAAATCGAACGAACGCCACAAATGCCTTTGATATTGCAGGAAAACTTTACTGTTCGCCTGATTGAACTGCTTCGTCAAGGGGAGATCGACTGTGCCATCATGGCTCTGCCGCTTCCAGATGCGGGCTTAATGACTCAGCCTCTTTATGATGAAGAATTTATTGTCGTGATCCCGGCCAGCCATCCCTGGGCTTCTCGTAAAACAATTTCTGCCGAAGACTTAAAACAACAAAATATGCTTCTTCTTGGCAGTGGCCACTGTTTCAGGGATCAGGTCCTTGAAGTTTGTCCTGAGTTATCGCGTTTTGCAGCCTCTAGCGAAGGCATTCAAAGAACTTTTGAAGGATCCTCGCTCGAAACCATACGCCATATGGTTGCAGCAGGGATTGGTATCACTGTGATGCCTCGCACTTCCGTGCCAAAAGAAGAGCGCAATAACAAATTATTACGCTACATTCCTTTTGATCGTCCAATTCCAGATAGGCGTGTCGTGCTCGCTTGGCGTAAAAGCTTTCCTCGTGCCGTTGCGATTGATGCCCTCGCTCAAGCAGTCTATGCCTGTGCGTTACAAGATGTCAAAATGTTGCCTCAACAGTTGCAAGTACATACACAGGCGCCCTAGGAACTGACCGTGATTTCTAAATTAAAACTCTACGGTCAATTGATTCGAATCGATAAACCTATTGGTATCTTGCTTTTACTCTGGCCAACCTTATGGGCCCTCTTTGCCGCCGCTGAAGGGATGCCTAGCCTTCATATTTTATTCGTGTTTATTTTAGGCACAGTTTTAATGCGCTCGGCAGGCTGTGCAATGAATGACTATTTCGATCGCGAGGTCGACCCTCATGTCAAACGTACTCAGCTTAGAGTCATAGCGACGGGTGCTATCACGCCAAGAGAAGCGCTTTACGTTGCTGCAGCATTGGGATTGCTCAGTTTTTTTCTTGTATTAACAACAAATACCCTTACGATTTCTTTGGCAGCGATTGCCGTAATTTTGACGATCACTTATCCACTTTTCAAACGTTTTTTTGCGATTCCTCAAGCCTATCTTGGTATCGCTTTTGGCTTTGGAATCCCCATGGGTTTTGCTGCGATTCAAAATCAGGTTCCTGAAGTAGCCTGGTTATTATTGTGTGCGAATATTTTTTGGGCAATGGCGTATGACACTGAGTATGCAATGGTAGATCGTGATGATGACTTGCGCTTAGGCGTCAAATCCTCTGCCATCACCTTTGGACGCTATGATGTACTGATCGTAGGGCTGTGTTATGCCATGACCCTTTTTTTACTGGGCATTGCTGGCGCTTGGCTCCAATATAGTTGGATTTTTTATGCCGCGCTTTCTGTTGCAGCCATGATTGCTACTCAGCATATGAAATGGATAAAAGAACGTGACCGACAAGCTTGCTTTAAAGCATTTCTACATAATACGTGGATTGGTGCTGTCATTTTTATAGGTATTGCATTTGAAGTTTTAATCTAAAGGTATTTTGATGATTCACTTTCCCTCTGTGGCCTTTATTGGCGGTGGCAATATGGCCAATGCCTTAGTTTCCGGCTTGCTCGCCCAGCATTGCCCCTCATCACAAGTGCACATCGTTGAGGTAGCAGATTCTTTACGTAAAACTTGGTCTGAGCGTGGCATGAGTACAAGCGCGTCGCCAGATGTACATCTACAAAACCACAAGGTTTGGATTTTTGCCGTCAAACCACAACAAATGAAAGATGTTGTTTTACAGTGCAAACCCTGGATGACGCCCGAAACCTTGGTAATTAGTATCGCTGCAGGAATTTCAATTGCCTCGCTTGCGAATTGGTTAGGCTCCTCGCACGCTCCCTTTAACAATATTGTTAGGTGTATGCCCAACACACCCGCGCTCGTAGGAGCCGGTGTAACGGGGCTCGCTGCGCCTTCAGTGTTGTCCGCAGAGAACAGAATAACTGCAACCAATCTTTTGGCTTCTGTAGGTCAAACTGTTTGGGTCAAGGACGATGCCGCGATCGATGCTGTCACGGCACTTTCAGGTAGCGGTCCTGCTTATGTTTTCTTATTTCTTGAAGCGTTAATTCAAGGAGGGGAAGCTCTCGGCTTGACCTCTGACCAAGCTAAAGAACTCGCCATGGCAACGTTGGCTGGCGCAACCAAGCTTGCATGCGATTCGTCCGAAACACCCTCGACCCTTAGAGAGCGTGTCACTTCAAAAGGAGGCACGACTGCTGCTGCGCTGTCTGTCTTTCACGAGTCGCATTTTGTAGAGATTGTCACTCGAGCGATGCATGCTGCGGATCGACGCGCCGCCGAGCTCTCTACAGAGTTTGGCGTCTAAAACTCTAATTAATTTTTGAAAATTTTCAATGTTGCTTTTCATTTAACTGGATGATGATCGTGAAAAAAGTTATTAGTTTTATCGTATTGCTTGGCGCGCTTATTGTCGTATGGTTGGGTGCGAGTTTTTATTCTGCACACACCTCGGGTCAATACGTTACTTCTCTACCTGAACTCTACAAAAATAATGACGCCATACACATCAAAACAATTGAACATCATCAATCTGCTTTTTCTTCATCAGGAAAGTTCGAAATTCGTTTTCCTAATTTCGCTCCAATTTCCAACGGAGGACCAACAGCAATCGGTTTGGTGATTCAATACAAAATTTCAAACCTTCTCATGCCAGACTCTGCAGGTCGTCTTGAGTGGAAGATGAGGGGTGTCGATTCGATTGATCCCATGCTCAAACAGCTTTTCGGGCAAGGCCCGACGATGCATGGTAAAGGGCATATTGGGTATGGTGGTCAGCGTCATTCAAGCATTGAACTTTCAGAACTTTTATTCAAAGATCCACAAGCCGCATTGAAACTCACGCCCCTGACTGGAACTGCGACTTGGGATAATCAAACACTCCAATTAAAACTGCATTCCGATCATCTCAATGCACGAACTGAATCTGTTATCACTGATTGGCGGGGTATGAGTATTGATATCAATCTCTCTAATCGTAATTTGGGATTAGGCACCTACTCTTTCGAAATCAATAAGGGCACCAGTGAATCATCCGCATTTGAAGGAATCAAACTCACTAAAACTGCCAGCCTATTGAATGATCGTTTCAATCTGGCTATTTCCCAAACAATGGATCGCTATTCTTACGAGAAATTCAAGCTGAGTGATGTGAATCAAGAGTTTGTTATACGTGGCTTGGATAAAGACAGCGTCATGACTATCACAACTATTTTGCGTGATGCAAAAGACTTCAATAAAATGACGGGTGAAGAGCATTTAGCGTTATCCAAATCTTTGCGTGATTTGTTTAATAAAGGCTTTTCAATTGGCGTACCTCGCTTGGTAGCAAATGTAGAGGGCGGTTCGCTGAGTGGAGACCTGAACATCGAAGTCTTAAAGGTCGATGGAACCCCATCAGTTTTCTCCTCTTCTCAGCGTCTGCGTGCGACCGGACAAATTGTCTTAAATGGTAGGGGCGTATTGGATAAAGCCCAACAGACAACAGCCTTGATGCTTGGACTTGCAGTTAAAACACCTGAAGGTCTTAAAACAAGTTTTGAATTTAACAACGGAGTACTTTCAGTGAACGGTAAAACATTTAACATCAAAGAAAATCTTAAATTTCTTGACGATATTATTAATATCGCACTCGCTCTTTAAGCAACAACCAAGCATAAAAAAAAGAGGATCCGAAGATCCTCTTTTTTTTGACTCTTGTCACGACACTTTCAAAACGTTTATTAAACTGGCGTAAACATTGGAACAGGAGGACCTTCCTCAGTCGTTGGCTTAAATACTAACCTGACTTTTTGTCCAATCCTAAGCGCAGCTAAATCACAATCTACAATCTGAGTCATCATCGTGACGCCTTCATCGAGTGTGACATAAGCGATGCAGTACGGATTTGGATTGCCCCGTTGCATCACGCTCAGCGAGTAAATCGTGCCTTTGCCAGAGCCTTCTTTCCATTCTGTTTCACCGAAACAAAAGGGGCAGAGGGTACGAGGATACCAATGCGGTTGTTTGCAAGATTTACAGTATTTGACTAAAAACTTACCCGTTTTGGCAGCCTCCCAAAAAGGTTGATTTCCTTGCTCTTCGGCAGGGGCTGGAATAGGATTGGGTTGATACATCATCGTCATGATTATTCACGCTCCATGATCAGTGTTGCGCTACCATGGCGCGAACCAAGAAAACCGCCTGTGCCATGGGCGAGGGCGATGTCACAATTGTTGACCTGTACGGCAGGATGCGCTTCGCCGCGTAGTTGACGAACAGCCTCGATGACTTTAGTGATACCACCACGATTAGCGGGGTGGTTGTTGCACAAGCCACCGCCGTCAGTATTAAAGGGCAGTTTACCTACGCCAGAGATCAAGTTGCCATCAGATACAAACTTACCGCCTTCGCCTTTTTTGCAAAAACCAAGATCCTCTAGCTGCATCAAAACCGTGATGGTGAAGCTGTCATATATCGAGGCGTATTTGATATCTTGGGGCGTGAGGCCCGCTTCTGCAAAGGCATTTGCACCCGAGATACGGGCACCGGAGTAGGTCAGGTCGACACGTCCACCGAGCTGACCTTTGAATGACTCGCCAGCACCGCGAAGCTTGACGAGAGGTCGTTTGAGTGACTTGGCAATATCAGGACGCGCCACGATCAAAGCACCGCCGCCATCGCTCACCACGCAACAGTCGAGACGATGAAGGGGAGTGGATACCAAGGGCGAATTGATCACGTCCTCAACGGTCACGACATCGCGCAACATGGCATGAGGATTATGTTGTGCATGGTGAGAGGCTGCAACCTTGATCCAAGCAAGTTGCTCAGAGGTCGTTCCGTACTCATACATATGGCGGGCGGCGACCATTGCATAGCTATTGACAGTCACTGGCCCAAAGGGCGCCTCAAAAGGTACGTCTGGCAAATCATTGCCCCAATTGCGGGGCTGTAATCCCGAGGAGCCTGCCGATCGCGGACGTCCTGCCAGAGTAATGAGTGCAATGTCGCACTTTCCAGCCGCGATGGCTTGGGCTGCATGGGAAACATGAATCAGATAAGAGCAGCCACCGGTCTCTGTGGAGTCAACATGACGAAGCTTGTTGAGCCCCATATAGTCAGCCATGTTTAACATTCCTAAGCCTGGTGCATCGCCTGCACAAAAATAACCGTCAATATCACTGAGTGATAAGCCAGCATCTTCGAGGGCTCCTTTTGCTGATTCCGCGTGCAACTGTGCTACGGATTTGTCTGGAGCTTTACGCGTGGGGTGTTCATATGCACCGACGATATATGCTTTGTCTCGTATAGTCATTGGATTAGATATTAAGTGATGAAAGGAATAAAGTGCTGTACGTCTTTTTACCACTGTTACGCACGATTTTTTTTAAATTCACAGGCTTTTATACAGAGTTATGACGTCTAACGCTGTCGCAAACTCGCGATGCCAAGCAGGACCCAGCCTAGCATCAGGCATATTCCTCCGGTTGGCGCCACAACTGTGACATGCGGGAGATTTAAAAGATACTTCAGCTCGATCGAGCCACAAAATAAGAAAATACCGATTAAAAAAAATACTCGACTCCATTGCACAATAGTTCCTGCCAGTAAAGTACTCATGATCAGAACCAAAGCATGAATGAGTTGATAAATTGCTGCTTTTTCAATAGCGGCTATTGCTTTGGGATCTGTAAGTGCATGCGCAGCTATAGCACCCAAAGCGACACCCATCAGACCCAAAAGAGCCGCGACAGCTATCCATGGAAAAGAAGAATCTTGATTGTGCAATGTAGGCTCACCGTGAAGGTCGTACAATGATGTGTCTAGTTCAGTGAAATGTGTCGTCTCTGTTAAACGAAAATCGCTATAAGTCGACCATTCAAATCATTATATTAAACTTAGATCTATCATTTAACATTGATTGATTATCAAGAGTGTCAACGTGTCATCTTCAAATACCAAATCTTATTTCGGATTAACCATTCCATATTTAGATTTTCTTCAACTTGAACCCGTGCTCTGCAAGGACGACCAAGCCGTGACACGGATCAAAATTCGTGATGAATTAAAAAATAGTAGAGGGCATATTCACGGCGGCGCAATCATGAGCATCCTTGATTTCACGCTAAGCGCCGCGGGACGCGCAAGCGATCCTTTGGGTATTGGCATGGCAACTATTGATATGCATACAACTTGCCTGGAGCCTGCCGTCACGGATCTGACGGTTCAGGCGCGCTGCATTCGACGTGGCAATTCCATTGCTTTTTGTGAAGGCGAAGTCCTTGATACAGCAGGCAACGTCATTGCAAAAGCGTCTGCAGCCTTTAAAGTTCTCAAGGTCAAGCCTTTAGCTTAGTTTTGCTTTAACCTGAGCAGAAAGCGTGGACATATCCGCGCGGCCTGCAAGGGACTGTTTTAAAAGCGCCATGACCTTACCCATCGCAGGTGCACCGGATATCCCCTGAGCCGCAACTTCGGCAAGCGCGGCATCCATGGCAGTGGCGACCTCGGCTGGGGTCGCGGCCTGAGGCAAAAACTCTTTTAGAATCACCATTTCAGCGGTTTCTTGGGCGGCGGTTTCAACACGCCCGGCTTGCTCAAACGCAGCAATAGACTCGCGGCGTTGCTTAATCTGTTTTTCAATGATCGCAGTCACCTCGGCATCCGATAGCTCCTTGCGCTCGTCAACTTCGCGCTGTTTGATCGCAGCCTGAAGAAAACGTAAGGTTCCCAAACGATCGGCCGCCTTGGCACGCATCGCGTTCTTGACAGCATCAGAAATTCGGATTTTTAGCTCAGACATAGATGGCCTTCAGGCAAAAGGAAACATTTGGAATTATAGATCGTCTCAAGTTAGATCCGCTTAAAAGTTAAAGTGATCGATTGTTCCGGCTGTGATGTTATTTTTTTGAGTGTCGATCGTCCAAAAGCTTTCACCGCTGACCAGCGCCTGCGCATCAAAGCGTTTTTCGTGAAATCGCACCAGTCCATCCGAACGCTGCATGATGAGCGTGATACAGCGCGTGCCGTAACGCTCATTTTTAATAAAGGGACTCCCTAACAGTTTTTCACGCTCAGGTCCAACCCCGGTTTGTGGCAACTCGCTCAAGGAAGCTGAGCGTGTGTCTTGCATGATGTCAAAAAAAGAAGCGGGATCGGGTGGTGCGGAAAGTATGTGTTGCGAAAGAAGTGCAGACACAGCGTTTCGCGTTCTTTTCAGCTTTGGCCATGGTGTATCAAGCGAGGCATTTGAGATACCCATAATTCCGCTTTTAACTTGCTGAACGGCAGCATCGCTACGGTTAGAGCAGTACCAAAAATCAGAACCGTCACCGAGCAGCAAATTAAAGCCGTTATAGAGGTGACATTGGTCTTGAACCTCTTGAGCGAAATTTTTTGCCGACGATTCACTGCGAAGGTATTGATCGGTCAGCAAACCTCTTGAGGGGGCAAGGGGGTCATGACGGCCCGGTTCGCGGAAGTTCGTCAACAGCGCAAGTTTGCCGTTTGTCGTCATTCCTAACCAAGTACCCCCTGCATTGAGATCACGCCCTCCCAAGATATTGCTCGCATCAGACCAAGGACCGGCAGGTAGAGTGGGACGGCTATGCAACTCATCACGATTTGCGATCACAATCAGTGGCCAGTCAGTCAAATAATTAAGCGCAATAATAGCGAGACACATAAATTAGACAATTTTTACCTGTTCAGCCAAGGCCGAGATTTTTGAAGGCCAGTTCACCATGATCACCCCGATCATCACTAATAGAGCCCCCCAAACGAACTCTGCATGTAGCGGCTCGTCCAAAATTAAAACACCAAAACTGACACCTATTAATGGCGTCAGAAAGGTAAAAATTGACACACGTGACGCAAGGTAGTGTTTTAAAAGCCAAAACCAGACAAGCAAACTCAAAAAAGCAATAAAAATTCCTTGGCCGACAATACTCACCGCTAAAAAAGTACTCCAACGAACGCCCCATTGATCTGTAAGAAGACATACGAATAGCAAGGCGAGGGCGGCGAAAAATAGTTGATAAAAAGTCGTTTGTGTCGCGGGAAGTTTAGACAAACCTGTCGTGCGAATTAAGATGGTGGTCATCGCCCAGCCAAGGCCCGCGCCAACAGCGAGTAGATCACCCAACAGCATGTTGATATCAAAATGGGGTTGATTGGCCCCTCCGACAAAGCCGATTCCGACTCCGAGAAAACTGACAAAGACGCCTACCCATTGTCGAAGGCTCAATCGTTCCTCGGGCACCCAAAAATGAAGACCCAGTGCGGTAAAGATCGGTGCGGTATACAGAAAAACAACTAAATGAGAAGCCGTCGTTAAACGCAGGCTTTCACCAATCATCCACCACTCCAGTCCAAATAACAAGCCAACGGACATCCCGGCACGCCACGGTCCTCGCCAGAGTGCGAGCGATGTGCCTTGATACCACATAAATAGTGACAAAAAAACGCAACCTAAGCTCGAGCGCAAAGCGATCTGCATCGAGGGGCTGATGTCATTGATACTGAGCTTGAAGAGAATCTGTTGCCCCCCCCAAAGCGTACAAAGCATGACAATGCACAGATAGGCAGTGGCGTCTAACGGTTTACGCGAGGGGGGCATGCATTTCCTTTATGACCACTGATTTTACACATAGCTGGTTGACGGCAAATCCCGTTCGCCGCACTGTTAAAATCACGCTTTTGTAGCTCATGATTGATGCATATTCCTATGGCGATTGCGCACCCCCCTGTTGACTCGACGCTAGACACTTGGCTACAGTACCTCGAAACCTTGCATCCTAACGCAATCGATATGGGGCTTGACAGGATTCGCGAGGTGGCAGGGCGACTTTCCATCCAAACCAATGCCGTCAAAATCGTCGTTGGGGGCACCAACGGAAAAGGCTCGACCTGTGCCATGCTCGAGTCGATGTTATTGGCGGCAGGCTACCGAGTCGGGCTCTACACCTCGCCACACCTGATCACCTTTAATGAAAGGGCGCGTGTCAATGGCGATATTGTGAGTGACGCCACTCTTATTGCTCATTTTGAACAGGTCGAGGCCGCTAGAAACGGTATCTCTTTGACCTATTTTGAATTCACCACCCTGGCCGTACTGCAACTCTTTGCCGAGTCCAACTTGGATGCAATGGTGCTTGAGGTTGGGCTTGGAGGTCGACTGGATGCCGTCAATATTGTCGATGCTGACTGCTCGATTATTACGAGTGTTGATATCGACCACGTCGACTGGTTAGGTGATACCCGCGAAAAAATTGGCTTTGAAAAAGCACACATCTTTCGAGCGGGTCGTCCAGCCATTGTCAGTGACCCATCCCCGCCCCAGTCTTTGTTGGATTATGCAGAGAAAATAGGCGCAAATTTGTGGCTGTTTGGTCGTGACTTCAATTACTCGGGTGATCGACAACAATGGGCTTTCGGTGGGCGTGAACAGCGACGCAATGCGCTCGCCTATCCCGCCTTGCGCGGCGCTAATCAACTTCTCAATGCTTCCGCAGCGCTTGCCGCACTTGAGGCCGTTCGCGACCGATTGGCTGTGCCACAGCAGGCCGTCCGCCAAGGCTTGCTCCAAGCCTCTTTACCAGGTAGATTTCAAATATTACCTGGACAGCCAACCATTATCATGGATGTCGCACACAACCCTCATGCTGCTGCCGTGTTGGAAAAAAACCTTGGCAATATGGGCTTTCACCCCTATACCTATGCCGTCTTTAGCATGCTCTCTGACAAAGACATTGAGTCAGTCGTACGTCACATGGCGCCCCGCATTGACCATTGGTACTGTGCGGCATTACCAGGGCCCCGTGGTTTGTCAAGCGAGGCCATCCAGACCAAGATTAGAAGCGTTTTGACTGATCCAGTGGCTAAAGCACCAAAAGAGGTTGAGGTTTCAGGGTTCGAGAGTATCAAGGACGCATTCGAAGCTGCGCGCAACAAATGCAACCCGGATGATAGAATCGTAGTGTTTGGATCGTTTTTAACGGTCGCCGAGGCACTTAACTCGAAAGTCAGGATGTTTTAAATGGGACTGTTTTCCAGAAAAGATAGTGCCCCTTCGCGCAAGCCTATAGGCAAGCCGCGCCCCTCTGTCACCAGTGAGGCCCAAGCGGCCGATTTGCGCATCAAAGCCAGACGCCGCCTAGCGGGTGCTGTCGCTCTCATTCTTGCTGCGGTCGTGGTGTTACCTATGCTGCTGGACTCCGAGACTGCACCTGTTGCAAGCAACATTCCAATACGTATTCCAGATCGCCAAACGCCATTCCAACCCAATCTGACCGAACCCAGTAGCTCCGCTGCCTCAACAGAAACCGTTTCAACATCGGGTCAGGTAAGCGCGTCCTCAGAAGCCACCCCCGCTCCCTCAAATGCAATGCCACAAACCAAACCGGATGCCGCTTCTAAACCTGCTTTGACACCTAGCCAGGACTCAAATCGTCCAGCCACAACTTCCCCTCCTGCTGCACCCACTGCCCAACCACGCCGTGATGATGCCGCACGTGCACTTGCCCTTCTCGAAGGTCGATCGCCCGTGGCGAGTGCCCCCAGCCCCAAGCCTCCTGTTCGTGGCAACTTTGTTGTTCAAGCGATGTCGCTCGACTCCTCCGCAGAGGCTCAAAAACAACGCAACATTCTCGTATCCGCGGGTCTCAATAATGCCTTTGTTGATGGGCCGGTGGACGTTAATGGTCGACCTAAATACCGCGTGAGAGTCGGTCCATTTCAGTCTCGTGAAGCCGCCCAAGCCGCGCAGACGCGTCTGCGCACGCAAGGTTATGGTGGCGCTTTCATTGCCACCCAGTGACCGGCTTCGACTTTGTCCTGTTAGCGATCCTTGCGATCTCGGTCGTTTTAGGATTGTTACGTGGCCTCCTCAAGGAGGTCTTGTCTTTAGTCGCTTACGCATCGGCTTTTCTTGCAGCAATTTGGTGGGGACCTACAGTATCTGAATGGTTAACACAGTGGATTTCACAGCCTTTCGTCAGCATGGCTCTTGCGTATCTTGGTGTTTTTATCTCTGTTCTGCTTGCTATCGGTGTCATTAACATGACGCTAGCTGCCCTCTTAAATAAAACAGGGCTCACTCCAGCGGATCACGGTTTAGGTGCAATGTTTGGATTATTGAGAGGTGTCTTGTTTGTTCTGGTACTTGTTATTGTGGCAGGCTATACACCATTGCCTGAGGAGCCGTGGTGGAAAAACGCCATGTTCTCAAAACAAGTCGTGAGTGTTGTGCAGCAAATAAAGCTCAGACTGCCACCACCGACTAACGAGTGGTTACCATATTAATTTTGTAAATAAATTCTTTTTTTTTGGTTTAACCGTAATCAGGAAATTTCATGTGCGGAATTGTGGGTGTCGTTGGGCGAGGGCCTGTTAATCAGCTGATCTATGACGCGCTTTTATTGCTTCAGCACCGTGGTCAAGATGCTGCAGGCATTGCGACCTCAAATGGCAACCAATTTAATATGTACAAAGCCCATGGGCTTGTTCGTGATGTTTTTAGAACGCGAAATATGCGTTCGCTTCCCGGCACCTCTGGAATTGGACAGGTTCGTTATCCCACAGCGGGGTCGTCTGAAAGCGTTGAGGAAGCCCAGCCTTTTTATGTCAATGCACCTTTTGGCATCACGTTTGCGCACAATGGAAATTTGACGAATTGGCATGAATTACGTGAATCCTTATTCAAGGTTGATCAACGCCATATCAATACCAACTCGGACTCCGAAGTTTTGCTGAATGTACTTGCACACGAACTGCAGCGTGCAGCCAATGGTGTTTCTCTGGATGAATCCGCGATTTTCCGAGCCATCAAAGCCGTACATCAACGTGTCAAAGGTGCTTATGCTGTTGTTGCCCAAATTTCTGGTTATGGCTTAGTCGCATTTCGTGACCCTCATGGGATTCGACCCCTTTGTCTTGGGCAATCAGAAGCACCCCACGGGACTGAATGGATGGTGGCCTCTGAGTCTGTCGCACTTGAAGGCTCGGGTTTTCAGTTTGTGCGCGATATTGCGCCCGGCGAGGCGATTTTTATCACTCTCGACGGTAAGTTAAGTAGCGAGCAATGTGCCTCAGGGTCTATACACGCGCCCTGTATTTTCGAGTACGTCTATTTTGCGCGTCCTGACTCTGTACTTGATGGTGTTTCAGTCTATGGCTCTCGCCTCAGAATGGGTGAGTATCTTGCCGACAAACTCGCTAAAACATTGCGTTTAGGTGATATCGACGTCGTCATGCCGATTCCGGACTCTTCAAGACCATCTGCTATGCAGCTCGCAGACAGACTTGGATTGAACTACCGCGAAGGACTCATCAAAAATCGCTACGTTGGTCGTACTTTTATCATGCCTGGTCAGGCTGTACGTAAAAAGTCTGTTCGCCAAAAACTCAACACCATTGGTATGGAATTTAAAGGTAAAAACGTGCTGTTGGTTGATGACTCGATTGTGCGTGGAACAACGAGTCAAGAAATCGTTGAAATGGCACGCGCTGCTGGCGCCAACAAGGTTTACTTAGCCTCCGCAGCTCCTCCTGTCCGTTATCAAAATGTGTATGGCATCGATATGCCTACACAAATGGAACTCATCGCAACGGGACGTCAAGTAGACGAGATTGCTAAAATTATCGGTGCAGATGCATTGGTATACCAAGATATTGACTCAATGCAACGCTCAGTTTCAGACCTGAATCCTGCACTAACACGTTTTGACAACTCTTGTTTTACAGGTGAGTATGTCACCGGTGACATTACGCCGGAGTATCTAGAGCGCGTGGGGCGCGATCGGAGTCACGCCCAAGACGGCGCAAACGGATTGCTCTTTAATATGGGTTTTGCCGCCGAAGACAATTAAGGACAACTTTAAAAAAACGTTAGCGAAGCAGTCTTTTTAAGACAACCAAAGAAATTATTCCAATCAAAGTAAACATGACTAAGCTCCACCATGCATATTCAATGCCGAGAAGTTTAACCCGCGCATCCATGCAACTCGCGTAAATGCCAAACAACCAAGGGGCGACGCTATCCAGGCCGCTTTTTGTCACGATTCGATCCGCCCAGGTTTGCGCACAGGAAAACAGATTCGCTGCTACTTTTTCCTGATACCAGGCAGCTGTTACACCCATGATCGCAATAGCAACAATACTCACGGAGCCAAGCGCTATAAGCACGCGAGTAGGTTTTGCAAAACCGAGTCCAAACGCAAGTAATCCAATCATTAGGTACAAAATCCGTTGAAAAACACACCAAGCGCATGGCTGCATGTCAAAGACATACTGTGACACAAGTGCGATAAACACTGAACCAAAACTCAAAAAACCAATCAGCCGTAAAAGATTCAACTCAAGCTGCACTGTATTGCTCCCGCGTTAAGGTTTCGAGAAGTGCGCGTTCAAATTGCCTTTGGGTTCGAGGCTGTGACAATGTATCGCCTCTTACAACGAATATATCTTCGACACGATCTCCAAGCGTCATGACTTTGGCTGTTTGCAAATTAATATTGAAAGAAACAAATATTTGCGCCAAATCACTTAATAAACCAGGACGATCAGTCGCAGTGATATCGATCACCCAAGACGCATGACCATCGCCTGGCTTAATAGCAACGGAAGGGGGATACGGAAAGGCCTTTGATAACCTCGAGGCACGCATACCGACACGATATTTAAGATCTTCTATCTGCATTTGATCGAGTTGCGTCGTCAGTTCATGCTCAATCAATGTAGCTTCTGAGCGCAAATCAATTTGGATATCTGATGGCAAGACAATGAAACTATCCAAGGCGTAGCCACCCTTGGTCGTGTGTATCCGTGCATCTTGAATGCTCAGACCTCGGAAACCAAAATACCCACTTAATCGCGCAAATAAATTTTTATCATGCTTTGTATAGACCAATATTTGCAAGCCATCCCCACCTTCGGTCGGACGCGCTTTCACAACAGTATTTTCCGTACGAAAACAATAATAAAGATGCCTTGTATGCCAAGCAATTTCTGGGGCATCATGTCTTAAAAAGTACGCGATATCGAGCTCACTCCAAAAGGCCTCGCGCGCATCATCGCGAAGTCCTGCAAGACGCGTCAGACTCGCTGCTTCATCCATGCGCTTTTGCAATACTGTGTTGGCGTCGCCAGATGAGCCGCCTAGGGCTGCTAAGGTCAGATTAAAAAGATCTTCAAACAGTTTTCCTTTCCAAGCATTCCAGACCTTAGGGCTTGTACCACGGACATCCGCTACGGTTAACAAATAAAGCGCTGTCAGATTTCTAGGCGTTTGGACTAGCAAAGAAAAGTCTTGAATCACTTGCGGATCTGACAAATCCTTTTTTTGTGCAACTTGGGACATTTGCAAATGGTGTTTAACTAGAAAAATGACCAACTCAGTTTCATCACGCTCTAAATAATGCGTACGCGCAAATTTCCTGACTTCTTCAGCACCCAACATTGAGTGATCACCGCCGCGCCCTTTGGCAATATCATGAAAAAGTGCGGCAACGTAAAGAAGCCAGTGCTGATCGAAACCTGCTGTGAGGCGTGTTGCAAGCGGGTACTCTTGCGCATGCTCAAGCATCGTGAACCTTCGAATATTTCGAATAACGGCTAACGTATGTTGGTCAACGGTATACACATGGAATAAATCATGCTGCATCTGCCCCACGACGCGGCGAAATACGGGTAGATATCTCGGCAAAATATTGAGCATCGTCATGCGCCTAAGAGCATGCACAATGCCTTGGTTTTGTTTCAATATTGAGATGAACAAACGCCGATTAGTCGGATCGCCTCTGAATGAGGTATTTATAAGGTGCCTTGCATGCCAAATCGCTCTTAAGGCGCGCGCCGAAAGCTCCGTCAGCTCAGGATGTTGTTGCATCACAATAAATATGCGCAATAACTCAGACGGATGTTTTTCAAAAAGACATTCGTCTTTGATGTCTAGGCGATTATGCTGTGCGAAGTAGTGATCATTTAATACTCGAACATCATTCTCTGAAAGTGGGAATAAATGCTCCCCAATGGTTTGAACTAACAAAGTATTGAGTTGAGTCACAAGTCTCGCTGCCCAGTAATACCTTTGCATCAGGATTTCGCTGGCACGTCTCGTAGCAGAAGCCGTGATTTTGTAAGCCTCTGATAATCCATGTTGTAAATCAAAAAGGAGTCGATCCTCTCGTCGATTTGCCAACAAATGCAACTCGATGCGAAGTCGCTTAAAGGCCTGCTCCGCTCGATGAAGATCTCGCGCTTCGGCGCGTGTGAGCAACCCAGACTGTGCAATTTGGCGCCAGCTTTGTCCGAAACCAGCCGCTCTGGCCATCCACTGAATCACCTGCAGGTCACGTAAGCCCCCAGGAGATTCTTTACAGTTTGGCTCAAGAGAGTAGGGCGTATCTTGATAACGGGCATGACGCTGCTGCATTTCGCTGCGCTTAGCCTGAAAGAAACTTCGAGGATCAAGTTGCTCTTTCATGCATGACATAAAGCGCTTGGTCAGTACGCGACTTCCCGCAATCCAGCGCAACTCTAACAGTGATGTCTCGACCGTAATGTCTCCGCTTGCTTCACTCAAACATTGTTCAATGGTTCTAACGCTGCAGCCAGGCTCTAAGCCCACATCCCACATGGCTGCAACGAGTCCGCTCAGCGTCTCTTCATCAACAGAGCTTGGATCTCTCGGGAGCAAAATTAATAAATCGACATCTGAAAAAGGATAGAGCTCGCCACGACCAAAACCACCTACTGCGGCAAGAGCGGCCCCCTTAGGCAAGGGATAGAGTTCGAGCAGAAAACGCAACGCCTGATCGGCTGTTCGCCTCAGGGAAGTCAATAATGCGTCTGCGCGCGGCTTGAGACGATAGCGAGTAAAAGCGGCTTCTCTTTCAAGCTTGATCTGAGTCCGAATCGATCCGATGCTTTCATTCAACGCTTCAGTGAGACCGTTTTGTTGAGTCATCCAAACTCCTTTTGGCTTAAAAACGATTCAAACATTGAATTCAAGAATCTAAAGCGTGATAAATGAGGGTGGCGCAGGCATTCCTGGGGATTGGGTCAACACCTCGAATCCCGTTTCAGTCACCATAATCGTGTGCTCCCACTGCGCCGACAAACTGTGATCGCGTGTTACAACTGTCCAGCCATCGGCCAATTGGCGGATATCCCTTTTCCCTGCATTGATCATCGGTTCGATTGTGAAAATAAGGCCTGGTTCAAGTCTTTGCCCCGACCCTGCTTTTCCATAATGCAAAATCTGCGGCTCTTGATGGAATTTTTGACCAATTCCATGACCGCAAAATTCACGCACTACAGAAAAACCTTGCTGCTCAGCATATTTTTGAATGGCATTTCCAATATCCCCCAATGTGTTGCCGGGCTTGACTTGCGAAATGCCCAGCCACATACACTCATACGTGACTTCGGTCAGGCGCTTGGCAAGAATCGATGTTTCGCCCACCGCGTACATTCGGCTCGTATCACCAAACCAACCGTCCTTGATGATCGTGACATCAATATTTAAAATATCGCCACTTTTCAACACCTTATCACCAGGTATGCCATGGCATACCTGGTGATAAGGTGTTGAAAAGTGGCGATATTTTAAATATTGATGTCACGATCATCAAGGACGGTTG
>CAMBLP010000003.1 GCA_945868195.1 Bordetella parapertussis
TCAACAATGAAGCCCGCCTGACGCCAGCCCGATACCGGCCAGTTTGAGTGGAAAAGGTGTTGAACACCCTTTCTTTTGAACGTTCAGGATGTGCGGGGACGCACATCACTACGAGGTTTTTTATGCATCATTCTCCTAACCGGGCTACCCTCGGTCGCTCAACTATTGCCCTTGCAACTTCTACGGCTTTAAGCCTAGGAATCGGGCTGACTGCACTCACCACCCACAACGCGCTGGCTCAGCCAACGCCGATGGACATAACCCCAGTCCCAAAGCTTGCCACCATCGTCGTGACACCGACGCGCGCACCAGAACCCCTCTCGCAAACCTTGGGCGACAACAGTGTGATTTCCCGGGAAACGCTCGAAACGCTTCCCAACGGTACGCTCGCGGATGCGCTCACGCGAGCGCATAGCATCGAAAGTGTCAACTTAGGCGGTCCGCAAACCGTCAGCACGATCAATATTCGCGGCACCAACAGCAACCAATCGCTCATTTTGATTGATGGTGTGCGTGTCAATAACGCCACCAACGGTCTCCCTCCGCTCAATGCGATTCCGCTCAATAGTATTGAGCGTATCGAAATCGTGCGGGGCACTAGCAGCAGCTTGTATGGTGCGGACGCAATCGGTGGCGTAGTCAACATCATTACGCGCAGCGAGACCGATCGACCCTTTTCGGCCTACGCCAATGCTGGTGTTGGTACCTATGCCACGACCCAATACGATGCGGGATTTTCCGGCGCCAAAGACGGTTGGAGCTACAGTTTGTTTGGTGGCTATGGTCAGAGCAAGGGTTTTAACGCCACCACGCCCTCCAACTACAGCCATAATCCCGACAGCGACTCTTATTACCGGAGCAACATCGGTGGCGCCTTAGGCTATACCTGGAAGCCTGGTCAAACGATCACCTTGCAAACCTTCCAGTCTCAAGTCAACGGCAGCTACGATGCCGGCGCCCCATATTTTGGTGATCGCGGGATCCAGACGCTGAGCAATAACATCCTGACAAGTCGAAATGTGATTTCCTCGTTTTGGACTAGTACGCTCAGAGCGAGCTTGAGCAACGACACCTACAAAACCGTCAACGTCGATGCCTCGCAAAATTTCTACAACACGCCAGACGGTAAACAGTATTTCAAAACCAATCAAAGTCAGTACATCTGGCAAAACGACTTGAGCTTTTCGCCGACGCAAATCGTCAGCCTGGCCTTTGAAAGACTCGACCAACAGGTCGATGGCTCGCTGGTCGATAATATTTCGCCTGGCGTCGTCAACTATCAGCAAACCTCGCGCTTTACCAACTCGCTCTTAGCGATTTATCGCGGCACTTGGGGTCCTCAGTCCGTGCAGGCGAGTGTGCGCAACGATGACAACTCACAGTTTGGTAACGTCACCACGGGCAGCCTAAGCTATGGCCTAGAGCTGACGCCACGCTGGAAGGCGAGCATCGGCGCCAACACAGGCTTTAGGGCTCCAAACTTCAACGAGCTTTATTGGCCCGTCACGCCCTTCTTTCTAGGCAACCCAAGCCTGAAACCTGAACGTTCGCAAAACATTGAAGCGGGACTCAAGTACACCACCGATCACACCCAACTTGGCCTCACGCTTTATCGCAACAACATCGATAATCTGATTTTGAACGAACCCACGATTCCGGGTAATGTTTTTTCGGCCTATACACCGATGAACATTGATCAGGCGTTAATCACGGGCATCACACTGACCGGCTCACAAAAGATCGGTCGCAATACGTTGGTGAAAGGCAGCTTCGATTGGTCCAACCCACGCAATGCCACAACGGGGGAGCTGTTACCACAACGTGCGCAACGCGTGTTTAAAATGGCCGTAGACCAAAGCTTGGGTCGCGCTCGATTGAGCGGTGAATTTTTCGTCATCAGTCAGCGTCGAGACGCACTCACGAGTGATACGCTGGGTGGCTATGGTCTGATGAATATCGTGGGCAGCTACCCGCTCACGGAGAACACAGAGGTCCAGGTGCGCTGGAACAACGTCTTTGCCAAGCAATACACCCTCGTCCAGGGCTACGCAACGCCAGGCTCGAACGTGTTTGTAAACTTGGCGATGAAAATGTAGTGTTTAGAGGCAATATGGCGTGTTGAAAAACAGCTTCAAAGTGCTTGTGGGTTGGATGGCCTGCCTGTCCTTACTCCCCGACGCCTTTGCTCAAATCAGCGTCACAGATGATCGCGGCGTGCTTGTGCAACTCTCCGCACCTGCGCGTCGCGTCATCACGCTTTCACCCCATGCGACCGAGCTTGTTTTTGCAGCAGGCGGTGGCCCGCTCATCGCCGCCACCGTCGACGCCAGCGATTTCCCAAAGGCAGCCCGCACTTTGCCGCGCATCGGCGCAGGCTTACAACCCGAGCCAGAGCGGCTTTTACGCCTCCGGCCAGACTTACTGATTGGCTGGCAAACGTCGCAATTTTCAACCCTCGATCGCCTGCGTATCCCCTCGTTTTTAAGCGCCCCCAAGACGCTCAACGAGGTCCCCGATACCATTGAAAAATTAGGCGTTCTTTTAGATACCCAGAATATCGCCAGGGCTCGCGCGTCTGCGCTCAGAGCGCTGCTGGAACCTTTAAAATCCGCACCAATCGCCGGTGCGCCTGTGCGCGTCTTTTTACAAGTCGGGGAAACGCCCGAATACACCCTCAATCGCACGCATTTATTGTCTCAAGTGATCGAAGCCTGCGGTGGCCTCAATGTTTTTGGTTCAGCGATCACGATCGCACCTAAAGTGAGTGCTGAAAGCGTGCTGGCACAACGCCCAGAGCTCATTTTGCTCGGCAGAGTCGGTGCGCCAACACAACCCATCTTGGATCCCGCGACACAACAGTACTGGTCACGCCTAAATTTACCTGCCGCGCAGGCTGGGCACAGCTATGTGATGGATTCGGATGTACTCTATCGTCCCGGCCCAAGACTCATCGAGGCTGCGCAAGCGATTTGCAACATGATTCAACAAGCCCGAAAATAACGGGTGACGCCCTAAAACCGAGAAGGCTTATGAAGAACTCCCCTACCGACAGTTTGGTCATCGCAGGCAAGACCTACCAATCTCGACTCCTCGTCGGTACCGGTAAATATCAGGATTTCGAACAAACGCGCTTGGCGATCGACGCCAGTGGTGCCGAAATCATTACGGTCGCGATCCGCCGCACCAATATCGGTCAACACGCTAACGAGCCTAGCTTGCTCGAGTTTTTACCACCCCACCAATTCACCCTGCTACCCAATACAGCGGGTTGTTATAGCGCCGATGACGCCGTCCGCACCCTGCGACTCGCACGCGAACTGCTTGACGGACACCGACTCGTTAAACTTGAAGTCCTTGGCGATCCACATACCTTGTTTCCCAATATGCCCGAGACACTCGCCGCAGCGAAAACGCTCGTCGCCGATGGTTTTGACGTGATGGTGTATTGCACCGACGATCCTGTGCAATGTCGCATGCTTGAGGATATTGGCTGTGTCGCGGTCATGCCTCTCGCCTCGCTGATTGGCTCCGGCATGGGCATTCTCAACCCCTGGAACTTGCGTCTCATTATTGACCAAGCGCGCGTGCCAGTCCTTGTTGACGCCGGGGTCGGCACCGCCTCTGATGCAACGATTGCCATGGAGCTTGGCTGCGATGGCGTTCTCATGAATACGGCCATCGCGGGTGCGCAGCAACCCGTCTTGATGGCCAGCGCCATGAAAAAAGGAGTCCAAGCCGGTCGTGAAGCCTTCCTCGCCGGACGCGTCCCCCGCAAAACTTACCAGGCTGCGCCGAGCTCGCCCATCACAGGGTTGATTACCCCCAAGAGCAGCACATGAGCGCCTCTGAGTCGGCACGTCAGATTCCCAACACACTCACCATCGCCGGCATGGACCCGTCTGGGGGCGCCGGCATTTTGGCGGACGTCAAAGCGATGAGCGCGCTAGGTGCCTACGCTTGCGCGGTGGTCGCCGCCCTGACAGCACAAAACACGCAGGCGGTGACGGATATTTCACCCGTCAATCCGCAATTTGTTCGGGCACAGCTCAATACGCTGTTTGCGGATGTCACGATCCATGCCGCAAAGATCGGCATGCTTGGTCAAACAGGCGTCATTGAGGTGGTGGCCGATCGGCTTGGACACTTCAACCCCGAACACATCGTGCTGGATCCCGTCATGGTAGCCAAAAGCGGTGACCTGCTACTTGAACAAAAAGCCGTCGGCGCGCTGAGAGAGCAGTTGCTCCCCCTTGCCACCATCCTCACCCCAAATCTGCCTGAAGCGGGCGTTTTACTAGAAATGCGCAGTGTTGAAACCGTTCGAGAAATGCGTCGCGTTGCTGAACGTCTGCGCAATCTGATGACGCACTCTGGGCACCGTTGGGTTCTCGTCAAGGGCGGGCATCTCCCTGGCAATGACACCATCGACATCCTTCACGATGGTGATCAGATGATCGAGTTGCCCGGCCATCGTATCCCGACGCGCAATACGCACGGCACAGGCTGCACCCTCTCCTCGGCGATCACGGCCCTCTTGCCACAAACGCAGACCGTACCCGAGGCCACACAGAAAGCAAAAGACTACTTAGTTCAGGCGATTTTGCATTCCGAGGCCCTGCGTGTGGGCCAAGGTCATGGCCCTGTTCACCACTTCCATCAACTCTGGTCAGGAAAACCCTTACAATAAGGGTTTTCCGCCATGTGACATTGTTGATCGGCTGACTTGTTTCCCCAATGATTTTATGAAAGCGAATACTTTGCCTGATACCGAGCGCGCGCGCATCAACATGATCGAACAGCAGATTCGTCCTTGGGACGTTTCTGACAGCAATGTGCTTGAGGCGCTCTTTAGCGTTAAACGTGAGCTCTTTGTTCCCTCGAGCTATCGCGCTTTCGCATTTTCGGATATTGAGATTCCACTGACTATTTCCGCAGGGGAAACGCATCAGACGATGCTTTCACCCAAGCTCGAAGCCAAATTCACACAACTACTTCAGCTCAAAGAAGATGACTGCGTACTTGAGGTCGGTACGGGTTCTGGCTATCAGGCAGCCCTGCTGGCGCACATCGCGCGTGGGGTGACGAGCGTAGACATCGATCCGCGTTTGGCTGCTTTTGCGCAGCTCAACCTTCAGCAAGCAGGCATTTCAAACGTCAAGGTTGAAATAGGTGACTCCAGCAACGGCTGGGGGACGACTGAATATGATGCGATTTTGGTGACCGGTGCGGTTGCCGCTATACCGGATGCGCTCAAGTATCAGCTTTGCGAAGGTGGGCGTATGGTGGTTGTGGTGGGTCAGGCCCCTGCGATGACGGCTTACCGTGTCACGCGTACAACTGCCGCTAGTTTTGAAACAACATCACTGTTTGAAACCGTCATTAAACCTCTGAGCGGCGCGCGACCTTCCAAGTTTAAGTTCTAAGCTTGGCGAATCTTAGTCACTAGGGCGGACGTCGAACGCGCAAACTCGAAAGGAATTGCGACTGCTTTACCGCCCCATGACTCCACCAGCTTGGTTTCTGCCAAGGCTTGCATGTCGTAATCGCCGCCTTTAACGATGAAGTCTGGACGGAGCAAGCCAATCAACGCGCCGGGGGTGTCTTCATCAAAAAAAGTCACGGCCTCGACACACGCAAGCGAAGCAAGCAAAGCCGCACGATCCTGCTCGTTGTTAAGCGGTCGATCTGGGCCCTTACCCAAACGGCGCGCCGAGGCGTCCGTATTAATTGCTACCACCAACGTGCCCCCGAGCTGGGCAGCCTGATCCAGATAGGTCACATGGCCACGGTGCAAAATATCAAAAACACCATTCGTAAACACCACTGGGCGAACCCAGTCCCCGCGGGCGATGTGTTGTGCACAGGCCTGAGGAGACAAGATTTTGCTTTCAAACCGGGCAGTCATCAACAACTCCCGCTCCTTAGGCCACCGAAGGTTTGGTGTCGGACGTGATCAAGGGCACTGCGCGTAACAACTCTTTACGATAACGATTTAAATCCTGAACCGTCTTAAAAGAACTATCCATCAGCAAAGACATGTTGTGCAAAATACGCGTACTGACCTTGCCTTCCCAGTCTTTGTCAAAATGGATTTGATGATCGAGCCAACGCTCAAGCCAACCGGGCTCAGGTAACTTGGACTGCACCGTGTCATCAGGAAACATATCCTTATTGACATGCAAATTGGTGGGGTGCAGCGCTTGAGGTGTGCGATGCGCTGAGGCCATCAACACACCAATTTTTGCAAAGGCCATACGCGCTTGGGTCGCAATATCGCTCCCACGCTGTGTCAAGGCGCGCTTCATATAGCGTAAATAAGCACCGGCGTGTCGAGCCTCATCTTGTGCGATCACGTTGTAGATCGCCTTGATTACGGGCTCAGTGTGCCAGTCCGCCGCGCGTCGATACCAATGATTCAGACGCACCTCACCACAAAAGTGCAGCATCAGTGTCTCAAGAGGAGGCGCTGGGTCAAACTCAAAGCGAACGCGGTGCAGTTCCTCTTCGGTCGGGACCAGATCGGGCGCGAAGCGACGCAAATACTCAATGAGGACCAAGGAGTGTTTTTGCTCTTCGAAAAACCAAACCGACATAAAGGCAGAAAAATCACTGTCGTCACGATTATCGCGGAGGAACATTTCTGTGGCAGGCAGTGCCGCCCATTCTGTGATGGCATTCATTTTGATCGTTTGCGCCTGCTCATCGGTGAGCTTGCTACGATCAAAATCGTGCCAAGGAATATCCGTGGCCATATTCCAGCGCACCGACTCCATAGACTTGAAAAGTTCTGTGTAAAGCATCATTCACTGCCTTAAAGATTCAGCTCAGATCGTCATCACATGAAACAGTGATCTGTAGCTAAAGGTTTAACTAACAAATTCATCGGATGAGCGCCCAAAGCGCCACACCCAATGCCAGAGCGGCTACGCCCGTTAATGCAACCAACAAACGATTACCCTGCTCACGCGCTTTGCGCGAGCGCTGCAACTCGGACAACACCGCGGACGAAACATCCGGACGCGTGAGTTGTGCATATAACAATCGCGGAAACTCGGGCAACCACTGCGACCACTGCGTCGCTTCCTGCGTCACTTTCTTCTTAATTCCCTTAAGCCCAACGCGCTCATGCATCCAACGCTCTAGGTAAGGTTTGGCCGTTTTCCACAAGTCTAACTGCGGATCAAGTTGACGTCCAAGTCCTTCGACATTGAGCAGGGTCTTTTGTAACAAAACCAATTGCGGTTGTATTTCAACATTAAACCGCCTTGATGTCTGGAAAAGACGTAATAACACTTGTCCCAGTGAGATTTCAGCCAACGGACGGTCGAAATAGGGTTCGCAGACCGCTCGTACGGCGCCTTCGAGCTCTTCTTCACGGGTCGTGGGCGGTACCCACCCTGATTCGATGTGCAGCCGAGCCACTCTGCGATAGTCGCGCTGAAAAAAGGCTAAAAAGTTTTGCGCCAAGTAGTTCTTATCAAACTCGGATAACGACCCAACAATCCCGAAATCTAACGCGATATAGCGGCCAAGCGTCTCGGGCCGGTCCGACACATAGATATTGCCAGGGTGCATGTCGGCATGAAAGAAACCGTCATCAAAGACCTGTGTGAAAAAAATCTCCACGCCAGTTTGGGCAAGCTTGGGAATATCCACCCCAAGCATGCGCAATTTTTCTATCTGGCTGACAGGAACACCATACATCCGCTCCATCGTAAACACATTCGTCGCGCAATAGTCCCACATCACCTCGGGAACCCACAATAGATTCGGTCGTGGACCCTCGTTGGAGAAATTCCTGCGCAATTGACTGCAATTTGCGGCCTCTCTGAGTAAGTCCAACTCATCGTGCAGATGCTTATCAAACTCGGCAACAACCTCGCGTGGCTTGAGTCGCCTGCCATCGGGCGCGAGCCGCTCAATGAGCCCAGCCAGCACCCGCATCAAAGAGAGATCTTTATCGATCACCTCCAGCATCCCGGGCCTAAGCACCTTGACCGCGACGGACCTGCCATCGTGCAATACCGCAAAATGCACCTGCGCGATCGAGGCGGATGCGACCGGATCTTTATCAAACTGCGCAAACAACTTAGACGTCGGTGCGCCAAGCGCCGCCTCGATCATTGCCGCGGCCTCGTCAGACGGAAAAGGCGCAACACGGTCTTGTAACAGGGTGAGCTCATCCGCGACATCCGGCGGGATCAAATCGCGCCGCGTCGACAACACCTGACCAAATTTGACGAAAATCGGCCCCAAGGATTCAAGCGCAAGACGCAGCCTGAGTCCGCGCGGCATCTTTGGCTGGGAACCCAGCCTCACTAACCACAACAAGCGCACAGCGATAGGATGGTCAATACCGGACAACACCAATTCGTCCAGTCGGTATCGCAAAGCGACGATGATGATCCGCGTCAAGCGCGGCAAGGACATCATGGTTTCGCCCCGACTGAACGCTCAATCTTTTCGATTTTGCTCTGCAGGCGCAGCTGGCGCTGCTCGAGTCGCTCCACTGATGCAAGCAACTGCGACTGCGTCGCGCGCTGCGTGAGCATTGCGGGCTGCCCCACCAAGGCGTCCGTTTCCTCGGATAAATATTCAGCGACATTTTGAGTCAGACTCGAACCGAGGGTTTGAACAGCGCTCAGCGTCTGACGTACGCCCTGCACGATGCGGCGTGCGGGCACATCCCCTAGCCATTGCGCGAGTGCATCCTCGGGGTCGGGACGACACTCTCGGGCCAAATCAGACATCACTTGCGCCAACGCGGCCTGTCCCGAAACATGAACATATTCGGCGATATCCGGACGCCGGGCCTGATCGATCAAAGCAAAAGGGCTGAGCTTTTCCAACAAAATCTCTAGGGTGACGTCAGGCGTCACCCTCTCCTGCTCATGAGCCAGCTTGCCATCTGACTCGATACGCCAGTTGAGCTCAAAGCCCGCTACAACGATCCGCACGGTTTTACCGGCGTGCTGAGCTAGACGCTGCGCCGCCCAGACTTGCTGCTGAGTCAGCGTATTGAGCGCCTGAGCCATTGCCTGCACGGGATGCACAGGTGCAAAACCGAAAAGAGTGGTGGAAATACGATTCACCTTAAAGTGACAAACCAAACCTCTGTGACGCAGCGCCTCGCACTGTCGTAGCAAACGTTTTCGGCATAATCCACCATTTTAGCGGGTGTGGCGCTTGAGCCCAAACAAAACGCCCGCAAAGGCGGGCGTTTTAACTGATTAACATCATGAAACCAGGGAATCAGCTCGCTTGACTGACGGGCACCTGCTGAATACCCGCGAGCAGCCAACCGCCTTGCTCAGGCTTAAACAGATTCCAGACCTCTTCAAAACGAAACGCCTCGGCACCAGCTTGCTCTCTCAGCATGCCCGAGAAACGTACGCTCGCCAGATGACCATCACTGACCTTTTCGATACCAAGCAGCTCAGCATTCAACAAAACCACTTCCGTGTGATTTTCCTCAATACGGTCGCTGAGTTGAGCCTGCAGCTCTTTCATCAGGTCGTCCGTCAGGAAAGTACGCATCTCTGAGATGTTGCCACTGTCCCAGACTTTTTGAATCGAAACGAACTGCTTTTTGGCTTCGCTCAAGAAACGCTGTGTGTCAAAGTCGACAGGAATAAACCAGTTTTGATCGGGTGCTGGTGCATCGGAACCAAAACCCGCCGCTGACATCGAGCCCGTCGCAGATGAAGGCAAGGATACTGGCGCCTGCGTCGCAGGTTCGCTGCTCTCGCGCCACATGGCATTGTTGTTTTGATTTGACATTCCACGCGCGTCCGCACCCGCTCCCTGCGCAGCAGGCTGAGGGCCACGCATTCTGCGCATGATGAACATCACGCCAAACACAACCACACCAGCAATCAGAGCCAGGACCAAAAAGTCGGCAAAGGCACCGCCCAAACCTAAGTGTGACAAGAGCGCCGCGATACCCAGACCGGCGGCAATGCCCGCCAAGGGGCCAAGCCAACGGGAGGCGCCAGTGGCGGCTGCCGCGCCGGCAGCACCGGCGGCAGGGGCTGCGGCGGCACTACGCTGCGTCGTGTTGCTCGTCGCGGCCGCAGGCTTAGCAGCCTTCTGGCTCGTTACATTTTGGGACTGGCGGCCAGCACTACTACCCTTACCTACACGAGCGGCTTCGGCATCGAAGGCTACGGCAGTAAGGGCCAGACCGCTCACAGCCACTAACGCTGCAGCAAAGAAACGAATCAAAGGACGTGACATTGAGTGCTCCTGGGCGAATTTCGCCTGTCAATAGAAATAGAAAATTTGTACATCAAAACTGAATATAAGCTGAATTTTACCTGAATCTGACTAAAAGCTGAACAAATATATGTATATAGAATCGACAAGTGTTCAAAAGTTCAATCTAGTCACTCAGCCGAGCTTGACGCCTTCGTGCAAGGCTGTCAGACCCGCCGATAGATTGAAATACTGCACCCTCGAGAGGCCCGCGTGCTCGAGCATCCCCTTAAGCGTTTCTTGATCGGGATGCATGCGTATCGATTCGGCCAGATAACGATAGCTATCCGCATCTCCCGCGACTTTGCTCCCCAACCACGGCAAGACATTAAAGGAATACCAATCATAAGCAGGGGCAAGGGGTTTGGCGATGCGCGAAAATTCCAACACGAGGAGTTTGCCTCCGGGGCGCAACACCCGGGTCATCTCAGATAACGCACGATCCTTGTGTGTCATGTTGCGTAATCCAAAGGCAACCGTGACACGATCGAAATAATTGTCTGGGAAAGGCAGATATTCCGCGTCACACACCGCGCAAGGCAAAACGACGCCATCATCGAGTAACCGATCGCGTCCGACGCGCAGCATGGAATCATTAATATCGGTGAGCCAGACTTCCCCTTGGGCACCGGCCTTTTGGGCAAAGGCACGCGCGAGATCACCTGTTCCGCCAGCGATGTCGAGCACCTTCATCCCCGGTCTGATCGCGGCCCGACCAATCGTAAATGCCTTCCAAACTCGGTGCAGGCCAGCGGACATCAGGTCGTTCATTACATCGTAGCGTGCAGCAACAGAGTGAAAAACCTCAGCAACCTTGCCGGCCTTTTCGGACTCTTCGACGGTCTGAAAACCAAAGTGTGTCTTTTCTTGTGACATAGTCTTTCACTCAAATCAATGCAATGCCCAGTTTAATCTCTCGGACGTCATTTCAACGCTGAAAAAGGCATAAACTGAAGGTTCTTTGCCGTGAGGCTTCACACTGCATTCTGAACCACCCCTCTGCATGGCCCCGATCCATTACACCCTGCGCCCTCAAGGCGACCGCTGCCTAAGCATCGACTTTGGCGAATCCATCAGTTTAGAGACCGGCACACTTTGTCTCTGCGCGGCGGCCACGCTGGAACGCGCCAAACTCCAAGGCGTCACAGACATCGTCCCGTCCTACACGGCCGTCGCGCTCTTTTACAAACCAGGCGTCGAGATGGGTGGCACAGACTTCGCCACACTCTGCGCTCAAGTCGACGCGCAGCTTCACGGTGAACTTGTCCAAGCCACAACCTCGGCACGTCAAGTGGAGATTCCTGTGTGCTACGGGGGCAAACATGGCCCCGACCTAAGCGATGTCGCTCAAAAAACAGGGCTCACCGAGCAGCAGGTGATCGCGCTACACACTCAGCCTGGCAGCATGGTGTTTGGCCTTGGGTTTTCACCCGGCCATCCCTATATCGGCGTGCATGACGCGCTCTTTGCCCTACCTCGGCGCGATGTGCCGCGCACCGCCGTACCCGCCGGCTCTGTTGCGATTGCCAACCGCCAATCCACAATTTACCCCACGCTTTTGCCGGGGGGCTGGCATATTCTTGGCGCCACCCCACTCCAGCTTTTTGACTTACGTCGGCCTCTGCCCTCCTTGCTCTTGCCGGGTGATCAAGTGCGCTTTTTCTCCATCAGCGAAAAAGAGTACGACCGCATCGCCGCCGCAATCGCTCAGGAGGCCGCATGACCATTCGCGTTCTCAAACCAGGCATGCTGTCGAGCTTTCAGGACGAGGGTCGCTTTGGCCATCAACCGCTCGGCGTATCGGTCGTGGGTGCCATGGATCAACGCGCACACCGCCTTGCTAACACGCTCGTCGGCAATACTGAGGATGTTGCAAGTCTGGAAATGACCCTGACGGGACCCACGCTGCAATTCACGCAAGCCTGCTGCATCGCCTTATGCGGCGCAGACCTGAGCCCCCAACTTAATGGCAAGCCCATCGCCATGAATCGTCCACTGGTATTGCGTGCGCAGGACGAACTACATTTCGGTGCCAGACAACATGGCACGCGTGCGTATCTGGCCGTGCACGGTGGTTTCGATATACCCGAGGTCCTTGGCAGTCAAAGTACGTATCTGCGTAGCCGCTTCGGAGGCTGGCATGGTCGCGCCCTCAAGCGTGACGACGAAATCCCCTTGCGGCGCCCCCTCAGGGAAGTTGGCCAAGGTGGCCAAACACTCGAAACCCTCGCGAAAGCACTCTGGGATATCAGGCTGTATTTGCCAAGCATCATTGCGGACTCTACACGCGCGCGCATTCGGCTCATCAAGAGCCAGCAGTGGGAAGAGTTCACCCCCGCGAGTCGCGAAGCGCTCCTGAGCCAAACTTTTCGCATCAGCCCTGACTCGGAGCGGATGGGCTACCGACTGCAAGGTCCGGACATCCTCATGACCCAGCCTCGGCAAATGATCTCCGAAGCCACGACTTTCGGCACCATTCAAGTGCCTGCCGGTGGCCAGCCGATCATCCTGATGGCCGATCGACAGACCACGGGAGGCTATCCAAAAATAGCCTACGTTGCGACAGTCGATTTACCGCTCCTCGCTCAGATGGGTCCTGGCGACAAGGTCCAGTTTGAACTGCTCACGCTCGAAACCGCACAGGCACTAGACACAGCGCGAACGCGCGCATTCATCGACCTTGCACAGACACTCCACCCCGTGCGAACATTATTGCTTCATCACTAAGGACCTCTATCATGGCACTACGTATTGATTTGAATTGCGATATGGGCGAAAGCTTTGGCGCCTGGAAAATGGGCAACGACGAGGAAATTTTGCCCTACGTTTCCTCAGCTAACATCGCCTGTGGGTTTCACGGTGGCGACCCGGCGACCATGCGCAAAACAGTCGCCTCGGCGCTTAAACATGGCGTGGCAATCGGTGCGCATCCAGGTCTGCCCGACTTGCAAGGTTTTGGTCGCCGCAACATGGCGATCACAGATCAAGAAGCCTATGACATGATGGTGGTGCAGATCGGCGCACTCGCGGGTGTCGCGGCCTCACAAGGCACGCGCTTGCGTCATGTCAAAGCGCATGGTCAGCTCTACAACATGGCCGTCAAAAACGAAGGTCTTACGCGCGCACTGGCTCAAGCGACCTACGACGTCGACAAGGATCTGGTCTTTTTTGCCTTGGCGGGCAGCCAGATGATTCCAATCGCCGAGTCCATTGGCTTGCGCGTCGCCAGCGAAGTCTTTGGTGACCGTAACTACGCGCCTGATGGGACGCTGAGTCCACGAAACCAGCCCAACGCGATGATCACAGACGTGCAACAGTCAATCAAGCAAGTCCTGCAGATGGTCAAGACCAGCACCTTGACCGCCAATGACGGCACCATCGTCAAGATCCGTGCTGACACGCTTTGTATTCACGGCGATCAGCCAGGTGCGGTGACCTTTGCCAAAGCTATCCGTGAGGCCTTGCGCGCCGAGGGCATCGAAGTCGGCGTGTAAAAAGCGCAACCTTGCACTAAACGAGTACGCGCTCGATCCCACCGTCGTTGGCTTTTTTGACATAGTCTTCAAGCCAGTTCTCGCCCAAAATGTGCTTGGCCATTTCGACCACGATGTAGTCGGCTTTGGCGCCACTGTCCGCCTCAAAGCGTGACAATCCTTGCAAGCAAGACGGACATGAGGTCAAGACCTTGATCTCTCCGTCAAAACCATCTTGACGCAAGGTCGCATCATTTTTGACAAGCTCCTCTTCCTTACGGAACCGGATTTGCGTCGAAATATCGGGACGCGTCACAGCCAACGTACCAGACTCACCGCAACAACGATCCGTCTTGATCGCCGAGTCACCGACAAGCGAGCGCACAGTCTTCATCGGATCCTGCAGCTTCATCGGTGTGTGACAGGGGTCGTGATACATATACCGCGTTCCCTGAACGCCCTCGAGCTTGATCTCCTTTTCGAGCAAATACTCGTGGATATCAATCAAGCGACAGCCTGGAAATATTTTTTCAAACTCGTAGCCCGCCAACTGGTCATAACAGGTGCCGCAACTCACCACGACGGTTTTTATGTCGAGATAATTCAGCGTATTCGCCACCCGATGAAACAGCACGCGATTGTCTGTGATGATCTGCTCGGCTTTGTCGTTCATCCCGTTGGCGCGTTGTGGATAACCACAGCATAAATAACCCGGAGGCAATACCGTTTGCACACCCGCATGCCACAACATCGCCTGCGTGGCTAAGCCAACCTGTGAAAACAACCGCTCAGAACCGCAGCCCGGAAAATAAAATACCGCCTCAGTATCCGCAGGCGCTTGAGGAGGACGAATAATCGGCACGTAGTCCGCGTCTTCGATATCCAGTAACTTACGTGCCGCCTGCTTGGGCAAACCTCCAGGCATTTTTTTGTTGATAAAGTGCACCACCTGCTCGCGCAAGGGCGCCTTGCCAACGGTCGCAGGGGGCTTGGCCGTTTGCTTGCGCGCGAATTTGGACAACACGTCGCTCGCCATGCGCTGAATCTTGTAACCCACGCCCACCAGCGCGACGCGGGTCGCATTGATCGTTGCGGGATCCTTGGCATTCAAAAAGAACATCGCTGTCGAGGTGCCAGGATTAAAAGACTTACGACCCACGTTGCGCAACAGCGCACGCATGTTCATGGAAACATCGCCAAAATCAATATCTACCGGGCACGGGTTGTAGCACTTGTGGCAAACCGTACAGTGGTCAGCCACATCCTCGAACTCTTCCCAATGCTTCAAACTAATGCCGCGTCGGGTTTGCTCTTCGTATAAAAAAGCCTCGATCAACAGCGAAGTCGCAAGAATCTTGTCGCGTGGCGAATACAACAAATTCGCACGCGGCACATGCGTTGCGCATACAGGCTTGCACTTGCCACAGCGCAAACAGTCTTTGATAGAGTTGCTAATCGCGCCGATCTCGCTGCGCTGCATGATGAGCGACTCATGGCCCATCAGACCAAAACTCGGCGTCCAAGCGTTGCGCAAGTCAGCACCTGGCATCAGTTTGCCGGCGTTGAAATGGTCGTTCGGATCGACACGACGCTTGTAGTCCTGAAAGGGCAACAACTCCGCTTCGGTCAGAAACTCATACTTGGTTAAACCAATGCCGTGTTCGCCAGAAATCACACCATTGAGATCGCGCGCGATTTGCATGATACGCACAACGGCCTCATTGGCCTCGCGTAGCATTTCATAGTCATCAGAGTTCACTGGGATATTGGTGTGCACGTTGCCGTCGCCCGCATGCATGTGCAAGGCCACGAACACGCGACTTTTAAGGACGCGATCATGGATGGCCTGCATTTCGGTCATGATGGGTGCAAAATCCGTGCCACCAAACACGCCGGCCAAATCGCAGAGCACCTCGGCTTTCCAAGAGATGCGCAAGGTACGGTCCTGCACGACATCGAATAGGCGCGCCTCGGGCTGCAAGGCCAATCGCTGCGCGAGCGCCGGCTCAAGGGCATTGAGGCCATGCGCCGACAAGCCAGCCATCGCCTCCGAGAGCGGCATATCCAAATGCTCAAGCACCCACTGCCAGCGCGCGCGCACCCGCATCAAACTTCCAATCGCGCTGCGGCGACGCTCATCAAGCGATTCTTCGAGTAAAGCGCCTTCTTCGCTGCCACGATCGAGTTTTGCAATCGGCAGTTCACCCTCGAGCGCACGCTGCAACGCATCGAGTAATTTGAGCTTGTTATGCGTCGACAGTTCGATATTGATACGTTCGATGTGATCGGTGTACTCGCCCATACGCTCGAGCGGGATCACGACATCTTCGTTAATTTTGAACGCATTGGTATGGCGTGCGATCGCAGCCGTGCGCGCACGATCCAGCCAGAATTTTTTGCGCGCATCCGCGCTGACTGCGACAAAGCCTTCCCCGTGGCGCGTATTGGCCAAGCGCACCACTTCGCTCGTCGCATGAGCAACTGCCGCATCATCATCGCCGACGATATCGCCGATTAACACCATCTTGGGCAACACACCGCGCTTGCTTTTCGTCGCGTACCCCACCGCGCGCAAATAGCGCTCGTCGAGATGCTCAAGACCCGCCAGCAACGCGCCGCGGGCGCGCCCCTGAACGTCCAGATAGTTTTTAATTTCAACAATTGAGGGGATCGCATCGCGGGCCTGCCCAAAAAACTCCAGACAGACCGTGCGGGTGTGACTCGGCATGCGATGCAGCACCCAGCGGGCCGCCGTGATCAAACCGTCGCAACCTTCTTTTTGCACACCAGGCAAACCAGAGAGAAACTTGTCTGTGACATCCTTGCCCAGACCGACTTTACGAAACCGCGTACCGTCAACCTCTAAAATTTCAGTACGTAAAACGCGTGCGCCAGCGGCCTCGTTCCCATCTGACCACTGAAGCTCGAAACGGACTAAGCCCGCCTCATGAATTTTGCCAAGGTTGTGGTCTAGGCGCGTGACATCGAGCCAATTGCCCTGGGGATCGACCATCCTCCACCATGCCAGATTGTCCAGCGCAGTTCCCCACAACACCGCTTTTTTTCCACCGGCATTCATCGCGACGTTACCACCGACGCACGAGGCATCGGCCGAGGTCGGATCGACCGCAAATACAAAGCCTGCGGCCTCGGCTGCCTCAGAGACGCGTTTGGTCACAACGCCCGCTCCGGACCGCACTGTCGCGACTTGCGTAGCGACACCAGGTAACGGACCCAGTTCTACGGCACCGAGCGTATCGAGTTTTTCCGTATTGATCACCGCGGATCGCCAGGTCAACGGGATCGCACCGCCGGTATAGCCCGTCCCACCGCCTCGCGGCACAATCGTCAGACCGAGTTCGATACAACCACGCACCAAGGCTGCAATCTCTTGCTCATCATCCGGCGTCAATACGACGAAAGGGTACTCGACGCGCCAGTCGGTTGCGTCTGTCACGTGCGAGACACGCGACAGACCGTCGAATTTGATGTTGTCTTTGGCCGTGATCTTGCCTAGCACCTTTTGCACCTGACGACGCAAACGCCCGGTGCGCTCGAACTCTTCTTCGAACGCGCGCACGGCAGCGCGGGCACGCTCGAGCAAGCTCGCGACTTTTTCATCGCGACCCGCATCGTCGGATAACCGTCGATGATCAATTTCGGTCAGTCTGTGCTCTAGCGCCTCGATCAACAGCTTGCGGCGCTTGGGATTATCAAGCAGATCATCCTGCAAATAGGGATTGCGACGCACCACCCAGATATCACCCAGCACCTCGTAAAGCATCCGCGCGGAACGGCCTGTTTTGCGTTCGCTACGCAAATCTGACAGCAACGCCCAAGCATCATCGCCTAGCAAGCGACATACGACTTCTCGATCAGAGAAAGAGGTGTAGTTGTAGGGAATCTCACGTAGACGAGCCTGCGCATCTTGGGCGGGCTCGGCATTTAGTAAATGGCTTGGGTACGGGGCATTCATAGGTTTAGGCTCGTTTGAGGACCCTTAAATAAATATTTTAAGTCATCCCATTAGGGTGCACCCAATAACCTTAAAACAAAAGGGATGCACACCGCTTAAGTAGGGGTAATGAACCAACGCAGTGCCCAAGCCAAGACCAGATAGCGCCCAAATTTACCTACTGCGATATAAACCACGCAGGGCCAAAAGGGCAGTCTTAACCAGCCAGCCACTGCGCAGAGTGGGTCCCCGACGACAGGCAGCCAAGCTAACAAGAGTACCGGGGCACCATAGCGGTGCACCCATTTTTCAGCGCGGGCACGTCTAGAAGTGATGGCGGGCACGGGCTCAGGAGAGGGCGCGGGCGTGGATCCAGGGCTTGCCGCGCTCAAGCGCTTTCTCTTTCGCTGTTGCCAACGACCAAAGATGCCATGCGCCCCAGCACCCATGGCGTAGCTGACGAGCGACCCTAGGGTGTTACCCACTGTCGCCACCAAGATCGCCGGCCAAAACATCTCCGGGAACGCCGCCAAGTACCCCAGCAGCACAGGCTCAGAACCAAGCGGCAAGATCGTTGCCGCCAGCAAGCTCACCGCAAAAACCGCCGGCAAACCCACTCCTGGCATTGACAACCAGGTCAAAAAGTCTTGTGTGAGCGCGTCCAGAACAAACTCCAGTGACTACAGGTCAAGTAAAAGTCCCCATGGGATAATGTCGCATCAGTGCGCAGTCTACTCAGGAACATCATGACCACGGATTATCTCAGACGTATCCTTACTTCAAAAGTGTATGACGTTGCGGTCGAAACACCGTTGGAGTTTGCTCCCCAGCTCTCTCAACGCATCGGCAACACCGTTTTGCTCAAACGCGAGGACACGCAGTCCGTCTTTAGTTTCAAGTTGCGGGGCGCCTACAACAAAATGGCCCATTTGCCAAAGGCCGCTCTCGCGCGCGGCGTGATCGCCGCCTCCGCGGGCAATCATGCCCAAGGCGTCGCATTGTCCGCCAAGCGTCTTGGCTGCAGAGCAGTGATCGTCATGCCCACGACAACTCCGGGCGTCAAAACGGACGCCGTCCGCGCACTTGGCGCCGAGGTCGTGCTTCATGGCGATAGTTTTAGCGACGCGTATGGTCATGCACTGACCCTAGAAAAAAAACAGCAGTTGACCTTTGTGCATCCCTTTGATGACCCTGATGTTATCGCAGGCCAAGGCACGATCGGTATGGAAATTTTGCGCCAACAGGCCGAGCCGATCGAAGCGATTTTCGTGGCGATCGGCGGTGGTGGCCTGATTAGCGGCATCGCCGCCTATGTGAAACAAATTCGTCCTGAGATCAAAATCATCGGCGTTCAAACCATCGATTCGGATGCCATGGTACGCAGCGTGCGCGCGGGTCGACGCATCACCCTGACCGATGTCGGGCTGTTCTCTGATGGCACCGCCGTTAAACAAGTCGGCGTTGAAACCTTTAGGCTGACTCGCGAACTGGTGGACGACTACGTTCTCGTCGACACGGACGCTATCTGCGCTGCGATCAAAGACGTTTTTCAAGATACGCGCAGCGTCTTGGAGCCAGCGGGTGCACTCGCCCTCGCAGGCGCCAAACAATATGCCGCCGAACACAAACTCAAGGGCAAAACGCTTGTCGCGATTGCCTGCGGGGCCAACATGAATTTCGACCGTTTGCGCTTTGTCGCCGAACGTGCAGAGGTAGGTGAGGCGCGCGAAGCCATTTTTGCTGTGACGCTCCCTGAGCAGAAAGGGAGTTTCAGAGCTTTTTGCGAGCTTGTCGGGAACCGCAATGTCACCGAGTTCAATTACCGCATTTCAGATGCAACCTCGGCCTATGTCTTTGTCGGCATCCAAGTATCCTCTTTGGGCGAGCCCAACAAAATCGCAAACAACTTCCGTAAGCACGGCTTTGATACGCTAGACCTGACTCATGATGAAATGGCAAAGACCCATTTACGGCACATGGTGGGGGGGCGCTCAAGCCTTGCAGGCAATGAGTTGCTCTATCGTTTCGAGTTTCCTGAGCGGCCCGGTGCCTTGATGCGTTTTTTGAACTCTATGAAACCCGACTGGAACATCAGTTTGTTCCATTACCGCAATCAGGGCGCCGACTACGGTCAGGTCCTGATTGGCATCCAAGTGCCTCCAGGCAGCAAAAAAGCCTTTAAAGCCTTTCTCGAAGAAGTTGGCTACCCGCACTGGAACGAGTCCGACAACCCAGCCTACCGCTTATTCTTGTAGGGTTCGCTCGGGCACGACTGGAACTCAGTCACCCCTAAACTGACAAACACTAAAAAAAGGTGTGTCGGTTTTAGCGATTTTGCTGGAGCCGCCAAGATCGGGGAGATCTATGATCGCAGCGGCCTCGACGACGTTGCCGCCAAGCAACTGCAACAGTTTGATGGCGGCGAGCATGGTGCCACCCGTGGCGACCAGGTCATCCACCAGTAAAACCCGCTGTCCTGGCTTGACTGCATCTTGGTGTATCTCAACCGTCGCGTCTGCGTACTCAAGGCTGTAGGACTGTGCCACGGTTTTGTGCGGCAGCTTTCCTTGTTTACGGACCGGAACAAAACCAACGCCCAAGGCATAGGCCAACGCGCTACCAAAAATAAATCCCCTGGCATCGATGCCAACAATCACATCGATGCGTTGACGCATGTGGCGATAGACAAAAATATCGATCAGCGCACGAAACGCTCTTGGGTCTTGCAGCAGCGGAGTGATGTCACGAAACATCACGCCAGGTTTGGGCCAGTCTGGAATCGTCCGGATCAAACCTCGTACGACTTCCATCGAGTCCTGATAGGGGGCAATGATGGGCATGATCATTAGGTAGCGCTCCGCATGGGGTAAGCCGTAAATTAGATGAAGTAGTTTAAGCGGCTTTCACACGAATGGCGCCAGAAACACGCAGAGCCTTGGCGCGCGCCTGCTCTACAGATGCGCCCGTCGCCAACGCGACGCCCATGCGCCGCTTGATAAAGGACTCTGGCTTGCCGAACAAACGCAGATCGGTCCCAGGCTCGGCCAACGCTTCGGCAACCCCTTCGTAGCGAATCGCTTTCGCTTCGATCCCGCCATAAATCACACTACTCGCTGCAGGCCCGCGCAAGGCGGTATCCACGGGCAAGCCTAACAAGGCGCGGGCATGCAGTTCAAACTCGCTCTGTCCCTGCGATACTAAGGTCACTAAGCCGGTATCATGCGGGCGCGGGCTCACCTCAGAGAACCAAACCTCGTCACCCGAGACGAACAACTCCACGCCAAACAAACCTTGTCCGCCCAAATTGTCTGTCACCTTGCGTGCGATTTGTTGCGCTCGCTCAAGCGCCCGAGGCGACATCGGTTGAGGTTGCCAGCTTTCTACATAATCTCCCCCGACCTGCAGATGGCCGATCGGTTCGCAAAAGTGTGTCTCGACCTGCCCGTTCGGACCTCGAGCGCGAACGGTCAGCAGCGTAATTTCGTATTCAAAATCGATAAACCCCTCGACAATAATGCGGCTGCCCTCGACCCGGGCCCCTTCTTTGGCGATATTCCAGGCGGACGCGATATCCTCTGGGCCGCGCAAGACGGACTGACCCTTGCCAGACGAAGACATGACAGGCTTGACTAAGCAGGGAAAGCCGACTGCGGCGGTTGCCTGCGCCAAAGACGCTAAGGAATCCGCAAAGCGATAAGTCGAAGTCGGTAATCCGAGTGTTTCCGCAGCGAGTCGGCGAATACCTTCGCGGTTCATGGTGAGTTGCGCCGCACGGGCTGTGGGCGTGACGCGCACCATACCGACAGCCTCAAGCTCGACTAACAAATCCGTGGCAATCGCCTCGATTTCAGGCACGATTAAGTGGGGCTGCTCTTTTTCAATCACCGCGCGCAAGGCGACTTTGTCTGTCATCGCCACCACATAGGCTCTGTGCGCGACCTGTTGTCCGGGAGCATCGGCATAGCGGTCGACCGCGATGACCTCGACCCCTAGACGCTGAAGGGCAAAAATGACCTCTTTACCCAGCTCGCCGGCCCCCAACAACATCACCCTGAGCGCCGCACCCGACAAAGGAGTGCCAAAAACAGCCGCGTAAGGCGCGAGAGCCGACGCAGGAGACCCGGCAGTTGCAGCAGATGAAATATTCACGGGTGTTGTCATGAAAATCCAGGGAAGGAGACACAGAGGCGCCAGATTGCCACAGCGCGTACCCCAACGCAACTGCACCCAAAATCCGCATATCAGACCTGAAACGATTAAACTTGGGATATGTCCTCTAAGCACTCACCTAAAACTACGCCGCGCTATACACGCGACGACCCGACCGACGTTGGCAGCCCTCACGCAGCGGCGCTGGCATCGGCCGAACGCACCCTCACGCTCGAGGCTCAAGCCATTCTTGAGCTTAAAAGCCGCCTCGACGCGAGCTTTACAGAGGCCGTCGCACTGATCTTGGGCTGCTCCGGACGCGTGGTCGTGTGCGGCTTGGGCAAAACAGGTCATATCGCCCGCAAAATCGCAGCGACCTTCGCCTCCACGGGGACACCGTCTTTTTTCTTGCACGCTGCCGAGGCCATCCATGGCGACATCGGCATGCTGGGCGGGCAAGACCTCCTCATCGCTCTGTCTTATTCCGGTAACGGTCAAGAACTACTCACCATTTTGCCCGCGGCGCACCGCTTAGGCGTCAAGGTCATCGCCATCACGGGCAACACGCAATCTGAGCTCGCGAAACTTGCCGAAGTCCACCTCGATATCAGTGTGGCGCAAGAAGCCTGCCCACTCAATCTCGCCCCAACAGCAAGCACCACCACCGCCCTCGCTTTAGGTGATGCGCTTGCTGTGGCCTGCCTTGAAGCGCGCGGTTTTGGTCATGAGGATTTTGCCCGTTCGCACCCCGGAGGCGCGCTTGGCAGACGCCTATTGCTGCGTGTTTCAGATGTGATGCGCCGTGGCGACGCCGTACCCTCCGTTACGGCCGACGCCACTATATTTCAAGCCTTAGAAGAAATCTCTCGAAAAGGGATGGGCATGACCTCCGTACTCGATGCCCATGGTAGTGCCGTCGGCATCTTTACCGATGGAGACCTGCGTCGCTTGATCGAGCGCAAGGGCGACCTGCGCAATATACTGGTCACAGAAGGCATGTCACGCAGCCCGCGACATATTGCTGCCGAGGCTTTAGCCGTCGATGCCGCCACCCTGATGGACCGCCACCGCCTCAACCAAATGCTGGTCGCTGATGCAAATGGCAAACTCGTAGGCGCCCTGCACATG
Source organism: Bordetella parapertussis (assembly GCA_945868195.1). Classification (GTDB taxonomy): domain Bacteria; phylum Pseudomonadota; class Gammaproteobacteria; order Burkholderiales; family Burkholderiaceae_B; genus Zwartia. Next base: position 22,960 of record CAMBLP010000003.1, read on the forward strand.
CATGACCTGATGGCCGCCAAGGTTGTTTGAGATAACGTCCATGAATAAACCCCATTTCATTGCCCATCCTGCCGAAGCACTGGTGCTGGCCCGTATCCCCGCCACCCTGCGAGAGCGCCTGGCGCAAATCAAACTGATGGTGTTCGATGTCGATGGCGTGCTGACAGACGGTAGTCTTTGGTACGGTGAACAAGGTGAAATGTTCAAGCGCTTTAACGCACTCGACGGTCATGGTTTAAAGATGCTCACAACCAGCGGCATCAAAGTCGCACTGGTAACCGGTCGCGAAGGCCCAATCGTCGATCGCCGGGCCGCTGAACTGGGACTCGGGGACATCCTGCAAAACGTCCGCGACAAAGGCGCCGTGTTGAATCAGCTTGCAGCACGACACCACCTTTCGCTCGAAGAATCTGGCTTTATGGGCGATGATCTGATCGATTTGCCCGCCATGCAGCGCGCCGGTTTTGCCGCAAGCGTCCCAGACGCACCCGCCTATATCACCCAGGCCGCCCACTGGACCGCGAGCAAAGCAGGCGGAAAAGGTGCCGTGCGTGAATGTTGCGACTTAATCTTAGCCTCTCAAGGTCGACTCGGACACTTTTTTCAACCAGGGCGTCTAGGCCCTGGCACCATTCAATAACCCCGACCCCATGAAAGAACGCGCCTCCATTGTCATCTCGATTTTCATCCTCACTTTGTTGGTGATGGGGACGTGGTGGGCGGCCGACTACTCTCAGCGTGCGGTCCAGATTGATCCCCCGAGCCGCCTGACCCACGAGCGCGACACCTGGGCAAAAAAAATCGTCTTGGTGCGGACCAATGACAAAGGGATTGTCATTCATCGCCTCGAGGGCGATCTGATGGAACACTTTCCTGACGACAAATCCTACGAGCTTCAGGCTCCGCGTGCTTATGCCCTCAAAGAAGAAAACCCACTCACGGTCGCCACCTCCAAAATCGCATTTATTTACGATGAAGGCGATCGGATTATCATGCGCGGAGACGCTGTGCTGCTGCGCCTAGGCGATACCGAACGACAGCCACTCAATTTTCGCAGCGAAGAGATCACACTGTTAGTGGATAAAGACCTCGCCTACACCGACCTACCCGCCGTTGCCACAAGCGGTCGTTCCAAAATGTCCGGTTTAGGGATGCGTTTTAACAATGCCACGCAACAATTGGACGTATTCAAATCAACAGATGTCGACATCGCCCCCAAAGACCAGCGCGAGGGCGCCGAGCCTCCTGCATAATGAGCCAATCCATGATTTTTAAACTCGCCCTGCCCTTTCTTTGCAAGCTCCTCTTTCTTGGATCCGTTGCCTCCGCTCAGGCGCAAATCGCCGCCGCGCCCGCAAATTCTACGAGCGCGACACCGGTCACTCCCGTCGAAGAGCCCAGCACCATGATTTTGTCTGATACGCTGCGCTATGACGACAGCAAAAAAGAAAGCACCTTTACCGGCAAGGTTGTGATGACCCGAGGTCTGCTAACACTAAGCTCCGACGTGTTGGCCATGCGCGAGGATGCCGAAGGCAACCAGTACGGGATCGCGACAGCTGACCCCGGCAAGCGTGTCTTCATTCGTCAAGTTCGACCTGAAAACTTTGAGGTCCTCGAGGGTGTCGGCCTCAAGGCAGACTACAACGGCAAAAATGAAACGTTTGATTTAATTGGTCAGGCCGTGGTCACCCGCTACATCTGTGGCAAACATTTCGACACAGTCAGTGGGCAGCAAGTCCGCTACAACCAAAAAACAGATGTCTATCAGGCATTCTCTGGTCCCGACTCCTTTAATCCAGACGGACGCGTGCGCTCGGTCGCACAACCCAAAGCCCGCACTGAAGCTGCCGTTGCAGCCTGCCGTGCCGCGCAAGCTGACAATCCAACACAGTTATTTATGCCCGTCAGCCCTCCCGCTGTGGCGCCTCGCCCCTAATACCCAAAGACACCAAAGCTTCTCCATGCAAACATCGCACGCCCCCTCCAACTTTGATTCACAAGCCCTTTCGACGCCCGGACAACTGAGCGCAACGGGTCTGCGCAAATCCTATGGCGGTCGGATGGTGGTGCAAGACGTGTCCATCTCAGTTAAAAGCGGTGAAGTCGTGGGTCTACTCGGTCCCAACGGCGCTGGAAAAACCACAAGTTTTTATATGATTGTTGGGTTGGTGGCCGCTGATGCAGGCCGGATTGAAATCGACGATACCGTCATCAGCAGTATGCCAATCCACAAACGCGCGCGCCTCGGGCTCTCCTACCTGCCCCAAGACGCCTCTGTATTTAGACGTCTGACCGTCGAAGAAAATATTCGCGCCGTGCTCGAACTTCAAATCGATAACGATGGCAAAAAATTCTCTTCAAAAAAAATTGAGGAGCAACTTGATTCCTTGCTCGATGAGTTACAAATCACCCACATCCGTCGCAGCAATGCGCTCTCCCTCTCGGGTGGCGAGCGGCGGCGCGTCGAAATCTCGCGTGCGCTTGCCACACGGCCTCGCTTCATTTTGCTGGACGAACCTTTTGCAGGCGTTGACCCGATCGCAGTGATTGAAATTCAACGCATCGTGCGCTTTCTTAAAAGCCGCGGCATCGGCGTGCTGATTACCGACCACAATGTTCGTGAAACTCTGGGGATTTGCGATCGCGCCTACATCATTAGCGAAGGCAAAGTGTTGACGACGGGACAGCCCGAGGACATCATTAACGACGCTTCGGTGCGTCGCGTCTATTTGGGCGAACACTTCAAGATGTAAGGAAAGTTTTGTCTTAGATCAATCATTCATCATTTACACCCTTGCTTTCTTTGGCCAAGTCATTAAACTAAAAATGTGACAATTTAGTTAAAGGAGCGCCCCACTAAACCTCTGCACGTCAAACCGTTGTAAGTGTTTGCACTTCGTTCTATCCCTTTAATGGAGAGTACGCAATGAATCTGAACATGACTGGTCACCATCTTGACGTCACACCTGCCATCCGGGCATACATTCACACAAAGATGTCGCGCGTCGTGCGCCACTTTGATCACGTGATCGATACACAGGTCTTTCTGTCGCTCGAACCTCTAAAGCACCGAGCGGAATTAACCCTTCACATTCGAGGCAAAGACATCCATTGCGAAGCCTCTGAGGACAACTTGTACGCAGCGATTGACTTACTCGTCGACAAAGTCGACCGTAAAGTCTTGCAACACAAGTCACGTACCCAAGACCATCACCATGTGTCCGTTAAGCGACAAATCTTCGAGACTGCATAAAATTTAGATCGCAAGCGCCGACAGGCGCATCAAAATGCCTGCCACTTTGGCGGGCATTTTTAATGCGGCAGATTGTTTCGTAGGCCTCAACAGAGCGAACCTGATCTGGCTGCACTGCAGCATATAATCAAAAGCATGAAACTTTTGTCACGTATCTTGCCTGTCAGCAACATCGTGCTCGACCTCACCGTTACGAGTAAAAAGCGCGCCTTTGAACAGGCCAGCCTTTTGTTTGAGAACAATGACGGAATTGAGCGCGCGGCCGTTTACGAAAGCTTATTCGCTCGAGAGCGCCTTGGCTCAACAGCGCTCGGTGGAGGCATCGCCGTTCCACATGGCAGAGTCAAAGGCATCAAGCATGCCGCCGCTGCTTTTTTTAGGTTGGCACAACCCATTACGTTTGACGCGCCTGACCGCGTGCCTGTTCAACAATTACTTTTTCTCATCGCTCCAGAAGCAGAAACTCAACAACATCTCGATATACTGGCAGAGGTGGCTCAGCGTCTCTCAGACCCCGCTTTACGAGCACGCCTAGCCACCGAGGTCGATCCCACCCTTGTGCATCAGCTGCTGACCTCCAGTCAGGCTTAACCACAAAACGGTCGGCCTCTTTCCTTAACTACGGAGTCGCTATGCTGACGGTGCAGGATCTTGTGAATGACAATGTCGAAGACATTTCCTTCAAATGGGTGGCAGGACAATCGGCGGCAGATCGCCTGATTCCTGACAACGGGATGGCCGCTGCAGACTTGATCGGCCACCTGAATCTGATCCACCCCTCTCGTATCCAAGTCTTTGGTCGCGAAGAAATGGATTACTACACCCGCTTCGATACGCGTCGGCGAGTGCATCATCTCGAAGAGTTGCTCGCGGGAGGCGTTCCTGCCATCCTGCTGGCTGACGACTTACAGGCCACGGACGATCTTATTCTCAACTGCGAGAATAGCCATGTGCCTCTCTTATCGACCTCGGTGCATGCCGCAGAACTGATTGACCTCTTGCGTATTTATCTCAGTCGTCGACTCGCCCCGACCACCACGGTTCACGGCGTCTTCATGGATGTGCTGGGACTCGGTGTTCTCATTACTGGTGAATCTGGCCTGGGCAAAAGCGAGCTTGCATTGGAGTTGATTTCTCGCGGTCACGGCCTCGTCGCCGACGATGCGGTTGAGTTGTCTCGTACCGCACCCCATGCCATCGAGGGCCATTGTCCGGAGCTCTTGCGCAATATGCTCGAGGTGCGGGGTTTGGGTTTGCTCAATATACGAACCATCTTTGGTGAAACCTCCGTGCGGCGCAAAATGAAACTCAAACTGATTGTGCATCTGGTTCGTGCAACCGCGCAGGACAAATTCGAACGACTTCCATTACAAGATATGACACAGGACATGCTGGGTTGTCCGATCCGCAAAGTCATGCTTCAGGTCGCAGCCGGCCGAAACCTCGCCGTGCTCGTCGAGGCCGCTGTACGTAATACGATCCTCAAACTACGCGGCATCGACACGCTCGCCGAGTTCATGGCACTCCAATCGGCCGCCATCGCTCAAGGGAAAAATTAATATGCCTCCGCTCAAAGTCGTTCTCTTGACTGGCATTTCCGGCTCTGGCAAATCCGTGGCGTTGCGCATGCTGGAAGATGCGGGCTACGTGTGTGTCGACAATCTTCCTCTGCGTTTTTTGCATGACTTTATAACCTCGATGCGCGATGATGCGTCTAATCGAATCGCCGTCGCAATCGATGTCCGCTCCCCTGGTGAGCTTGCAGAGATGCCTGCCGTCATTAGCGCGCTCAAAACAGCAAACACTGAATTCAAATTGATTTTTCTAGATGCAGATAATGAAACTCTGGTGCATCGCTACTCAGAGTCGCGTCGTCGTCATCCCCTCGCAGAGCGACAGACCCAAAAAGGGCTGAACACTACGCTTGAAGAATGTATTCAGCTAGAGCGCGATCAACTCAGTGACCTGCGCAACTTAGGCCATGTCATCGACACCTCGGGACTGATGCCGGGGCAACTGCGCGCCTGGATTCGCGACCTGATTCAAGCCGACCGCAAACCACTACTCATTACCTTTGAATCCTTTGCGTTTAAAGAGGGCGTCCCCAGAGACGCCGACTTGGTGTTTGACGTGCGATGCCTGCCAAATCCTCACTATGATCCCGCGCTGCGTCCCCTCACCGGTCGAGATCAACCTGTCGCGAACTGGCTCAAAAGTTTCGCGGACGTCGGGCTGATGGTCAGCGACATCGAGAGCTTTATTCGCAAATGGTTACCGCGTTACACCGAAGACACACGCAGCTACCTAACAGTCGCCATCGGCTGCACCGGTGGTAAACATCGCTCCGTGTACGTGGTCGAAACACTCGCCGAACGCTTTGCCGAACAACAATTGCTCGTGCGCCATCGTCATCAACCCGAGATCTCCGGATGAAAAGCGGCACGTCTCGACTGCTGCGACTATTAAGTATCTGCGCTTTATGTGGACTCCTCGCAGCCTGTGGCTCGAGCTCACGCAAAGGCGGCTATTACAAAGACGATGGGCCCGGTGCCAATCCACCCGCCAATCTGGATCGCGTGCCAAATGCCGTACCCAAAATCGAGCCGCTCGCACGGGGTCCAAATCGACCCTATACCGTGCTTGGACAAAGCTTTACACCTGATACAAGCGGACGTCCTTATCGCGTTCAAGGACGCGCCTCATGGTACGGCAGAAAGTTTCATGGCAAACCGACCTCGAACGGTGAGCGCTATGATATGTACGCGATGACCGCTGCGCATCCCACGCTCCCGATCCCCAGTTATGTGCGAGTCACGCGCGTGTCGACCGGCAAAACCATCGTGCTGCGGGTCAACGACCGAGGACCTTTCCTTCGGGGCAGAGTGATTGATTTATCCTATGTAGCAGCCTATCAACTCGGTGTGATAGCCACCGGCAGTGCTGAGGTGATCGTCGAGCGGATCATGCCCGAGGAAATTCGCAACTGGCGGGCGCGTAAACCTTAGCCATGCATCGAACTGAGCGACCTCCTACTTTCAAACAAACGACTCTTAAGTCTCTTCGCGTTTCGCTTTAAGCGCGATTGCCCGGGCATACAAGGCATCTCGCGGCTGACCGGTCGCCTTGGCTGCCACACGGGCAACGTCGCGCACGGACATCGACTCCAGCAGTGCATCAAGCCACGCATCAATCGAGGCACTCTCTTCTAGTTCGAGCTCCTCTGACCGCACGACAACAGGAGGATGAATAATGACAACATACTCTCCTTGCTCGCGATGCGGATCCGCTGCGAGCCACTGCGCCGCTTGCGCAATTGGCATCGTCGCAATTTCCTCGAAACGCTTAGTCAGCTCGCGGGCAAACGTCACCTTGCGTGTCGGACCAACCACTGCCACCGCATCTGTCGCGCTAGCGACAATCCGATGCGGCGCCTCATAAAATACAGTTGCTGCCGTCAGCTGTGTCCATTGCCTAAACCAACGCTGCCTCGCAGCAGACTTGGTCGGAGCAAATCCTGCGAATACAAATCCCGGCGAAGCGTCCGTCGTCACGCCCGCGCCCATCAACGCCGTGATCAAGGCGCTTGCACCGGGTAAAGGAATCACCCGCAAACCCGCCTCCCGAACGGCCTGCACCACCAGGCTACCCGGATCACTCACCGCGGGGGAGCCCGCATCGGAGACCAGGGCCACACGCTGCCCGGACTGAATGCGCCCGACGATTTCAGCCGCAACGCTCATTTCGTTATGACGGTGTGCAGCAATCAAGGGCGTATTGATTCCCCAAGCCTCGAGCAAGTTCCGGCTCGCTCGGGTGTCTTCGGCGGCAATCACATCTGCCCGGCTCAGGGCATGCCAAGCACGCAAACTCAAGTCACCTAAGTTTCCAATCGGTGTCGCGACGACATACAGGGCGTGCGTCGGCCATTGCTGTCCCTCCATACGCTCACTCAACCGTCCCCAGGCGTCTGGCGGTGAGTCGGAATGTGCATGTTCGGTCATTGCGGATAGGCGAGGTTCATTCATTGTGTCAGTGTAGACCGCCCAACCACTCTGCGTCACGCACAAGCGCCTCCTATGACCCAAACGCCCACGCCAGATTTGACTCTTTTCATCCTCGCCGAGGCTGCGCAAAAGCGCGCGATTCTCGCAAGACGACGCAAACAGCGCCGCCGTGAGTCCAACAGACGCGCTTCGGACAAAAAACGCTCGACCCGCAACATGGTCCGCAGCAACACTCAACGCCTTGGGGACCTCTATGAACGGCGGGCTTGGGAAGTTTTACAGCAGGCAGGTTGCGCCTTGCTTGGTTATCAACTCCGCTGCCCTCTCGGTGAACTCGATCTGGTCGTCAAAGAGGGTGAAATCCTGGTTTTCGTCGAAGTACGCTATCGACGCAACCGCCTGTTCGGGGGAGCGACCGCGAGCATCACTCGCGTCAAGCAGCAAAGATTGCTCAAAACCATTGATTGGTGGCTACCCAAGCTTGTGCGGGAAGCCTTTGGGGGCAAGATGCCGCAGTGCCGAATCGATCTTGCCACCTTCGACCAAGACAACCTGACCTGGCACCGCGACGCCCTGCGCTTAACCCAAGATAAGTGAGATAATAAAGTTTCTATACTTCAGATCATCGCCATGGACCTTGCCAACCACCTTGCCGCCCATTTCGAGGACAACATCGCCGCGACACGACGCAGCATGGATGTGCTCGTCGCCCCCCTCTCGCAGGCAATAGACTTGTGCTTTGGCTGCGTGACCAGCAATTCAAAAATTTTAGCGTGTGGCAATGGCGGCTCTGCGGCTGATGCGCAACACTTTATTGCCGAACTCGTCGGACGTTTCGAACGTGAACGTTTACCTCTGGCTGGAGTCGCGCTTAACACCGATACCTCGATCATGACGGCTGTGGGTAATGATTACGGTTTTGATCAGATTTTCTCACGCCAGATCAGTGCACTTGGTCAACCTGGCGACGTGCTTGTCGCGATTTCCACTAGCGGAAATTCAGCGAACGTCAAGCTTGCCATTGCAGCCGCCCATGAGCGTGAAATGCGTGTCATCGCCCTCACTGGCAAAGGCGGCGGTCAGATCAAAGACCTTTTGCTCGACAACGATATCCACCTGTGTGTGGCGCATGACCGCACCATGCGCATCCAGGAAGTTCACATCCTTCTTTTGCACATCCTGTGCGATGGCATAGATCATTTATTACTTGGAGATCCCGCATGAGCCTTGAAAGACAATTCATTCGTCCTTTGATCATATGCGCCGCCCTGATTGGCGCGGGATCGACGCTTACCGCATGCGTGCCCTTACTGATTGGTGGAGCCGCTGCAACAACCGGCTTAGTCGTGGTCGATCGACGCAGCTTAGGCGAACAAGTCGATGACAAATCCATCGAACTCAAGATCGGCGGTCAGTTCCGCGAAAGCTTCGGCGATGCGGTTCGCGCAACGGTCACCTCCTATGATGGCGTCGTTTTACTCACGGGCGACACGATCAGTAGGGAGTTTAAAGACCGTGCGGCAGAGATGGCACGAAAAGTCGAAGGCGTTAAATCCGTCTCTAACCAGATTGCTACCGTCAAACAATTGGCCTCCTTTGGTGTTGTGAGTAACGACATCTGGATTACCTCTAAGGTCATGACAATCTTGGCGACCACCAAAGACATTCCTTCGCGCACCATCGTGGTTACAACAGATCGCGGCGTGGTGTATCTGATGGGTCTAGTGACCCAACGCGAAGGCGATATGGCAGCAGCCGCTGCGGCCAAGGTCAGCGGTGTCAAGCGTGTCGAAAAACTCTTTCAGATCGTCACGCCCGAGGAGGCAAAACGCTTGGATGACGCAGCGCGTATAGGGAGCAATAACACCAAGCCCACCACGCCAATAGGCGAAACGCCTGTCAGTGGCTCGGGTGCAATGGGTGGGGATGCCCCGCCTGCCGGCGGTGTCCAGGCAATGCCGATCCAATGAAAAAAATCGTTGCCTTGATTCTTTTGGTTGTTGTAGGAGGCCTGACGACTTGGTTCGTCAGTACCCGCGCGACCCCTGCGCCAGACGTGTCATTAACCTCGCTCTCGGGCCAGAAAATCGCTCTCCCTGAGTTGCGCGGTAAGGTTGTGTTGGTCAAGTTTTGGGCGACCAACTGTGTCAGCTGCGTGGCACAGATGCCCGACAATATTGAAAACTACAACAAGTATCATGCTCAAGGCTTTGATCTCATCGCCGTGGCCATGGAATACGATCCCATCAACTTTGTCCAAAAGTTCGTCGAAACACGCAAACTACCCTTTACTGTTGCGCTGGATACACAGGGCACCGTCGCAAAAGCCTTTGGTGATGTCAAACTTACCCCGATGGCGTTCCTAATCGATAAAAATGGCAATATCATCAAGCGTTATTTGGGCTTGTACGACAAAACCGAATTACGCAAATCGATTGAAAAAGCACTCGCGGGCTAAGCTCGTCTCATAAAAAATTCATCTCTTTCACTGCTTGTCCACCCTGATGCCTCAGCCAAATGAATAGCCAGCCTCCCTCTGCCTCTATGCCTCCCGAAGTCGTTGCGAAAGTGCTCTCTGAGAGCTTGCCCTACATCAAACGCTTCCATGGCAAAACCATCGTCATCAAATACGGTGGCAATGCAATGACCGAAGAAGTTCTCCAGCGCAGCTTCGCACACGACGTCGTTTTGCTCAAACTCATCGGACTCAATCCCATTGTCGTTCACGGCGGCGGCCCCCAAATCGATGAAGCCCTCCGCAGAATCGGCAAACAAGGCACCTTTATCCAAGGCATGCGCGTCACAGACGCCGAAACCATGGAAGTCGTAGAGTGGGTGCTCGGCGGACAAGTGCAACAAGACATTGTGTTGATGATCAATGAAGCGGGCGGGAAAGCCGTCGGCCTCACTGGCAAAGACGGCTGCCTGATTCAGGCACGCAAAAAAATGATGCCTAACAAGGACGATCCCGCCCACCCGATCGATATCGGTTTTGTGGGCGACATCGCCCACGTCGAACCCGCGGTTGTCAAGGCCTTGCAGGACGATCAGTTCATCCCCGTAATTTCTCCGATTGGCTACGGCGAAGACGGTCTCGCCTACAACATCAACGCTGACATCGTCGCTGGCAAAATGGCAGAGGTGCTGGGTGCCGAAAAGCTGCTCATGATGACCAACACGCCCGGCGTGCTCAACAAAGATGGTCAATTGCTGCGCAGCCTATCGGCACTGACGATCGACGCACTCTTTGCCGACGGTACCATCTCTGGCGGTATGCTCCCCAAGATCTCCTCCGCCCTGGATGCCGCACGTAATGGTGTGAAATCTGTGCACGTCGTCGATGGTCGCGTTCCGCATTGCCTGCTGCTCGAAATCCTGACGGATCGGGGCGTGGGCACCATGATCACCTCAGAGTGATTCCCAAGCGGTTCGCACCCCATGCCCCGATCCGCACGCGGCGAGCCCGCGTGCATAGCCCTGCGCGCAAAGTTGAGATTTCCAAAGCCCGCAAACGCGTGTGGCTTTTCGATCTCGACAACACCTTGCACGACACTTCTTACAAGATATTTCGAGAAATTAATCTTGGCATGACCGCAGCCGTCATGGAGAGTTTGGAGGTCGATGAAGCGACCGCCACTCACCTGCGGACAAGCTATTGGAAACGCTACGGGGCCACCCTAATCGGTTTGGTGCGTCATCATGGTGTCGATGCCCATCAGTTTTTGCATCGTAGCCACAATTTCGATGTCGGCCCCTTGATTCGAGCTGAACGCGGTTTAGCGCACAAGCTGCGTCGCCTGCCTGGTCGTAAAATTCTTGTCACCAATGCGCCACTGCATTACGCCCGTGCTGTCATGAAACATCTCAACATCCTGCGCTGCTTCGATGGTTTTTGGGGGATCGAGCAAATGCGTCTGCACGGGCACTACAAGCCAAAACCTTCCGTGACTCTGATGCGTCACATCCTCGCTCACGAAGGCATCCATCCAAGACGGGCCGTGCTTGTCGAGGACACGACTGCCAACCTGCGCGGCGCGAGACACGCGGGCTTGCGCACAGTCCATGTCTTTCACCCAGGAACACCCTTTGCGAAAGGCAAGCGAGGACGTCCCAATTACGTAGACTTACGGGTAAACTGCGTAGGTGATTTATTGCTGCAAAAGCGCACTCTCCAAGGAGTGTGACTTAATGCTTACTCAATGCTTCATCCTCCTTAACGGCTAATTCTGGACTTGAGTGTATGTCGGTCAAAACGGGCGAACGCAAACACCAGATTCTGCAAACACTCGCAGAGATGCTAGAGCAACCGCGTGCGGCGCGGATCACTACCGCGGCGCTCGCCGCCAAAATGCAACTCTCCGAGGCTGCGCTATATCGACACTTTGCTAGCAAAGCACAAATGTTCGAGGGCCTCTTCGAATTTATTGAAACGACCATCTTTACGCTCGTCAATCAAATCGTCGCCACCGAACCAAAAGGTATCGAGCAAGCGCGCAAAATCGCCGTTATGTTAATGACGTTCTCTGAGCGCAACAAAGGGATGACTCGGGTCTTGTGTGGCGATGCACTCGTGACCGAGGACGAACGACTACAAGGACGCGTCAGCCAGATTACAGACCGTATTGATGCCGCGTTCAAACAGTCGCTGCGCCAGGCTCTCACAAGCGGTGAAATCAACCCCACAACCGAAATCACTCCACTGTCTGCGGCTCTCACGCATCTTGTCTTGGGTAGTTGGTTACGCTTTGCACAAAGTGCTTGGCAAGCAGCCCCCTCAACCCATATGCACGCGCAACTCAAACTTCTGTTAAATGAGCGCGGCTAGGTTCGATCCGCACAAACCGGGCAGGCTGGATCACGTTTGACGCGCACGCTATGCCACTGCATATCAAAGGCATCGAGCATTAACAAACGCCCTTTGAGTGTCGTGCCAACACCTGCAAGCACTTTAATCGCCTCGGCAGCCTGCATGCTCCCAATGATCCCGACCAGTGGCGCAAAAACGCCCGTTGTCGCGCAACTTAACGCTTCGACATCATCGGCTTCGGGAAATAAGCAGTGATAGCAAGGTGCGTGCTCATCCCGAGGATCAAACACACTGATTTGACCTTCGAAACGGATGGCAGCACCTGAGACCAAAGGTTTTCGATGGATCACACATGCTTTATTTACAGCATGCCGTGTCGCAAAGTTGTCCGTACAGTCCAAGACAACATCGACCGTGGCAATCTCCGCGAGCAGGCTGTCCAGCTCCATTCTTGTTGTACGCACCTCAACCTCGATATCGGGATTAAGGGCCAGCATTGTTTGGCGACCAGACTCGGCTTTGAGCCGGCCGACGCGAGCGTCTGTGTGCAAAATCTGACGTTGCAGGTTACTCAGTTCAATCGTGTCGTGGTCAGCCAAAATAATATGGCCCACACCTGCGGAGGCCAGATACAAGGCGGCGGGAGAACCCAGTCCCCCCGCACCAAGAACTAATACGCGCGCTGCGAGTAATTTTTCTTGGGCCTCTATGCCAAACTCATCGAGCAAAATATGTCTGGCATAACGAAGAAGCTGGCTATCCTTCATTTGCCCTTTGCCGCAGCTCCGGATGACTCTGCACTCGCCTTCTTGGGGCGGGGTACCGCCTTTTGGATAGGCTTGCCTTCGATGAAGTTGATCGCTTGATTCAACTGGAAGTCGTCGGGCGTGCCGAATTGGAAAATCTTGTCTGTGTCAGCAAGAGGCGCTTCCTCTTCTTTAGTCTTTTTCTCAGACTCTGGTTGACCGCTGCGGCTGTTGCTCAGATGACGTTTAAGGTCTGCTTCGCGTGACATACGGAACAAATCGCCCTCGGCCGTATCGGCCACAACAATATCAGGCATGATGCCAGTCGCCTGAATCGATCGTCCTTTGGGTGTGTAATAACGCGAGGTTGTCAGCTTGATCGCCGTTGTGTCAGAAATCGGCAGTATGACTTGGACCGAGCCCTTACCAAAGGTTCGATTGCCCATCACGGTGGCGCGCTTATGGTCCTGCAGCGCACCCGCGACAATTTCAGAGGCGGAGGCAGAACCTACGTTGACCAAGACCACCATGGGGACGGTTTTGACCCAAGCAGGTAAACCGACCAAATAGTCACGTTCACCGCGCGCATAGTCTGCGGGGTTGGATAAATACTTTTGTTTAGCGTCGGGTGCACGACCATCCGTTGACACGACTAAGGTGTCGGGCTTGAGGAAGGCGGCCGACACACCAATCGCGCTTGTCAGCAAACCGCCTGGATCATTGCGAAGATCTAAAATCAATCCGCGTGGCGCACCTTTTTCACCCAGCTCTTTCAAGTGGCGCGCCAAGTCCACACCGGTTTTTTCCTGGAATTGCGCAATACGGATATAGCCGATATTGTCCGGCAACATCTTGCTGCGCACGCTGCGCACTCGGATCGTGTCACGGACGATCTTAATGACGATGGGCTGCGCCTGTCCCTGACGAGAAATC
>CAMBLP010000004.1 GCA_945868195.1 Bordetella parapertussis
CGACACTAGCACCAATGTCTTTCCTATTGGTATTCTGATCGGCGGCGAAGAGCTTCACAATAACCACCATGCATACGGGACCTCAGCTAAGTTTTCGAATAAATGGTACGAATTAGATATTGGGTGGATTTATATCCTGGGTTTAAAAGGTCTTGGGTTAGTCAAGATCAAAAAAGTCGCTCCTAAATTACGTCTTGAATCCACGGGAAAGGCCGGTGTGGATCAGCGCACCTTGCAAGGCGTGATCGCCCACCGCTATGAGATTTTGGCAAGATACACCGGTATTATGAAATCTGCCTGCAAAGAAGAGTTGATTCGCTTAAAGGCTTCAAAATCAGACACCAAGGCAGATGCTTTGACTGCTGCAACGCACTGGCTGGGTCGCGGTGAGGAAAACTTAGCGCCTGCCGAGCGTGCCCGTATTGAACAAGCACTTTCACTCAATGACTCTTTGTCCACGATGGTTCTAATGCGTCATGATCTTGTCAAACTTTGGGACAGCTCAACGGCTTCTAGTGAACAACTTTTGCATGATCTGCAAGCCTGGTGTCAGCGTGCTCAACAAAGTGGTATCGCAAGCCTTGAGGAGTTCGCTTTGCGTTTACGCCGCTATGCGGCATGATCGACAAGCTTAACGACCCACAGCGCAATGCAGTGACTTTACCTGCTCAACACGCACTGGTGTTGGCAGGAGCGGGCAGCGGTAAAACCCGGGTGTTGACCACCCGTATGGCTTGGCTTATTCAAACAAGCCAGGTCAGTCCTCTCGGTCTTTTGGCCGTCACTTTTACGAACAAAGCTGCCCGTGAAATGGTGGCGCGTGTTTCGGCAATCTTGCCGATTGATACGCGCGGACTTTGGATTGGCACCTTTCACGGACTCTGCAATCGGATGTTGCGCGCGCATCATCGGGATGCCGGTTTACCGCAGTCCTTTCAGATCTTGGATACGGCCGATCAACTCGCCGCCATCAAAAGACTCCTCAAAGCGAACGGTGTGGATGATGACAAGTATCCACCCCGGGATGTGCAGCGTTTTATCAATGGGGCCAAAGAGGATGGACAGCGACCGGGGGATGTTGAGGCTTACGATAGTTTCCGTAGACGCTTGATTGAGATTTATACCTTGTATGAAGCGCAGTGCCAGCGGGAGGGGGTTGTCGATTTTCCAGAACTGCTCTTACGGGCCTATGAGTTGCTGTCGAGACATGCACCGATTCGTGAGCATTATCAGCGACGTTTCAAACATATCTTGGTCGATGAGTTTCAGGACACCAATACACTTCAATACAAATGGCTTACGCTACTCGCTGGTGGGGGGGCACATCTGTTCGCCGTCGGCGATGACGATCAATCCATCTACGCTTTTCGAGGTGCCAATGTTGGCAATATGGCGGACTTTGAGCGTGATTACGCCCATGGTACGGTCATCCGCCTAGAACAAAACTATCGCTCTTTTGGTCATATTCTTGACTCGGCGAATGCGCTGATCAGTCACAATACGGGTCGTCTTGGTAAAAACCTCTGGACCGAGCAAGGTGAGGGTGAGCAAATACGTGTTGTGGAACAACCTACTGACCTTCTCGAAGCGCAGTGGTTGGTCGAAGAAGTCCGAGGCTTAATTTCTGACGGCCGTGACCGAAGTCAAATCGCAATTTTGTATCGCAGTAATGCGCAATCCCGGGTGATTGAACATGCTTTATTCTCATCGGGCGTGCCTTACAAGGTATACGGTGGGTTGCGGTTTTTTGAGCGCCAAGAAATTAAACACGCATTAGCTTATTTACGTCTGATGGCAAACCTGGATGACGATACATCCTGGATGCGTGTTGTCAACTTCCCCCCCCGAGGTATTGGGGCACGCACGCTTGAGCTTTTAGGTGACCAGTCTAAAGCCTACGATACGAGCTTGAGTGCGGCAGTCGCAAGAGTACCCGGCAAGGGAGGCTCTAATCTTGCTCAGTTTTCTCTCTTTATCCAGCGAATGGAGCAAGAGACGCGCAGTTTGCCTTTACCCGAACTCGTGGAACACGTGATTGAGCATAGTGGTTTGATCGGACACTACCAGCTAGATCGTGAAGGGGCTGATCGAATCGAAAACCTACGTGAGCTCATTACTGCGGCTGCGGCTTTTGTCGCGGAGTCTGACATGGGGGGGCTGCCCGCAGGCGAGGTCGTGCAGACGGTGGGTGCGCAAGATGCCATGCAAGAGGGCTTTGACGGTCTCTCTCCACTCATGGCATTTCTGTCCCACGCCGCGCTTGAGGCTGGCGACAATCAAGCGCAAGCAGGGCAAGATGCGGTTCAACTGATGACAGTGCATGCAGCCAAAGGTTTAGAGTTTGATGCTGTGTTTATTACTGGCATCGAAGAAGGTCTTTTTCCACATGAGAACAGTATTCTCGAACAAGCGGGCCTCGAAGAAGAGCGTCGTCTGATGTATGTCGCGATCACCCGTGCTCGTGAGAGACTTTACTTTAGCCTTGCTCAAAGCCGTATGCTCCACGGACAGACACGCTACGCAATGCGCTCGCGGTTTTTATCTGAGGTGCCCGAGGAGCACTTAAAGTGGTTGACCCCAAAGCAGGGTCTTTCTGACTCCGAGCCTCGCTGGAAGTCCGGTGGTTCGGGTTTTGACCCGTATGCAAGGCTAGGTAAGGCGCTAGCTGTTGCTTCGGTCAATCAAGGCTCGACTTCAGGAGTAACCGTCGGCAGCCAGCACTTTCGCGTTGGCCAAGGTGTACGTCATGGTCGTTTTGGCGAGGGGACAATTTTTGGTTTGTCTGGTAGCGGTTTGGACGCACAGGCACAGATCCAATTTCGTGATGTAGGCGCAAAAACTCTGGCACTTGGCATAGCCAAACTTGAAATCATTCAGAGTTAGAGCGTCGTTTGCCCATCGGTTGTATGCGTAGTGATCGATTCTAGTTCACTCTGTAATTCAAGCCATGTTTCCTCAAGCTCCACATGTTTTTTGGTGAGCTCTCCGTGCTGAGCAAGCGTCTTCACACGTTCTTGACGCCTTGATTCTGAATACAGATCTGCATCCGCAATTAAGGCATCCAGTGCTTTCAGCTTGCTTTGAGCGGACTCGAGCTCTTTCTCAATTTTTACAAGCTTGGCTTCGATGGGTTTTCGTAATACTGCTGTGCGTTGACGCTCTTGGGCTTCATCACGCTTTTGTTGTTTACGATCCGTATTGTTAAGCTCTGAGCCTATTGTTGCGTTGGATGATGGAGCCAGTGCATCCGAGCCAGTAGGCTGTTTCCCTGCGCTCTCTTGTTTGCGCGCATTGGACTGATGTTGAGCCAACCAATCTCGATAGTCTTCGAGGTCGCCGTCAAATTCTTGCACGCCACCATCAGCGACAATCCAAAAGCGATCGACGGTCGTACGCAGCAGGTGTCGGTCATGGGATACCAACAACATGCTGCCTCCGAATTCAGCTAGGGCCGTTGTTAACGCTTCGCGTGTTTCTACGTCTAAGTGGTTACTTGGTTCATCAAGCAGCAAAAGATTAGGTTTTTGCCAAACAATGAGTGAGAGCGCAAGTCTTGCTTTTTCACCCCCAGACATTGGCTCAACCTTGTCCATCACGCGGTCTCCGCCGAAACCAAAACCTCCAAGATAGTTACGCAATTCTTGTTCACGGGTTTGAGGGGCAAGACGCGCAAGGTGTTGCAAAGGACTGCTATCGAGGTCCAGCATATCAAGCTGATGTTGAGCGAAGTATCCAACCTCTAGCCCACGAGATGCTGTGCGACTTCCAGCTTGAACCTCAAGCTCTCCAGCGAGTGTTTTGACAAGCGTACTTTTACCAGCACCATTGACACCTAAGATGCCGATCCGATCTCCGCCCCGAACCATCAAACGCACTTTACTCAAAATAGGAATGACGTTGCCTTGCTCGTTGGTATAGCCGGCCTGCATATCCTCTAAAACTAAAAGAGGATCGGGCATTTCTTCAGGTGAGGGAATGCGGATGTCAATCCCAGATTCAGCATGAATGGGAGCGAGCAACTCCATGCGCGCCAATGCTTTGACACGACTTTGAGCTTGTTTGGCCTTTGAAGCTTTGGCTTTGAAACGATCAATAAATCCTTGCAGCCTCGCGGTCTCTCTTGTTTGGCGTTCCCAAGCGATCTTGGTTTGACGAAGGCGTTCTGACCGCTGAATAATAAAGTCTTGATAACCGCCTTTGTAGCGATTGAGTTTGCCTTGGTCAAAGTGAAGAATCGTTTGCGCGACAGAATCCAAAAACTCAGTGTCGTGCGAAATCAGCAAGACAGTGCCTGCGTAGGCACCTAACCAACGTTCTAACCAAAGCATGGCATCAAGGTCTAAGTGATTGGTCGGCTCGTCCAGCAATAGCAACTCAGAAGGAGCCATCAAGGCTCTGGCCAGTGCGAGTCTCATTCGCCAGCCGCCAGAAAAACTGTTCACCGGATGGTCCCACTGTGCGGGTGTAAATCCTAAGCCTGCCAGCAGTTGTTCCGCACGTGAGGCTGAGGTCCATGCACCAACCTCGATGAGTTCGGCTTCGATTTCTGCGATCCGGCCACCAAGAATTTCTGCTTGAGCTGGATTTTTTTCAAGGTCTGATGAAAGGGTATTGCGTTCACGTTGAAGTTCGCGCAAATGTGTATCACCGTCGATCACAAAGTCACGTGCACTGTTGTCGCTTGAGGCAATTTCTTGTTTAACACTCGCCATGCGCCAGCCTTGCGGAACCTCTAGTGTTCCAGCGTCAGCATCGATTTCGTGTTGAAGAAGTGCAAATAGAGTCGATTTTCCAGCACCATTTTTACCAACGAAACCACCACGCTCGCCAGGATGTACAACGAACTCAGTTTGATCGAGTAATACTTTGGTGCCACGACGAACCGTCAAGCCAGACGCACGAATCACGGTGTTAATTGCTCTTTGGTAAGGAGAAGAATTTGATCTGAAGCCTCAGCGGTATCAAGCCAGACGGGCTCAAGCTCAGGAAATGCCCGTTCGAAAAAAGTCCGTTCATGACCGATTTCAATGACTAATAGACCATCGTCACGCAAGTGCGCGGGTGCCTGTTCAATAATCGTTCTCACTACGTCCATACCGTCATCTCCACCCGCGAGCGCTAAGGACGGCTCATGGCGATATTCTGGAGGCAGGTTTTGCATCGATGCAGCGTTGACATAGGGCGGGTTGCTAATAATCAGATCGTATTGCGCCGAGACGGGGAGTGGATCGTAAAGACTGCCATGGTGCAGATTGAGGCGATCTTTCATTTTGTGTTGCGCTACATTGATGAGGGCGACATCGAGTGCATCTTTTGAAATATCCGTTGCATCGACAAACGCTTCAGGAAACTGATGCGCGGCGATAATCGCTAAGCAGCCTGAACCGGTACACAAATCAAGAATGCCCGTGACTTCGTAAGGATCAGCGATCCAAGGACTCAGCTGATTCATCAGTAATTCGGCGATCGGTGAGCGTGGCACGATGACCCTTTGATCCACATGAAAGGCATAGCCTTGCAACCATGCCTCATGCGTCAAATAAGGTGCGGGTAATCGGTGCTCACAACGCAAGTCTATCAAGCTCAGGGCCTTTTCACGTTCAGACTGAAGAACGCGTGCGTCCATGAAGGGTTCGAGTTGATCGGGGGGTAAGTGCAGTGCATGTAAAACCAAATAAACAGCTTCGTCCCAAGCGTTATCCGAGCCATGGCCAAAGAAAAGCTTATGCTCATTAAAGCGCGACACTGCGTAGCGAATTAAATCTCGTACGCTGAGTAACGCTTCGCGTGAAACGTCTGTTAATTGGGTCATTAGGCTCTCAACAAATCGTTGATGCTTGTTTTTGCACGCGTCTGAGCATCGACGCGCTTGACGATAATGGCGCAGTTCAAGCTGTGCGAGCCATCTGCGGAGGGGAGAGATCCGGGTACGACCACAGAGCCAGACGGGACGCGCCCGTAGTGAATTTCTTTGGTTTCACGATCATAAATACGTGTGCTTTGTGAAAGAAATACGCCCATGGCCAGAACGGAATTTTCTTCGACGATGACGCCTTCAACAACTTCGGAACGCGCACCGATAAAGCAATTGTCCTCAATAATGGTGGGGTTGGCTTGGAGGGGCTCGAGTACGCCACCAATCCCTACACCACCAGACAAGTGAACATTTTTACCGATCTGCGCGCAGGAGCCTACCGTCGCCCAGGTGTCGACCATACTGCCTTCATCGACATATGCGCCGATATTGACATAAGAGGGCATCAACACAACATTGCGACCGATAAAGGCCCCACGGCGGGCTACAGCAGGAGGTACCACTCTGTAACCACCTGTCTTAAAGGCGGCTTCGTCAAATTCTGCAAATTTGAGAGGGACTTTGTCATAAAACTGCATGGGTGCTTGGCCCATGATGGCATTGTCATATAAACGGAAGGAGAGCAAGACCGCTTTTTTAATCCATTGATGAACGACCCATTTTCCGTTGATCTTTTCAGCGACGCGTAAATGCCCTGTGTCTAAAGCATCGATGGTGTGTTCGACGGCTTCGCGAACGCCTGAATCAGCGGCAGAGGGGGAGAGATTCGCGCGGTTTTCCCAGCCTTGTTCAATGGTGGTTTGAAGATCGAGTGTCATGTGAGCCCTATTTAGAAATCAAAAAAGAAATGAATACGTGTGTTGAATAATGTGACTAGCGTTTGATAATTGTGTAATGCTGACGGACAAAGTCTGCGATACGTTGCGCACCTTCGACGCAGTCCTCAATAGGTGCAACAAGGGCGATTCGGATGCGGTTCAGTCCGGGGTTGACACCTTTGACCGTGCGTCCAACGTAGCTGCCAGGCAGCAAGGTTACATTGGTGTGCGTGAGGAGATCTCGAACAAAGATATCATCAGGGCCTGGCGTGCCCGCCCAAAGATAAAAAGAGGCATCCGGACGCTCGACCTCTAAAACGGGTTTGAGAATCGGCAATACTGCGTCAAATTTTGCCCGGTATTGTTCACGGTTTTGAATGACGTGCGCTTCGTCATTCCACGCGGCAATGCTCGCAGTGGATACGACGGGAGAAAGGGCACTGCCGTGGTAAGTACGGTACAGCAAGAATTTTGCGATCAAATTTGCATCGCCCGCGACGAAACCGGAACGCATGCCGGGTACGTTTGAACGCTTGGACAGGCTCGAAAAGCTGATTAAATGACGAAAATCCGTTCGGCCGAGTTGATGTGCGGCCTGCATCCCACCTAAAGGGGGATTGTTTTCTTCGAGATAAATCTCCGAATAGCATTCGTCGGAAGCAATCACAAAACCATACTGGTCGGAGAGATCAAACAATACTTTCCAATCGGCTAAGGGCATGACGTTGCCGGCAGGGTTGCCTGGCGAACAGACAAAAAGCAGTTGTGTACGTGCCCAAACGCTAGCCGGGACCGTGGTCCAATCGCAACGAAAGTTTTTGGCGGGATCTGAGTTGACGTAGTAGGGGGTCGCGCCCCCCAATAGCGCTGCACCTTCATAAATTTGATAAAAAGGATTTGGGCAAACAACCAATCCGTCTTTGGAGCTATCTAAGACAACCTGACCAAATGCAAAAAGTGCTTCGCGTGAGCCTAGAGCGGGCAATATCTGTGTTTCGGGATCCGGACAAGGAATACCGTAGCGTTTGCCTATCCATTGGCTGATGGCTTGGCGAAGTTTTGGATCGCCTTTGGTGGGCGGATAAACGGATAAACCGTCCAACCCCCCAATGATTGCGGACTTTACGCATTCGGGAGCCGGGTGTTTGGGCTCACCAATGGACAGATTAATAGGCCGCAAGCCCGAGGCGGCAGGGTTTGATTGTGCCAACAAGGCACGGAGTTTCTCAAACGGATAGGGCTGTAAAGTATCGAGGCGAGGATTCATTCCCCCATTTTAACCAGTTGGCTGGCAGGGTGGGGCGGAAAACACGCTTAGTGTGCGCTACAATGCTTGGCTATTGCGAAGGTGGCGAAATTGGTAGACGCACCAGGTTTAGGTCCTGACGCCGTAACAGGTGTGCGGGTTCGAGTCCCGCCCTTCGCACCAACACTGTTCTTTGATTCGGCGTGGGCTGTTTGCTGCGCTTTCCGTCCTCTTTGTTTGGTAGATTTTCATGCAACCTGTGGTTGAAACCCTCGCCGGCCTCGAGCGCCGCATCGAAATCTCGGTCTTGTTGGCCGATGTAGAAAAAGCTGTTCAGTCTGAGCTCAAACGCGTCTCCCGGACAGCCAAAGCCCCTGGTTTCCGTCCTGGAAAGGTGCCTATGGCGATGCTTGAGCGTACGCATGCTTCCGGCATTCGTTACGATGCGATCAATAACAAGGTCGGTCAGGCTTTTGAACAAGCGGTCGAGGCCTCGGGCCTGCGCATCGCTGGCTCCCCCAAGCTCGAAGCCAAAACGGAAGGCACGCCCGAGGGTAGCTTGGCGTTTTATGCCGTTTTCGAGGTGTATCCCGAAGTCACACTGCCTGATTTGACGACTCTCAAAATCAAGCGTGCCGTGACGACTGTTGGCGATGCTGAGGTTCAGAGCACGGTTGATATTCTGCGTAAACAGCGTGCTGAGTATGCCGCACGTGATGGTCGCGCCGCGGCGGATGAGGACCGCGTCACCTTGGACTTCGTTGGAACGATCGACGGAGTGCCTTTCGACGGCGGTAAAGCCGATGATTTCCCCTTTGTGCTCGGTCAGGGACGCATGTTGCCCGAATTTGAAGTCGCTGTTCGCGGTCTGAAAGTCGGTGAATCCAAGGTATTTCCCCTCGCATTTCCTGCTGATTACGGTGGTAAAGACGTTGCAGGTAAAACGGCAGAGTTCACTATTACAGTCAAGGAAGTGGCTGAGCCTGTTTTGCCCGTCATCGATGCAGAGTTTGCCAAGTCTCTCGGCCAGCCCGAAGGAGATGTTGAAAAACTACTCGCGGATATCCGTGGCAATATTGAGCGTGAAGTCAAAGCCCGTACACTTGCGCGCACTAAAAATAGCGTAATGGACGCATTAATTGGTGCAGCTACGTTTGAGGTTCCAAAATCACTCGTTGAAAGTGAGTGCGAATCCCGCGTGCAAGCTGCGCGTGCAGAGCTTACTCAGCGTGGTGTCCCGAATGCTGACAAAATGCCTATCCCCGCAGATGCGTTTACAGCCGAAGCCGAGCGTCGTGTTCGCCTGGGACTTTTGGTTTCTGAACTCGTTCAAAAAGCGCAGCTTCAGGCCAAGCCAGAGCAAGTGCGTGCGCGCATCGAAGAATTTGCCGCCAATTACGAAAAGCCCGCTGAAGTTGTGAGCTATTATCTATCAGACCGTGCTCGTCGCTCTGAAGTTGAGGGTATCGTGCTTGAGGACAACGTTGTCCAACATGCACTGGCTCAGGCTCAGGTCGAAGATGAGCAGGTTCCATTTGATCAAGTCATGGGAACAACCTAAATGCAACGTTTTACCGATTTCTATGCATCCATGCACGGCGGCTCTTCAGTGACTCCCACTGGGCTTGGTTACATACCGATGGTGGTTGAGCAATCGGGCCGTGGTGAGCGTTCCTACGACATTTATTCACGTCTTCTCAAAGAACGCGTGATTTTTTTAGTCGGTCCGGTCAATGACCAATCTGCCAATCTTGTCGTAGCGCAATTGTTGTTTTTAGAGTCAGAGAATCCAGACAAGGATGTCGCGCTCTATATCAACTCTCCCGGCGGATCGGTTTATGCGGGCATGGCCATTTATGACACGATGCGTTTTATCAAGCCAGAGGTTTCCACGCTTTGTACAGGCTTGGCCGCAAGCATGGGTGCTTTTTTACTTGCGGCGGGCCAAAAGGGCAAGCGTTTCTCTTTGCCCAATTCACGCATCATGATCCATCAGCCTTCGGGTGGTGCACAAGGCCAAGCCTCTGATATACAGATTCAGGCCCGTGAGATTCTTGACTTGCGTTCGCGTTTAAACCAGATGTTGGCTGAGCATACGGGTCAGTCTGTCGAGCGAATCGAGATCGATACAGAACGAGACAACTTTATGTCTGCGCCAGATGCGGTTGCTTATGGTTTGATTGACAAAGTGTTGACTTCACGCGCGGACACCGTTTAATCATTGAGCCCCGCCCAAGATCTATAGGAACGTTATGTCCGAAAAAAAAGGATCTGCAACGACTAAAGTCTTGCATTGTTCATTTTGTAATAAGGCACAGCACGAAGTTCGCAAGCTGATCGCGGGTCCTTCAGTGTTTGTTTGCGATGAGTGTATTGACTTGTGCAATGACATCATTCGCGAAGAAGCTCAGGCGAGCGCCAAAGAGTCTATCAAGACAGATTTACCGACACCCGCTGAAATTAAGGCTTTTCTGGATCAGTATGTCATCGGTCAGACTGCGCCCAAGCGTGTGTTAGCAGTTGCTGTCTACAATCACTACAAACGTTTAAAGCACGGCGAACTCAAAAGTGACGGCGTCGAGTTGTCTAAAAGCAATATTTTATTGATTGGTCCCACGGGGTCTGGCAAAACCTTGCTTGCCCAGACTTTGGCGCGTCAGTTGAATGTTCCTTTTGTGATGGCTGATGCCACGACCTTGACCGAGGCGGGTTATGTCGGTGAGGATGTCGAAAACATTATCCAAAAGTTACTCCAAAACTGTAATTACGAAGTCGACAAAGCCCAGCGCGCCATTGTTTATATTGATGAAATTGACAAAATTTCTCGTAAGGCAGACAACCCCTCAATTACGCGTGATGTTTCCGGCGAGGGTGTTCAGCAAGCCCTGCTCAAACTGATCGAGGGCACTGTCGCTTCTGTACCACCCCAAGGTGGTCGAAAGCATCCTAATCAGGATTTTGTTCAGGTTGACACCACCAATATCCTTTTCATCGTCGGAGGGGCTTTTGACGGTCTCGAAAAGGTGATCCGTAATCGCACTGAGCGTTCTGGAATTGGTTTTGGAGCCTCTGTTGAGTCAAAGTCCGAGCGATCGACGGGTGATACTTTCTTAGAGGTAGAGCCAGAGGATTTGGTTAAATTTGGTTTAATTCCTGAGCTGGTTGGACGATTGCCCGTAATAGCTACGTTGCAAGAGCTCGACGAAGACACGCTCATGCAAATCTTGACTGAGCCCAAAAATGCCGTAGTCAAGCAATTTCAAAAGTTATTTGCGATGGAAGAGGCAGAACTCGAGATCCGTCCAGCTGCTTTAAAAGCGATCGCTCGCAAGGCGATTAAGCGCAAAACAGGTGCGCGTGGTTTGCGTTCTATCCTAGAGTCTGCTTTGCTCGATACGATGTATGAGTTGCCAACTCAAGGTAATATTAAACGAGTCGTTCTTGATGAGGCTGCAATTACTGGTGAAGGTAAACCTTTGCTAGTCTATGCGGATGAAAACGAACCTAAACCTGCGGTCAAAAAGCCTGTTGTGCGCGATGCAGCGGCTTGAGCCCAAACGGTGATTGCTTGTTTTCCTAGCCCCTCATAGGGGCTTTGTCTTTTATAGAGGTATCTAACTTGAAATTTAGGCTATTGTCCCAATAACGAAGCTATTCGTAGAAGCACGGGCTTTGTATCGGCAGCCCAGTTAGGATTCGCCGAGTTTTTATTAGGAGGACATCATGTCCGGACATCAGACTTTGCCTTCTGACCCCATTAATCTGCCGTTGCTGCCTTTGCGCGACGTTGTCGTGTTCCCACACATGGTCATCCCGCTCTTTGTGGGTCGCCCTCGCTCAATTCGTGCCCTTGAGGCCGCGATGGAGGCGGGCAAAAGTATTATGTTGGCGGCTCAAAAATCTGCTGGCAAGGACGATCCGACCCCTGAGGATGTCTATGAAATCGGTTGCGTTGCCACGATTCTTCAAATGCTTAAGCTTCCAGACGGCACTGTCAAAGTGCTCGTCGAAGGCGCTCAGCGTGCGCGTGTCACCACCATCCAGGACGCTGATACGCATTTCACTTCTGAGTTAGTGCCTATTGCACCGGACACCACGACAGGTGCGGAGATCGAGGCTCTTCGGCGCGCGATTGTCAGTCAGTTCGAACAGTATGTGAAACTTAATAAAAAAATTCCTCCCGAGATTTTGACTTCTCTTGCGGGAATCGATGATGCGGGTCGTCTTGCCGACACCATCGCAGCGCATTTACCTCTCAAGCTCGAGCAAAAGCAAAAGATGCTTGAAATCATTTCGACCTCTGAGCGTCTCGAAGCTTTACTGTCTCAACTTGAGACTGAAATTGATATTCTGCAAGTTGAAAAACGTATTCGTGGTCGCGTCAAAAAGCAGATGGAAAAAAGTCAGCGCGACTATTATTTAAATGAGCAGGTCAAAGCCATTCAAAAGGAGCTGGGCGAGGGAGAAGAGGGCGCTGATATCGAAGAGCTCGAGAAAAAAATCGAAGCAGCTCATCTGCCTAAAGACGCGCGTAAAAAAGTTGATGGTGAGCTTAAAAAACTCAAACTGATGTCGCCTATGTCAGCCGAGGCGACTGTTGTCCGCAACTATATCGATACAGTCATTACTTTACCGTGGCGGAAAAAGAGTAAGGTCAATAATTCGATTCCAAATGCCGAAAGTGTGCTTGATAACGATCATTATGGTCTTGATAAGGTCAAAGAGCGAATCCTTGAATATCTGGCTGTTCAACAGCGCGTCGACAAGGTTAAAGCTCCTATATTGTGTTTGGTAGGCCCCCCAGGCGTGGGTAAAACCTCGTTAGGTCAATCCATTGCCAAAGCCACCAATCGCAAGTTTATTCGCATGGCCTTGGGTGGTGTGCGCGATGAAGCTGAGATTCGCGGACATCGTCGTACCTATATTGGTTCGATGCCTGGGAAAATCTTGCAAAATATGTCTAAGGTCGCCGTACGAAACCCTCTTTTCTTGCTCGATGAAATTGACAAGTTAGGGATGGATTTTCGAGGCGATCCAGCCTCGGCTTTACTCGAGGTTCTGGATCCCGAGCAAAATCATACCTTTCAGGATCACTATGTCGAGGTTGATTTCGACCTCTCGGATGTCATGTTTGTGGCAACAAGCAACACACTTAACATTCCTCCAGCATTGCTGGATCGGATGGAAGTGATCCGTCTTTCTGGTTACACCGAGGATGAAAAAATCCACATTGCCTTGGATCACCTGATTCCGAAGGTCATGAAGAACAATGGCGTCAAGGCAGAAGAGTTGATTTTAGAAGAGTCTGCGATTCGTGACATCGTTCGCTATTACACGCGAGAAGCGGGTGTGCGTTCTCTTGAGCGCGATGTTGGCAAGATTTGCCGTAAAGTCGTCAAGAAATTGCTTGCTGAAAGCGAAGCAAAGAAAGCCGCTAAATCTGCGGAGCCTATCGCTAAAGTCGTCGTCACTTCTGACAACCTCAGTGACTATTTAGGTGTGCGTCGTTACAACTTTGGCATGGCTGAAAAAGAAAATCAGATCGGTCAGGTGACGGGCTTAGCATGGACTGAGGTTGGTGGTGATTTGCTGACCATCGAAGTCGCTGATATGCCTGGTAAAGGAGTCATTCAACGCACAGGCTCGATTGGTGACGTGATGAAAGAGTCCGTCGAAGCCGCAAGAAGTGTCGTGCGTGCTCGTGCTGCTCGCCTTGGTATCGCAGACACCGTGTTCGAAAAACGTGACATTCATGTGCACTTTCCTGAGGGCGCTACGCCCAAAGACGGTCCCTCTGCAGGTATTGCCATTACAACAGCGATTGTCTCGGCGCTCACGCACATCCCCGTACGTTCAGATGTTGCGATGACCGGAGAGATTACCCTGCGGGGCGAAGTGCTTGCGATTGGTGGTCTAAAGGAAAAACTTTTGGCTGCACATCGTGGTGGAATCAAAACTGTTTTGATTCCAGAGGAAAACGTTAAAGACTTAGCCGAGATACCTGATAATGTAAAAAATCATCTGGAAATCGTTCCGGTTCGCTGGATCGACAAAGTCCTCGAGGTTGCTCTTTCACAACCTACGAAGCCTCTTCCTGAGGAGTCGGTAGTTTCAAAAGAAGTGGTTGCTAAGTCTGAGACTGTGGTTGCTACTGATCCTGTGATTAAGCATTAAGTAGTCTTTGATGCAGGTATTTGTTGATTCCGTGCGACTTGATAAATGGCTTTGGGCCGCACGGTTTTTCAAGTCTCGTACACTCGCTGTCTCTGCGATCGAGGCAGGGCGTGTTTTAGTTGCAGATGATCGGGTCAAACCAGCGCGTTTGATTAAGGTTGGTGAACGCTTAAAAATCACTCGTGAGCAAGAAAAGTTTGAACTTGTTATTCGTGGGATCACGGAGTTGCGTAAATCAGCGCCTTTAGCCAGGTTGCTTTATGAGGAAACGCCGGAAAGCCTTCTTGCTCGTCAGACCCTCGCCGAAAATAGACGCTTTTACAACGAGCCCTCTCAAGATATTGCGGGGCGTCCAACAAAGCGCCATCGAAGGGCTTTAGACCGATGGAAAGAGAGCTGAAGTTTTTTCTGACTCAAGCATTCCGTTCAGTAGGGTGTTGCGGTGATTAATTTAAGGGACTGTTTCGGATCAAACCCAAAGCAATTCCCTCAACGCTAAATTCCTGGCCAGGCTGAATGACGATCGGTTCAAAGTCAGGATTCTCTGGTAAGAGTTCGATGCGGTTTGCTTTTTTATTTAAGCGCTTGACTGTGACCTCATCATCAATACGCGCAACGATAATTTGTCCGTTGCGAGCCTCGTTGGTTTTTTTGATCGCGAGCAAATCACCGTCCAATATACCCACGTCACGCATACTTAAACCTTTTACCTTGAGCAAGTAATCAGGTTGTTGGGCAAAGAGGTTAGGGTCAACGGAGATTTCTTTTTCAATGTTTTCTGCGGCCAACATGGGATAACCTGCTGCGACACGGCCTATCAATGGCACAAGCATTCGACCCATTTCAGGGGGGGTTCTGAGGCGGACGCGCTCCAGTGTGTCGGAAGACCTCACCTGGTCATCCGTACTGTCGATCTCATCAGAGGTGAAGTCAGCTGCGCTATCAGTGAGTCTAATACCGCGCGAAGCCCCAGCGGTAAGCTCGATAACGCCTTTTCGGGCGAGGGCCCTAAGGTGATCCTCTGCAGCGTTTGCAGAACGAAATCCAAGCTTGTGGGCAATTTCGGCGCGAGTGGGTGGGAATCCTGTATTGGCGACAGCCTCCCTGATCAAATCCAAAATTTGCTGCTGGCGCTCAGTCAGTTTAATTGTCATGATCGGATCCTTGAGGTCAATGCACATACAGTGCTGTTCATATATACAGCATATATTTTGCACTATTTACAAATACTTAGCAAATATTATCTGTATATAAAAACAGCTCCGACAAGCGGAGCTGTTAAAACCACCAAATAGTAAGTAATAATTAGCTTTTCATGACACTCGCGATCGCCTTCGCTACAGTGTCGATGTTGTGGCTATTGAGTGCGGCCACGCAAATACGACCACTGCTCACAGCATAAATAGCGTGTTCAGTGCGAAGCGCTTCGACTTGCGAGGCGGTCAGTCCTGAAAAGGAGAACATGCCACGTTGTTTCATCACAAAGCCAAAGTCTTTTTGGACGCCATTTTCGGCTAATTTTTCTACCAGTTGGCGGCGCATTAAGCGAATCCGTTCGCGCATCCCTGCGAGCTCTTGGTCCCAGAGAGCGAACAGCGCAGGCGTATTGAGCACGGTTGAAACGATGGTGCCACCATGGGTAGGTGGATTGGAGTAATTGGTACGAATGACACGTTTAACTTGGCTCAACACACGACTGGATTCATCCTGACTTCCCGTCACGATTGTCAGTGCACCTACACGCTCACCATACAATGAGAATGATTTTGAGAAGGAGGAACTGATGAACATGGTCATGTCGAGTTCAGCAAACAGGCGCACTGCTGCTGCATCTTGTTCGAGACCGTCACCAAAGCCCTGATAAGCGATATCAAGAAAAGGAATGAGGTTGGTTTGCTTGACAACCTGAGCGACTTCACGCCATTGATCGGTGGTTAAGTCCACACCTGTTGGGTTATGGCAGCAAGCATGGAGTACGACCACACTTTGTGCGGGCAGTGTACGTAAAGCCTTGAGCATGCCTTGAAAGTCAAGACCGTGCGTGTTGGCATCGTAATAGGGATAGTTGACGACCTCGAAACCGGCGCGTTCAAACAATGCACGATGGTTTTCCCAACTGGGGTTACTGATCGCGACTTTTGCGCCCGGCACTAATTGTTTAATAAAGTCAGCACCAATTTTTAGTGCTCCGGTACCGCCGAGCGCCTGCATGGTCAGGACTCGACCTGCTGCGACTAAAGGAGAGTTTTTACCTAACACTAACTCTTGAGCACCTTTGTTATAGCCAGCAATACCCTCGATTGGCAGGTAGCCTCGCGCTGCAGCGGCTTCGACGCGCGTGACTTCTGCTTTGTGAACTGCTGTAAGCAGAGGGATTTTGCCGTGATCGTCATAGTAGACACCCACGCCAAGATTGACCTTGTGCGCACGTGTATCGGCGTTGAATTGTTCGTTAAGACCCAAAATTGGATCACGAGGGGCGAGTTCTACGGATTGAAAGAGGGTGCTCATTTGAGGTGTCAGTAGATAGAGGCTGTAAGGTTGATGCTTGATTAAAAGTACCGAATTTTAATACCACTATTCGTTTTGGGTGGACGCTCTGACTAACAGGGGACATAATAGATGGTTGCCCGCATCCGAGGGGTTTCCCGAATAAGTCTAGCATGGCCTCAAAGATTCCACCTGACGAAATAAACGCAAACGACAGACCAAGCCTGCCTGCGGCCATTGCTCATGAGGGCGTCGTCTCCGCTCGCGCTTCGACACCGCTTGTCCCTGCGTCGATCTCCACAGGCAAAGAAGAGCCGCGCTATGTCGATTACCCGGACAGCCCTTTTCATTTGTATCAGCCTTATCCACCAGGTGGCGATCAACCTAATGCCATTAATCAGCTTGAACAAGGCATCAGGGATGGCCTGATGATGCAAACGCTCTTGGGCGTGACTGGCTCAGGTAAAACGTTCACCATGGCCAATATGATTGCCCGTCTCGGACGGCCTGCGGTCGTTTTGGCGCCTAATAAGACACTCGCTGCGCAGCTTTACGCAGAAATGCGCGAATTTTTTCCTAAGAACGCCGTTGAGTATTTTGTTTCCTATTACGACTACTACCAACCCGAAGCGTACGTACCCACGCGTGACTTATTCATTGAAAAAGATTCCTCGATCAACGAGCATATCGAGCAGATGCGGTTGTCTGCGACCAAGAGCTTGCTCGAGCGACGCGATACGATCATCGTAGGCACAGTTTCTTGTATCTACGGAATTGGCAATCCCTCCGATTACCATGCGATGGTGTTGATTCTGCGTGTCGGAGATAAGATCCCTCGTCGAGAAATTCTCGCGCGACTTGTCGCCATGCAATATGAAAGAAACGATACCGAATTTACGCGAGGTACATTTCGTGCGCGCGGGGAGACAATAGATATTTTTCCTGCTGAAAGTGCCGAACTTGCGGTGCGTTTAACGTTATTCGATGATGAGGTGGAGAGCTTAGAGCTCTTTGACCCTTTAACAGGCAAAGTCCGTCAAAAAGTCCCGCGGTTTACGGTTTACCCAGGTTCGCATTATGTGACGCCGCGAGACACCGTCTTGCGTGCGATTGAAACCATTAAACAAGAGTTGCGTGAGCGCGTTAAATTTTTTGTCGATGGTGGTCATCTTGTCGAAGCCCAACGGATCGAACAAAGAACACGCTTCGACCTTGAGATGCTCACAGAATTGGGTTTCTGTAAGGGCATCGAAAACTATTCTCGTCATCTTTCCGGCGCGGCGCCTGGCGATCCGCCCCCAACACTGATTGACTATTTGCCAAGCGACGCATTGATGTTCATCGATGAGAGTCACGTCACGATCGGTCAGTTAGGTGGTATGTATCTTGGAGATCGTTCGCGTAAAGAAACTCTTGTGACGTATGGCTTTCGTTTGCCGTCAGCAATGGATAATCGACCGCTCAAAATGGAGGAGTTCGAGACTAGGATGCGTCAATGTGTTTTTGTTTCAGCCACGCCAGGGAAATATGAACAAGCACACACTGACAACGTGGTTGAGCAAGTCGTTCGACCAACGGGGCTAGTGGATCCTGTCGTAGAGGTGAGGCCGGCCAGAACACAGGTCGATGATTTATTGGGTGAGATCAAAATTCGTGTCGCGATCGAAGAACGGGTTCTTGTCACCACGCTGACAAAAAGGATGGCTGAGGACTTAACCGATTATTTAGCAGAGCATGGTATTCGTGTGAGATATCTCCATTCCGATATCGATACTGTCGAGCGCGTTGAAATTATTCGCGATCTTCGCTTGGGAGTTTTTGATGTCCTTGTTGGCATTAACTTGTTGCGCGAAGGCCTTGATATTCCTGAGGTTTCTTTGGTTGCGATTTTGGATGCCGATAAAGAAGGTTTTCTTCGCTCTGATCGCAGTCTGATTCAGACGATTGGTCGAGCAGCACGCAATCTGAACGGTCGAGCTATTCTGTATGCGGATCGCATTACAGACTCTATGACGCGAGCAATGGGAGAAACTGAACGCAGAAGGCTTAAACAGCTTGCGTTTAATAAAGAGCATGGTATCGAAGCGCGTAGCGTTCGCAAAGCGGTACGCGAATTGATTGATGGGATTGTTGCGCCTGCGTTTAGAGACCAAGAAACAGCCGAAGTTTCTCTTTCTTTACTGACTGATGAAAAGGCCTTGGCTAAAGAATTCAAACGCCTTGAAAAGTTGATGCTTGATCATGCGCGCAATCTTGAGTTTGAGCAGGCTGCCGCCGCGCGAGATGCTTTAAAGGCGCTCAAAGAGCGTGTGCTTCTGTCTGGTGCATGATTTCTGTTCGAGTGTGTTGTTGCAGTGCATTTTTTTACTTATTTTTTTTTAGTAAAAGGCAAAAATTTCAGTTCCTTTATCAAGAATTTACTTAAGTAAATATCTATAAGTATCTGTTTTTTAAAATATATACTTATGTACAACATATATAGATTTTCTTTTAAAAAACCAAAAAAATATGTAGACATGTTACGGGTTTTCCCGCACAATATTAAACATTATGACAAAAGTTCTCTTCGTATCCATGGGCAATATTTGCCGGTCGCCCAGCGCTGAAGGCGTATTCCGCCATCTCATCAATGACGCTGGCCTTTCAGAGGTTGTCGGTATTGATTCTGCCGGTACCCATAGCTTTCATGTTGGTGAGGCTCCTGATCCGCGTGCCATTACCGCTGCTCGAAAACGCGGTTATGAAATTACGCGCGCTGAAGCTCGGCAAGTCGAGTCTGAGGATTTTCACGAATATGATCTGATTCTTGCAATGGATTGGGAAGATCTTTCCGCATTACAGCATCAGTGTCCTAAACCTCATCAACACAAACTGATGTTGCTGATGCGTTTCGCCAATGATTTCGAAGAAGCTACGGTGCCAGATCCTTATTACGGCGGCCCCGAAGGTTTTGGTAAAGTACTCGACTACCTCGAGGATGCCTGTCAAGGCGTACTTGAGTTGGTCCGTAAACGTGCCACTCAGTACCAGGCAGCCTAATCTTCTTCAATGAGGAAAACCGCGCTGAGCGCGGTTTTTTTACGACTTTTTATCCTAAATACCTACAAGGTTTTAAGGGTATACCCAACTAAATTACTCGGGAATTGTATATACTTGAGTTGTTTAGTCGGGTAAGTCATTAAATACGCAAGGTTTCTTCAAAAGGATACTGTCATGAGGCTCACTACAAAAGGTCGCTTCGCCGTCACCGCTATGATCGACTTGGCACTGCGCCAACAAGGTGGCCCTGTCACGCTTTCTGCGATTAGTCAGCGCCAAAACATTTCTTTATCATACCTTGAGCAGTTGTTTGGTAAGTTGCGCCGTCATGAGTTAGTCGAAAGCGTACGTGGTCCAGGCGGTGGCTATACGCTTTCCCGCCTTGCCCGCAATATTACTGTAGCTGACATCATTTTCGCCGTGGATGAGCCGATCGACGCGACCAACTGTGCTGGGAAGACATCCTGTGATAGTGGCACGGATGGAAAGCCTGGTATTTGTATGACCCATGAACTCTGGTCTACGCTCAATCGCAAAATGGTCGATTTCCTTGATTCGGTTTCTCTTCAAGATCTCGTCGATCAGCAAAGACTTCGCCAGATTCAGGAGGCTAGCAAAACCTCTGGTGCTGGCGTGCGCGTCAATGTTGTTGGAACAAGTGGTGCCGCACTGACCTCAGAAAAAGCATCGGTTAGTCTTTAAAATACTCAGGAGTTTCTGTATGTCCACCCGTCCTATTTATTTTGACTACTCGGCAACGACCCCCGTTGATCCTCTTGTCGTTGAAAAAATGATCCCCTGGCTGTATGAACATGCGGGTAATCCCGCATCTCGTAGCCATGCTTACGGCTGGGAGGCCGAAGAAGCCGTTGAGCGCGCGCGCGATCAAGTTGCCGCCTTGGTCAACGCGGATCCTCGTGAAATCATCTGGACCTCAGGCGCGACAGAGTCGAACAACCTGGCAATCAAAGGTGCTGCGACGTTTTATGCCGAACGTGGCAAGCACGTGATCACTGCCAAAACTGAACACAAAGCCGTGCTTGACCCTTGCCGCGAATTAGAACGTCAAGGTTTTGAGGTGACATATCTTGATGTTCAGGAAAATGGTTTGATTAGCATGGAGGCCCTCCAGGCGGCTATTCGTCCTGATACGGTTCTTATTTCTGTGATGTTCGTGAACAACGAAATTGGTGTGATTCAGGATATCGCTGCGATTGGAGAGTTATGCCGCTCAAAGAATATTATCTTTCATGTGGATGCTGCACAGGCGACCGGTAAAGTCGCGATTGATTTGCAAACACTGAAAGTCGACTTGATGTCTTTTTGTGCGCACAAGACCTATGGACCTAAGGGTATCGGTGCACTTTATGTGCGTCGTAAGCCCCGCATTAGGATCGAGGCTCAGATGCATGGCGGTGGTCATGAGCGTGGTTTTCGTTCAGGCACTCTCGCAACGCATCAGATCGTCGGGATGGGCGAAGCTTTTGCACTCGCTCAGCTTGAAATGGGCACAGAAAATGAACGTATTCGTATGCTGCGTGATCGCCTTTGGGCAGGCTTGTCTCAGATCGAAGAAGTGTATCTAAATGGTGACTTAGAGCATCGCGTTCCACACAATTTGAACGTGAGCTTTAACTACGTCGAAGGCGAGTCTCTGATTATGGCGATCAAAGAACTCGCAGTGTCGAGTGGTTCGGCTTGTACCTCTGCCAGTCTTGAGCCTTCTTATGTGTTGCGTGCCTTAGGCCGTAATGATGAGTTAGCGCATAGCTCAATTCGTTTTACGATCGGACGTTTTACGACTGAAAAAGATATTGATTTTGCGGTTGAGTTGCTCAAGGCACGTGTTGGCAAGCTACGCGATATGTCACCTCTTTGGGAAATGGCCAAAGAAGGCATTGATTTAAATTCGGTTCAGTGGGCCGCCCACTAAAAACATAGGTTGGAGAATAAAATGGCATATAGCGATAAAGTCTTAGATCACTACGAAAATCCCCGCAATGTCGGTACGTTCGACAAGAGCGATGACCAAGTTGGTACCGGTATGGTCGGTGCTCCTGCCTGTGGTGATGTGATGAAATTACAAATTCGTGTCAACGATGCCGGCATCATAGAGGATGCGCGTTTTAAAACTTACGGCTGTGGCTCGGCGATCGCTTCGAGCTCACTCGTGACAGAGTGGGTCAAAGGTAAAACGCTAGACGAAGCGTTGACGATTCGCAATACGCAGATCGCCGAAGAGTTGGCGTTGCCTCCTGTCAAGATCCACTGTTCCATTCTTGCCGAAGACGCGATCAAGGCTGCGGTTGAGGACTACAAAAACAAGCATACGGGATGATCATGGGCGTAACACTTACCTCTCAGGCTGCCGACCATATCGGCAAATATCTCCAAAAACGCGGCAGCGGTATTGGGTTGCGTTTGGGTGTTCGTACAACGGGTTGTTCCGGAATGGCCTATAAACTTGAATACGTCGATGAGGCTGCGTCCGAAGATCAGGTCTTTGAGAGCTTCGGCGTTAAAGTGTTCGTTGATCCAAAGAGCCTCTCCTATCTGGAAGGCACCGAGCTGGATTACGCACGCGAAGGGCTCAATGAGGGCTTTAAGTTCCGTAACCCGAATGAAAAGGCAACTTGTGGTTGTGGTGAGTCTTTCACGGTTTAAATAGACTTGGACGCTACAACGGATCGCTCTCTGGCTACGCAGGATCATTTTGCCCTGCTTGGGTTTCCTCGCAGTTTTAGCCTAGATCATCAAGCGCTAGAGGCTGCTTGGAAGAGGGTGGTGCTCGCGGTTCATCCAGATCGTTTCGCGACGCGTTCTGCTGCTGAAAAACGCGTTGCAATGCAGTGGAGCTCTCAGGCC
Organism: Bordetella parapertussis; assembly: GCA_945868195.1. Lineage (GTDB taxonomy): Bacteria > Pseudomonadota > Gammaproteobacteria > Burkholderiales > Burkholderiaceae_B > Zwartia. Next base: position 22,448 of record CAMBLP010000004.1, read on the forward strand.
AACGAGGCATATCGGATTTTAAAAGATCCGATGTCCAGAGCCCGCTATTTGTGTGAACTCGCTGGTGTTGATCTTCAAGTTGAAACCAACACGGCGATGTCGCCTGATTTTTTATTCCGTCAAATGACTTGGCATGAGCAGTTAGACGCGCTGCTTGAAGAAAGTCATGATCCGCATGCGCGAGAGCTTGCTTATCAAGCCCTGAGTGCAGAGCTGTCACTCGCTGAACATGAGTTGATGATTGAGGTTGGTGAGTACCTTGATCAGGATCGTTATGATCAAGCGGCTTCGCGCGTGCGTGAATGGATGTTTTTAAATAAGATGATTGCGCAATTGCGTGCAATTGATTAGGCCTTGCGGTCTCTACGCTGCACAGAGTGCGCAACTGAATCAAATATATGGCGTTATTGCAAATTTCTGAACCCGGTGAATCACCCGCACCACACCAACGTCGCTTGGCGGTAGGGATTGATTTAGGTACAACCCACTCCCTGGTCGCCGCAGTGCGCAGTAGCGTGCCAGAAGTACTTGCCGATGAAGCAGGCAGAGCCCTTGTTCCCTCTGCTGTATTTATTGAAGCATGCGGTCAAGCATTGGTAGGCGTCCAAGCACTTTCCAAACAAGAATTATTTCCGCTTGATACGCTCGTATCAATCAAGCGTCTCATGGGGCGTTCCTATTCAGAAGCATTGAACTCTGGTATGCCTTACGAGTTTGTTGAAGACGGGCAGAGTGTTCGCGTTCATACCAAGCATGCCTCCTTGTCTCCCGTCGAGATTGCTGCCAAAATTTTAGAGAAGCTAAAGCTTTTAGCCGAAGGGACCTTGGGTGATGCCTTAGTGGGTGCCGTCATTACGGTTCCCGCCTATTTCGATGATGCCCAGCGTCAAGCCACTCGGGATGCTGCTCGGCTTGCTGGTCTAAATGTTTTACGTTTGCTCAATGAACCGACTGCCGCTGCGATTGCTTACGGTCTTGATCATGGCTCCGAAGGTGTCTACGCTGTGTATGACTTAGGCGGTGGCACCTTTGATGTTTCACTGTTAAGACTGGCACGTGGTGTGTTTGAGGTCATTGCAACAGGCGGCGATACGCGCCTAGGCGGTGATGACTTTGACGCCTTGATCGCTGACGATTTCATCAATGCACGGCAATTGAAAAACGTGAGTCATCAGACACGTCGCACCCTCTTGAGCGCAGCGCGTCGCTTACGTGAATCTCTAACAGATGTTTCTGAGCACGTCGAGTCTGTCGTGATTGATAGTCAGACCGATGCGCTCACACTGACGCGAGAGGCTTTTGAGCGGATTGCGGAGCCCTTGATATCGCGGTCGATCTCCTGCGTAAACCAAGCGCTCAAGGATGCTTCTCTGACGACCCAAGATATTCAAGGCGTTGTCATGGTGGGTGGCGCAACAAGAATGCCGATCGTGCGTCAGCGTGTTGGAGATATTTTTGGTACGACACCACTAACTGATTTAGATCCTGACCAAGTGGTTGCGCTTGGTGCTGCATTGCAAGCGAATCTTTTGGCGGGTAACCGTAACCCCGGTGAAGATTGGTTATTGCTTGATGTCACACCGTTGACACTCGGTCTGGAAACGATGGGTGGCTTGGTCGAACACATTATTCCCCGTAACAGCACGATTCCAGTTGCCCGCGCTCAAGAGTTCACGACTTTTAAAGACGGACAGACCGCATTGGCTTTGCATGTCGTTCAAGGGGAGCGGGATTTAGTTTCTGATTGCCGCTCATTGGCGCGTTTCGAGCTCAGAGGCATTCCTGCCATGGTCGCTGGAGCCGCTAAGATACGTGTCACTTTTCAAGTGGATGCGGATGGATTGCTGAGTGTTTCTGCCAGAGAACTAGGTTCGGGCGTTGAGGCCTCCGTCACCGTAAAACCGTCTTTTGGTCTGAGCGACGATGAGATCTCCCGGATGTTGACAGAGGGTATGTCTAAGGCTGGCTTTGATGCTCAAATGCGCATGTTGCGTGAGCAGCAAGTTGATGCCCAACAACTGATTGAGTCCGTAAAGGCCGCTCTTGCTGCTGATGCTGACTTGTTGAGTGCGGTTGAGCAAACAAAAATTGCCCAACAATTACAGCTGACGTCTGAAGCGGCGGCGGGCGATGATGTAGAGGTCATTCGTGTCGCTGTCAAAATGCTCTCGGCCGTGACCGATGATTTCGCGGCCCGACGTATGGATCGCAGCATTAGGGCGGCGTTAACGGGTCGATCGTTAGAGGATTTATAGGATTAACCATGCCAAAAATTACTATATTGCCTCATCCAGAAGTTTGCCCGCAGGGTAAAGTGATTGAGCATGCTCCAACTGGCGTGTCGATTTGCCGTGTTTTGTTGGATAACGATGTCGAGCTTGAGCATGCGTGCGAGCTTTCTTGTGCCTGTACGACGTGCCATGTCGTTGTCAAAGAAGGTTTTCAATCTCTAGCTGAGGCTTCTGACTCCGAAGAGGATCTTTTAGACCGTGCTTGGGGGCTTTCCACAACTTCCAGACTAGCTTGTCAGGCCAAAGTCGCGAATATTGATCTGACGATCGAAATTCCGCGCTATACGATTAATCACGCCAAAGAAAATCACTAAGTACACTTGGGTTTAAATCGTGTAAAGTATCTCGCACATCAATAATAGTGGAGATAGCATGAGACCCAATAGTATTCGCCAAAAAATAGCTTCAGGTTTACCTGTGATCAATGGTTGGCTGGCCATCCCATCCTCTTATTCTGCAGAGATCATTGGGCACCAAGGCTTTGATTCAGTCACAGTAGATTTGCAGCATGGCATGATTGGTATCGATGCTGCGCTGCCGATGTTTCAGGCCCTATCCTCAACGCCGGCCATTCCCTTGGCGCGTGTGCCATGGAACGACCCCGCCCAAATTATGCGTTTGCTTGATAGCGGCGCCTACGGCATCATCTGTCCAATGATTTCGACTGTAGATGATGCGGTCAGTTTTGTTGCCTCTTGCCGCTATCCGCCCCACGGCCAGCGTTCTTTTGGACCTGCGCGTGCCTCGTTATATGGTGGTGCTGATTACTACCCACACGCTGACAAAGAGATCTTGGCGCTAGGCATGATTGAGACGCAAGCGGGTTTAGATAACTTGGACAAGATTCTCGCGATTGAAGGGCTCGACGGTATTTATATCGGTCCGAATGATCTTGCCTTAGCGCTTGGTTCTGTTCCTAAATCGGAGTCGGACGATCCTGTCGTCATGAAGGCCGTTGAGCATATTCGAACACGTGCTCTTGCGCATGGCAAGATAGCCGGTATTTTCTGCTCTTCAGGTGAAGCAGCCGCCATGAGAATCAAACAAGGTTTTCAGATGGTGACGCCCGGTAACGAAGCGGCACTGATGGCGAGTGCGGCGAAGGCTGCCGTTGCAATAGCGCGCGGTGCTCAACCTACTGGTGCCTCAAAAACTGGGTATTAATAATCAAGGGCATTCAATGCTGCGTTTCTCCGCAAATCTTGGTTTTTTATGGTCTCAGTTGCCTTTGCTTGAGCGCATTGAACGTGCGGCGGCCAGTCAATTTAATGCCATTGAATTGCACTGGCCTTATGACACTTCGCCCACCGAGGTACGTGATGCCTGTCAACGAAATGGTTTGACGCTATTGGCAGCCAACGCACCGATAGGAAACGCCTCGTTGGGTGAGTCGGGCTTAGCGGCCTTACCTGGACGTGAGACTGATTTCAAAAAGTCCTTTGAATCTAGTTTGGTGTGGTGCCATCAGGCCGGCGCGAAAGCGATTCATGTGTTGCCTGGAATTGTTCCGGTAGACCAACGCGTCCTTGCCACAAAGACTTTGGTCAGTAATCTTCAATGGGCAGCAGATCTAGCCGCTCGAAGCGGTTTCACGATTTTGCTAGAAGCCATAAATCAACGTGATAAGCCTGGGTATTTTTACTCAACGCAAGCCGAATCGAATGTGATACGCGAACAATGTGAACGTGACAATATCAAGCTTATGTTTGATGTCTATCACGTAGGCGTTGCCGAAGGGGATATTCTCAACAAGCTTGAGTATTATCTTCCGCATATCGGTCATATACAGATTGCGGCTGTGCCATCGCGTGCTGAACCTGATGAGGGAGAGGTGGATTATTCAGTGGTATTGCGCCGAATCGACTCCTTGGGGTACCAAGGTTGGATTGGATGCGAATACAAACCCCGTTCGAGCGTCGAAGCGGGTCTGGCGTGGCGTACGCCATTTATGGTGTAGGTGTGTGAAGACAATCCTGCGACTTGTCCTCACACTATATCGCCTTTAGCTTTGGTCTTCTTTACGCAGATGCGGAAATAAAATCACATCCCGAATGCTTGGACTGTCCGTCAATAGCATTACAAGACGATCAATACCGATTCCACAGCCACCCGTCGGAGGCATGCCGTATTCGAGAGCACGAATATAGTCGGCGTCATAAAACATGGCTTCTTCGTCGCCAGCGTCTTTCGCTTTGACTTGTGCATGAAATCGTGCGGCTTGATCCTCTGGATCGTTCAGCTCAGAAAAACCATTCGCAATTTCTCTGCCTGTGATGAACAACTCGTAACGCTCAGTAATCCCTGGGCGTGTATCTGACTCTCGAGCGAGTGGCGAGACCTCAATCGGATAATCGATAATATAAGTCGGATGCCAAAGTTGTGACTCGGCGGTTTCTTCAAAAAGTGCCAACTGAAGCGCACCAAGCCCAACTTGAGCAAGGTTGGGCGCATTGACATCAACACCCCGTTTTTTGAGTTGGTTTTTGACGAAGTCAATATCAGTGAGTTGTGCTTCTGTGAAATCGGGCACATGCTGGAGAATCGCCTCTACGATCGTTAGTCGATGAAAAGGCTTAGACAAATCTAATTCACGTCCCTGGTAGGTGAGTGTGGCGGACCCACAAGCATGAATCGCTGCCGCTCGAATAATGTGCTCGGTGAAGTCCATCAGCCATTGGTAGTCTGTATAGGCAGCGTAAAACTCCATCATCGTGAACTCAGGATTGTGACGCGGACTCACACCTTCATTACGGAAGTTTCGATTGATTTCAAAAACCCGCTCAAATCCGCCTACGATCAGTCGCTTGAGGTATAGCTCAGGCGCAATCCGTAAAAACATTTCCATGTCGAGCGCATTGTGGTGCGTCACAAAAGGCTTTGCCGCAGCACCACCAGGGATACCGTGCAACATCGGAGTTTCGACCTCTAAAAATCCAGCCTCGATCATTGTTTGGCGTATCGCACTAATCGCTTTGCTCCGCGCCATAAAGGTATCGCGCGTTTGCTCTGTCATGATGAGGTCAACATAGCGCTGACGGTAGCGTAACTCTTGGTCAGAAATGCCATGAAATTTGTCAGGCAGGGGACGCAAGGACTTTGCTAGAACCCGAGCCTGGGTCGCATGGATGGAGAGCTCGCCTTTATTTGTCTTGAAAATATGACCTTGTATGGCAATGATGTCGCCAATATCCCACTGCTTGAAAGCATCATAAATGTCCTCTCCAAGACTGTTGCGCTCAAGGTATATCTGAATACGACCCGTACTATCTTGAAGCGTCGCAAAGCTTGCTTTTCCCATGACGCGCTTAAGCATCATCCGTCCGGCGACAGAAGCAGGTTGGGCTGAAGACGCCAAGCTTGCTTGGTCTTGCTCACCAAAGCGGGCGTGGAGCGAAGAGGCTCGATGCTCGGGGATAAAGTCATTTGGAAAAGCAATGCCTTGAGCCCGCAAACTAGCGAGTTTTTGACGGCGCTCTGCGATGAGATGGTTTTCGTCGTGCTGTGGAGTGTTCGTATCAGTCATGATTAGACGTTATGTTGACGAATATCGTCGATGGTTTTAGAGCCGAAGGCTTCGCTTTCGAGAACCATGAGCAGTCGCTGTGCGACGGCTAGGGGAACCGCAAGTTGTTTACTTTCTTTAAAGCCAATAAATCGCTCCAAGCTTGGGAGGTCGTCCTTTGACGTCGCGCGGATGGTTTCTTGCATGGGTGTATCGATAATGCCGGGCGCCATGGAAACGACACGTGCTTTCGTTCCTTGATCGAGTTGGGCAGCCTCGGCAAAACGATCCATCGCTGCCTTGGTTGAACAGTAAACAGCCCAGCCGGAGCTTGCACTTCGTCCTGCGCCAGAAGAAATAAGCATCACGCGACGATCGAGGGCATAAGTCGTGTTGTGAAGGATGTGCGCAGTCAGAAATATGGCGGAAGTGATATTGACGTGGAAAGCGTCGTTAATCGCATCTAAATCCGTCAAATTCTGTGTTTGCGCGATGGGTTTGACGACACCCGCATTATGAATAAAGCGGATATGCGTGTGATTCTTAAGGAGGGGGAGCAAAACAGTGGCTGCATTTTTTACCGCTGCCGACTGCGCTAAATCAACTTCGATTTGTGTCAGCGTTGTACCGTGCTTAGAAGACAGTGCTGCCAGTGAGGGCGATGATTGACGCGAGAGTGTTACGAGATGCTCTCCGCCGGTTGCAAGCTCCTCAGCCATCGCAGCGCCTAGGCCGCGAGTCGTGCCTGTCAAGATCGTCAATGTTGTCATCGCTTATACCCCTTGCTTCAAACTAGCTTGAATGAACGGATCCAAGTCGCCATCTAACACTTTTTGAGTATTCGAAATTTCGACATTGGTACGCAAATCTTTGATTCGACTTTGGTCAAGGACATAGGATCGAATCTGATGTCCCCAGCCCACATCCGTCTTGGCATCTTCCATTTTTTGTTGCGCAGCCATTCGATTGCGCATTTCAAGTTCATATAAGCGTGATTTCAGCATTTGCATGGCCTCAGCACGGTTTCGGTGCTGTGAGCGATCATTTTGGCATTGCACGACAATGTTAGTCGGGACGTGGGTGATGCGAACCGCAGAGTCGGTTTTGTTGATGTGCTGGCCGCCCGCACCACTCGCGCGATAGGTATCAATGCGCAAGTCAGCTGGATTGATATCGATTTCTATTGAGTCATCGACTTCGGGGTAGACAAAAACGCTGGCAAATGAAGTGTGACGACCACCCGAGGAGTCAAACGGACTCTTGCGCACGAGACGATGAACACCGCTTTCCGTTCTGAGAAATCCAAACGCGTATTCACCTTCGATTTTGATCGTGGCGGACTTTATACCAGCAACCTCACCCTCTGATTCCTCTAGAAGCTCGGCTTTAAAACCTTTGCGTTCCGCATAGCGAAGATACTGTCTCAGCAGCATGGAGGCCCAGTCCTGAGCCTCGGTCCCACCCGCACCTGCTTGAATATCTAAAAAGCAATTGAGAGGATCGGCGGGATTAGAGAACATACGTCTAAATTCCATCCCCTCCAACGTCGCTTGAAACTGTTCAGCGTCGCTTTCAATCGCTTCTAAGGTTGCGTCGTCGTTGTCTGCGGCCGCCAGTTCGAAGAGTTCGTGCGAGTCAGCGATAGATTGCGCTAGGGCTGTCAGCGTGACAACAACATCTTCGATACTCTTTTTTTCGCGACCGAGGTCTTGAGCCCGTTTAGGATCATTCCAGACGGTAGGATCTTCGAGTTCTGCATTGACAACATGCAGGCGCTCAGTTTTGACTTCGTAGTCAAAGATACCCCCGAAGCGCAGCCTCGCGCGCTGCGTAGTCGAGTAGACGCGATGAAATTTGATTTTGACGTTCTGCTTCCATGAGCTTTCTTTCCGCTAAAAATGCATATAACCCCGTATTTTAACGGAGTCTCACCCTAGCATATTGGGGAGATCGACCATATTGCCCAAACAAGGCTTAAATACCTTGTGCATATTCAACGATCAATTGCACTGAAATCACGCCATTCCAAACGTTTTGATCCAGTCGATAGGCCATCTTGACAAACTCAGGGAGCCGCTCGGTATGGTTAAACCAGATTGCATCAAATCTTTGGTGACCTCGCTGGACAGAGAGTTTTAAGTGCTTTTCTCCAACGAGTTTTTGGCTTCGAACTTGAAATTCGTCCAAAAAGAGGGGGGCCGTAAATCCTGCGCCCCAGACTTGTTGCTCCAAAATATGAGCCACTTGAGCGTTGGCGTAACCGACCTCAAGGGAACCGTCGGTCTCGATGATGGGCTCAAAGCTTGTGCGACCTGTTAGTTCTATGACAGCCAGATTAAACGCTGGAGCAAAAAGCTCGAAATCGTGACGACCTAGGGTCAGTCCTGCCGCCATGGCATGACCGCCAAACTTCCTGATCAATCCAGGATTGCGTTTGGAAACAAGATCCAATACATCGCGCAAATGGACGTCAGGAATAGAACGCCCAGAGCCTCTTAGCTCATCCTCTCCAGCGGGAGCGAACGCAAGGGTAGGGCGGAAATATTTTTCTTTTAGACGCGATGCCACAAGGCCCACGACGCCTTGATGCCATTCTGGATGAAAGACGCAGACCGAAGCGCCTAATTGTCCCGTTTCCACGGACTCGGTTGCCGCCAAAGCTTGTTCTTTCATCACATTTTCGATTTGACGACGTTCGCGATTGATCGTGTCAAGTTCGCGTGCAAGTTCAAGGGCTTGCATATCATCGTTTGTGATCAGGCATCGAATACCAAGCCCCATGTCTGCGAGACGTCCCGCAGCATTGATCCGAGGACCTAAAGCAAACCCCAGATCAAATGCGCTCGCAGCTTGCGGATCTCTCGCTGCAACAGCAAACAATGCACGGATGCCGGGTTGCATCAGTCCTCGACGCATTCGCTCTAGACCGCGCGTCACAAGAAGTCGATTGTTCGCGTCGAGTTTGACCACGTCAGCGACCGTGCCAAGCGCCACAAGGTCGGCGAGCGCATCGAGACGTGGGCCACCATTCGCAGGATAATGGCCTCGTGATCGAAGCTCCGCACGTAAGGCGAGCATCAGATAAAAAATAACACCAACACCCGCTAAATTTTTAGAGGGAAATGTGCAGCCAGGTTGATTGGGATTGACAATCGCTAATGCGTTTGGCAATTCATCGCCCGGAAGGTGGTGGTCTGTGACGATCACGCCAATGCCCAGCGCGTTAGCGGCAGCAACGCCCTCGACACTTGCAATCCCGTTATCAACCGTAATCAACAGGTCTGGACGGCCAGACGGGTGCCGCACCGCCAGTCCAACGACCGCAGGCGAGAGACCATAGCCTGTTTCAAAGCGATTGGGCACAAGAAAATCGACGACTGCGCCCATTTCAGTCAGTGCACGCATTGCAACCGCACAGGCTGTGGCTCCATCACAATCGTAATCCGCCACAATGAGCATGCGTTGACTCGATTTAATCGCGTCGGCCAATAAAGAAGCGGCTTTTATCGCTTGCGTTAACGTACTAGGCGCGAGCAAGGCTGGCCAGTCAAGCAGCACATCTTCATGCCGTTTGACGCCTCGAGACGCCCAGAGACGAGCAAGCAGGGGGTGAATGCCGGCAGTCTCGAGGTGCTGGGTGGTGGCGTGCTCTGATGGTCGTACGGTTAGTTTTGGCGTGTCCACCATGTTATCCAGTCTTGATTACGTCGAGGCAACAGGGTATGCCACCAGCGTTGTTGAGGGGCCGTTAGGCTGACTATCCTGCGTTCACCCACAAGCGTGATGTCTGTATGTTCAGGTAAGGACTCCAGGTACAGAGAAAGAGCTTGCAGTTGTGAGATCCAGTTCGCCCAATCTGACTCTAAAAATGATTTAGTTAAATTGTCGTAATGGATAAGTGTCGAATCGCGATCAGGCGCTTTCCAACCCTTTGCTCCCCCATAAAGCCACAAACTATTGATTGGCTCGAGCCCTAGTTCGGCTCTTTGCTCATTGACAGGGTGGTGATGCCAAACCATTTGTATTTCATTGAGCAGTTTTCGCCAAGCTTTCATTGAGTCATCTTGTGGCCACCAATCCGATACAGACAAGAGAGAAACCGCCGCCGGTGTAATTGAGGTCAAACGTGCATCTTGGGTCAGCCAAACTCGCCAGCGACCATCAGAAATGGGTAATGCTGATATCTCACAATCGGTCCAGAGAGGCTTGACTGCGTCAAATAAGGCGTCTGCGTGTTCGGCTTTTAAATGAAGTGACTCTGGGAAAGCCAGTTTGGCACCCTCGCGACCGATTGCGACAGAACAGAGATCTGCTACCCAGACCTGTTCGTTTGGTGCTGAGATGCCAGCCCTGAGCGGACCCAAACCACTGCTCAGGGTCTGCCCAGGAGGCGCGACAAATCCAAGCGCGGAAAGCGCTAGAAACTCTTGCGCTGTGCAGCCTGTTTCCTCTGGCGGACACTTCACTTCGGCCGGGATGTTTCGCTTGAGTCGTTCAATCAATGCAGGACAATGCTCCCGCAAGTGGGGAGCAAGATCTGGTGCGACGTTTTGGGGCGGCAATGCGCCATTGATAATCAGATGCATAGGTCGAATTGTAGTGGGAGGAGTGCCAGGATGGGGGTTTGATGCGATAATGCTTAGGTGTTTAAACTACCCTACGAACTCTGGATTGGCGCCCGCTACGCGGGCTTGACGCGTTCTCGTGCTCGAGGCGGAAAACGTGACGGCTTTGTCTCGTTTGTCGCAGGAACTTCAATGGTTGGAATTGCGCTTGGCGTCGCAGCATTGATCGTTGTGTTGTCGGTCATGAACGGTTTTCAAAAAGAAGTACGAGACCGGATGTTGTCGGTTTTACCGCACATTGAAATTTATGTTCCCGGCGCCGAACCTCTCAAGGTCCTTG
>CAMBLP010000005.1 GCA_945868195.1 Bordetella parapertussis
GGCTAACGATTAAGCGCGAGCGAGTAGTGGTGCATCTCGAAGTGCCCATGCGACCGATCATGAATATAGTGTTTGAGTGTGGTCGATACGGAGCGAAAGGCGAGGTTGTCCCAAGGAATTTCATCGAGCCCATACCAACGCGCTTCGAGTGTTTCTGGACCGGGGTCGAGCTCGGGACCCAAGGCTTCGGCCAGAAAATAAACATGCACCTGATCCACTTGCGGAATGTCGATGGCGGTATAGAGTTTGCCGAGGGTGATATTGGCGCCCGCTTCTTCCTGGGTTTCGCGCATTGCGCCTTGAGCCATACTTTCGCCGAGCTCCATAAAGCCGGCTGGTAGTGTCCACGTGTTGGCACGTGGCTCAATCGCACGCAGGCAAAGTAAAACCTTGTCGCCCCAGACAGGGAGGGTCCCCACGACTAAACGGGGATTTTGGTAGTGCACTGCGCCACAGTGTTCGCAGACGTCGCGCTTGCGGTTATCCCCCTCGAGTAAACGATTGGTATTTGGCGTGCCGCATTGACTGCAGAACTTCTGTGCTCGTGGTGCGGGAAAGTAAAAGCTTGGATCGTGGCTCATGGCGTTATTTTACGACCAAGAGCGTCGGAATTGATCAAGCTTGGACCCGGGTTAGGGATAAAATGCAGCGCCGTAGGGATTTCAGAGGCCTTGATAAAGCTCAGCGCTGCCGGTTTGGTCAAGGCAGCGTATTGCTTGTCAGGATCCGAGAGCAAGACATCTCTCGAGCCTACGTTGACTTCAACCTCCTTGAGTGATTGTTCTTGCGCTTGTTCAAAAAGCGCAAACCAATCAAAGAGTGAGCGCCTATCCGCACTGCGCAGTATTTCGGCGATGAGGTGGAGGTCACGGTCATCGACGCGAGCGGGGCCGACGTTTGTCTGCGCGAACAGTTGACCAGTCTCGTCGCAATACCATTGGGAGATTTGCTGGATCGTGATGCCATTGTGCGTGGTGATCGCTTGCGCCGAGGGATCGATATGCAGGATCAACGGGGCGGCATCGAGGCGCACATACACGCGCTGCGGACCATTTTGAAAAAACCACGCGCCATCGGCTTGGCTTGCATAGTTGCGACCAATAAAGCCGAGGATTTGAGTGTTGGTGATGCCTTGACCCGCTCCCCCAAGTTGAGCGTCCCCAAGGGGATGCAGTTTCCATTCCCCGCGGGCCGTTAATGAGAGCCAGCCATAGACCACGGGCACATCAGGCCAGCGTTTGACTGCATCAAGTACGGACTGATCCATCAGGTTTTCTCGCTAGAAACCAGAAGAGGCTGGCAAACTGAAGAATGACTAGAATACCCATCGCGCCAGTCAGCGCCTGAGACGAGTCGTAGCCAAAGTCTTCAAATAAATCAGTCAGCAAGCCAAAGCCCCATTGCACGGCGAAAGAGCCCACAAAAACCATCAGGTTATAGGTGGTCAGTATCCGGCCTGCGATGTGTTTTGGAAAAGCGAGCGCCATTTGGGTTTGCAGTAAAAACATCGCCGGAACCATGAGCGCCAAAATCAGCCAAACAATCCAGGAAAGGCTGCCGTGCCAGAACACGATGATGGCGAAACACACGGGGATCCAAATCAGCGCGCAGACCGATTGCGTCAGCAGCGCGACCCCTTTTTTAATCAACCAGGGGCTGATCGAGCCCATCAGGATATACGCGAGCAGAATGGTCGCATTGAGGTAGAGCAAGGTTTGGCTGGCTTGGTCGGGTGTCATCCCGAGTACACCGGTAAACCAAGGCCCGGCCCAAAGGGTTTGTAGCGCACCGAACCCGCCAACAATAAAAATAGTCGGCGGAATCGCCTGAAGCATCAAGGGGTGTTTACAGAGGGTGAAAAAGCCACCCTCGTGATGTTGTTGTGCGGAGACCGTAGGCGCCTGCTGTCGATCCAGGTCGCCCGCAAACAAAAAAATAGTCAGCGAACTCAGCACCAGTAACCCAGCGATCAAGCCAAACGAGTAGCGCCAGCCGATCCACTCTGCCAAGATCAATGCAGGTTGGCTGGCCATCAAGGCGCCGGAGGTGCCGGCAATCAACATGTACATCACCAAGCGGGGCTGTTGTTCAGCGGGAAAGCAACGACGAAAGTAAGAGTAAGCCGCCATGAGGCAGGCAGAAACACCGATGCCAATCAGCATCCGACCGACCGAAAGCAGCCACAGAGCCTCGCTGGTGGCCATCAAGACGGCGCCAAAGGCCGCCACCAAGAGCAGCAAAGATTCGGTGCGACGGGCACCATGTCGGTCTAGCCAGATGCCTACAGGGATCTGCACCGCGCTGAATCCCAAAAAAAAGGCGGAGGTCAACCATCCGAGCTCTCCTGGCGAGAGCTGGAGATCGTCTGCAAGCAGAGGGGCGATCGCGGCATTGACCGAGCGCAAGACATAGGAGAGAAAGTATCCACAGGCAAAGACGAGTACGATCCTAAAAGCGGCAAAGCCTACTGGAGTCTGGTGCTGTGTCGGGAGAGGGGGGGATTGATTCATGTGGCGCTAGCCAGACCATGCACTCGTCAGTTTTGTGAGGTGTTGGAGGCGCAACCCGGAGTCGAACCGAGCTACACGGATTTGCAATCCGCTGCATAACCACTCTGCCATTGCGCCAACACGAAGCTTTACGCAGCCGCAGATCATACTACAAAAGCTCTTTTTAATAGACGCCACAACAAACTATACTCATACTCCAGACTGTTGCTTGTAGCAACGAGATGCAAATGCATGGCGTTTCCTGTGCATCGGTTCTACTATAAGTTCCATTGTTCAATTAATCATTTGGAGACATCCATGAAAACAATCATTAAGCGTCGGATACTGATGCAAGTAGGTGCATGTGCTTTAGCGCTGTCCGCAACGGGCGTCTACGCTCAGACAGATTGGCCCGCTAAACCAGTGACCTTGGTGGTGCCATTCCCACCAGGCGGCGGTACGGACGCCTTTGCGCGTCCCTTGTCAGCCGTGTTGAGCAAGTCGCTTGGCAAACAAGTGATCATCGACAATCGCGGTGGCGCAGGCGGTACTCTCGGTGCAGGTATTGCGGCGAAAGCGGCACCTGATGGTTACACACTCTTTGTGGGTGCCGTGCATCACTCCATCGCGCCATCGATGTACCCCAAGCTTGACTACGATCTCCAAAAAGATTTTGTGCCAATCGCGGTCATCGCGCGCGTGCCACAGGTGCTAGTCGTCAATCCCCAAAAAGTGCCCGGCGACTTTAAGGCCTTTATGAATCAAGTCAACGCCAACCCAGGCAAGATGAACTATGGGTCAGCGGGTAGTGGTACTTCTCACCACCTCGCAGGCGAGTTGTTCAAAATCCAGTCCAAGACCAATATCGCACACATTCCCTACCGTGGTGCAGGCCCGGCTTTACAGGGTTTGATTGCGGGTGATGTCGATATGATGTTTGACGGTTTGGGTTCTTCGTCTGCGCACATCAAGTCTGGCCGAATCAAGCCGTTGATGGTGGCGGGCGCCTCACGCAATCCTGCGATTCCTGATGTACCAAGCGCAACCGAACTTGGTTTCCCTAATTACTCCGTCAGCACCTGGTACGCGATTTGGGCACCAAAGGGCACTCCACCCGCTGTTCAGGCCAAGCTGATTAACGAAATCAAAAAGGCGTCAAAAGACGACACGATTGTTAAAGTCTGGGCAACAAATGGCGCTGAGTTCCCTGATCTGACGGGTGCACAGTTTGGGAAGTTTGTTGATGGCGAGATTAAGCTCTGGGCGGATGTTGTCAAAAAATCCGGTGCTAAACTTGACTGATCGATGCGGCTAAGAAAAAAGCCTGACGCAATTAAATTGTGTCAGGCTTTTTTTGCCGAATTTGGAGCGGGAGACGAGGCTCGAACTCGCGACCTCAACCTTGGCAAGGTTGCGCTCTACCAACTGAGCTACTCCCGCTTGGTCTTCGAAAAAAACATTGTTTTACGCGAAGACCAAAACTATATCACAACTACCCGCCTGCATGTCAAATCCACCCCCTCTCTCGTCTGATTTCGTGCCTTCTTTGCAAGGCATGTCATTGACTCGGTTTAATACGCTAGGTTTGACCTGCGAGGCCAAGCAGGTGTTGACGCTCTCGTCCCATGACCAATTGCCCGAGATCACGGCTCGCGCGCGTAAGGCTGGCAGTCTCTTGGTGCTAGGGGGAGGAAGTAATGTCGTGTTGCCCTCGGAGCTCGATCGTCTTGTGGTGCGTGTTGCGCTCAAAGGCATCACGCTTGTCGAGCCGACTGATCAGACAGCCTGGCGGATCGATGTCGCCGCAGGCGAAAACTGGCACGATTGGGTGGAGATCGCCACGAAAAACGATTGGTCTGGACTCGAAAACTTGGCGCTCATCCCAGGCACCGTTGGCGCGGCGCCTGTGCAAAATATTGGCGCCTATGGCGTCGAGCTCCAAGATCGTATTGAGTCCGTCACTGCTTGGCATATTCCTGAGGGTAGGCTCGTGACGCTTTCCAAGGATTCTTGTGGTTTCGCGTACCGAGATAGTATTTTTAAGCGCGATGTGCTCGGGACATGGTTGATTGTGTCAGTTCGCTTTGCACTGCCCAAGAAATGGGTGCCCGTCTTGAACTATCCAGATTTGAAAAACCATGCGGTGCTTTCTCGTTTAGAGCCAGCCCATGTCAACGCCGAACAGATTTTGCGGGCCGTCTGTGAAATCAGACGAGCCAAGTTACCAGATCCGTCCATTCTGGGGAATGCGGGTAGTTTTTTTAAAAATCCCGTTGTTTCGGAAACCCAATACTTGTTGCTCAAGAAACAATTTCCAGCGCTGATTGCCTATCCGCAATCAGATCAGACCTTCAAGCTCGCCGCGGGTTGGTTGATTGAGCGCTGTGGTTGGAAAGGCAAGCGTTTAGGCGCAGTCGGTGTGCATGATCGCCAAGCGCTCGTGCTGGTCAACTATGGTGGTGCCCAGGCTTCAGCGCTGTTGGCATTGGCGCAGGAGGTACGCGCCAGCGTCAAGGCCGAGTTTGGAGTAGATCTTGAGATTGAGCCGGTCGTGGTGCCCGGCAGTTAAAGACCCAACACGGTCTGCATGTCGAACAGGCCTTTGCGTTTGCCCTCGAGGAAGCGCGCCGCGCGCAAACTCCCTTCGGCATAGCCGGCTCGGCTGCTAGAACGGTGTGAAATCTCGATGCGCTCGCCCGTACCGCAGAAAAAGACAGTGTGGTCGCCCACAATATCGCCACCACGAACAACGGAGAAACCAATTTCGCCTGTTTGGCGCGGTCCTGTATGGCCATGGCGAGTCCAGGTCGCGATATCGTCGAGGGGTTTGCCCCAGGCTTGGGCAATCGTTTCACCCATTTTGAGCGCGGTTCCCGAAGGCGCGTCTACTTTGTGACGGTGGTGCGCTTCAAAGACCTCGACGTCATAGCCCGAATTTAGGATACGGGCAGCCATGTCGAGTAGTTTGAGCGTGGCATTGACGCCCACGCTCATATTAGGTGCGAACACAATACCAATGCTTTCGGCAGCCTGTTTGATGGCGGCTTTGCCCGCCTCATCAAACCCGGTCGTACCAATCACCATGTTGACTGAGTGCTCAACGCACGCGGCCAGATGCTCAAGAGAGCCCTCAGGACGGGTGAAATCAATCAGACAGTCGGCATTTTTAATCGCGGAAAGTTGATCAGTGATCAGAACACCGCTTGGCTTGCCCAGAAACGCACAGGCATCCTGCCCCAGCATGGGCGCGCCTGCGATATCGAGGGCGACAGTCAGTTGTAAATCAGTGGATTGGGAGACAGCTTCGATGAGCATTCTACCCATACGACCACTCGCGCCGGCAATGGCAATTCGCATCATGAACTCTTTTGTTGATAGTCGTTAGTTCAAAGGGGCTGGGGCATCATCCGGCGCGCCAGGGAGTGCGGCAGGATCGGAAAGGGGAGCGTCTCCCAAGGTCTGCCCTAAATCTAAACCTGGGGCGATTTCAATGGGGGCGCCGAGGCCGGCATCATTCGCCTGACGCTGCTTGAAGAGCGCATCTTGAGCGGCTTCACGCTTGGAGATGCCGATTTCTTCGCGGGCGATCTGGAAGGGCTGAAGCTCAGGTTGTTCGTCGCCTTTCCAGCTGGCGAGCTGTCCACCAACAAACATGACGGTAAAGACGCGTTCTTCAACCTTGCCTTTTCCGGAGCGATAGTAATAAGGGTAATCCCATCGGTTGGCATGCAGCGCGCTGGACAGCGTTGGGGTGCCTAGGGCGAAACGCACTTGTTCTCGGGTCATGCCGGGACGAAGAAGGGCGACTTGATCTTTGGTAATCCAATTGCCTTGCTGGACCCCGACCTTGTAGGGAAATCCCCATCGGTTGGAAGAGCAGCCCGAAAGCACGAAGAGTCCCACCGCGAGGGCGACCACAGTCAGACCGAAACGCAAAGGAGAGGTGTATGGACGGAGCTTGAACACTGCGAACCTCTAAGGGGTAAAGGACTAAAGACGTTATCATAAAGCTTTACAGGGCTGAAGTCTTTACCTTATAGGACAATCCGTGGATCTTGAAAACGATCAGAGTGATCTAAAAAACGTTGGTTTGAAAGCGACGTTTCCGCGTTTGAAGATTTTGGACATTTTTCGAAAGTCAGACGAACGCCACCTTAGTGCCGAAGACGTCTATCGGTCATTGATCGCTGAAAACATCGATATCGGTTTAGCGACTGTTTATCGTGTCTTGACGCAATTTGAACAGGCCGGGATCCTTGCGCGAAGTCAATTCGATGGGGGAAAGTCGATTTTCGAGTTGAATGATGGTGATCATCATGACCATTTGATCTGTACGCATTGTGGTTGTGTGACGGAGTTCAACGATGCGGAGATTGAAAAGCGACAACATAAAATCGCCCGAGACAATGGCTTTACGCTGGAAAGCCATGCCATGGTTTTGTATGGAGTTTGTAAGAACTGCAGTACCTGACGCAAGTCAGTTTGCTCTAGGCGGTTAGGAGCTCTTGAGCATGTTTGCGAGTTGTTGGGGTGATTTTGATCCCGCCCAACATTCTGGCGACTTCTTCGATGCGCGCATGGGCGTCAAGTTTCGAAATCGAGGATTCGGTCACGCCTTTACTTTGTTGTTTGCTGACTTGGAAATGGTGTTGGCCGCGAGCGGCGACCTGGGGCAAGTGTGTCACGCACAGCACTTGGTGGCGCAGTCCGAGCTCGCGCAACAAGTTGCCAACGACTTCGGCTACAGCACCCCCAATCCCACTATCGACTTCGTCAAAAATCAATGTAGGTACGCGTGCGGCACGACTTGCGATGACAGAAAGAGCGAGAGAAATGCGCGCGAGTTCGCCACCCGAGGCGACCTTGGCAAGAGGTTTAGGGGGTGTTCCGGCATGGCCCGCGACCAAAAACTCAACGATATCTTGCCCCTGAGCGGAGGCTGGCCCTTCGGAGAGTGTGATGCAAAACAGTCCGCCCTCCATGGCGAGTGTTTGCATGGCATGGGTGACTTGTTTACCAAGATCAAGGGCAGCCTTGCGGCGCGCGCTAGACAGAGCGCTCGCATGTTTCTGATACTCGCTGTTAAGCGCAGCAGCGGTGGCGCGCAGCGTTTCAATATCGGCGGTGGCACGCAAGGCATCGTAATCGCTGCGCAGGGATGCGTGGAACGCAAAGAGCTTTTCAGGTTCGGTTTTAAATTTGCGCGCGAGGTCAAAAATTTGACCCATGCGCTCGTTCACCACCGCTAGACGCTCGGGGTCGAGCTCGACGCGTGATAAATACGCATTCAGATCAGAAACGGCCTCGCTGATAGAAATCTGTGCCGATTCGAGTGATTCGTGAACAGACGCTAGCGAAGGATCATGCCGCAATAATTGGGATATCTTTTGCAACGCGGTGACGACTTGATGATGCGCCGAGTCATCGTTTTCGTCGAGACAACCCAAGGCGAGTGCGGCGCCGTCGAGTAAGGACTGCGCATTCGCTAGGCGTGTTTGTTCTGCCGATACGTCTTCCCACTCGTGCTGACCCAGTGCGAGGCGATCGAGTTCGGCAAGTTGCCATTCGAGTCGTTCGCGGGCAGCAAGGAGGGCGCTGGCGTCTTGTTCGGAGAGAGCAAGTTGTCGCTCGATCTTTCGCCATGCTTTCCATGCCAGCGCGACGTGTTGGCGCAAAGATTGATGGGAGCCATGGGCATCCACCATATCCCGTTGGTTTTCTGAGCGAAGCAAGCTCTGGTGCGCATGTTGTCCATGTATATCAACGAGATGCTCGCCCACCTCGCGAAGTTGGGCGATGGTCACAGCCGAACCGTTGATATAGCCCCGACTCCGCCCTTGCGCGTCCACCACGCGCCGCAGGACCAGCGCATCCTCGCCACCTAAGTCGTGTTCGGCAAGCCACTGGGTCAGGGCGGGTGGGACGTCAAAGACCGCGCTGATTTCGGCGCGCGCAGCACCTGTGCGCAGCACAGAAGAGTCGGCACGTTCGCCTAAGGTCAACGCGAGCGCGTCGATCAGAATAGATTTGCCCGCACCGGTTTCACCAGAAAACACCGTAAAACCATGTTCGAAGCTGATGTCGGCTTCGGTCACGATGACAAAGTCACGAATGTGCAGCGCGCGCAGCATCCGTTATTCTCCGCCTTGACCAGACTGGGGCAGTCGATTCCAGTCAAGTTTGCGACGCAAGGTCGAAAAAAAGCTGTAA
The DNA here is from genome assembly GCA_945868195.1 of Bordetella parapertussis. Classification (GTDB taxonomy): domain Bacteria; phylum Pseudomonadota; class Gammaproteobacteria; order Burkholderiales; family Burkholderiaceae_B; genus Zwartia. Next base: position 8,700 of record CAMBLP010000005.1, read on the forward strand.
CCGGTCGGGTGCAAAAAACGAATCGTATGCGGCGCGCGGCGCACGACAATACGATCGCCTGGGGTGAGGTCGGACCACGTCTGCATGTCAAAGTGGACGCTGGCACCAAGCTCGACGCGGCTCATTGAGCTGAGCGTCATGTTGAGGACACTGTCGGCGGGAATCACGATTGGACGGTTCGAGAGCGTCTGCGGCGCCACAGGGACCAGCAGCATGGCGTTCACGGCAGGATGCAGAATCGGACCTGCCGCGGACAGGGCATACGCGGTCGACCCCGTTGGGGTCGCGACAATCAAGCCGTCTGCACGCTGGGTATACATAAAAGTGTCGTTGACCTCGACACGGACTTCGATCATGCCGCCACGGCCGGCGCGATTGAGCACGACGTCGTTCAGGGCGGTCGCGGCGTACATTTCTTCTTGGCCGCGCCAAATCGTCGCACTCAACAGCATGCGCTCTTCGGTCTCGAAGCGGCCCTGTAACAAATCAGTCAGTGCGGCGTCCGCGTCGTGGACGGGAATGTCGGTAATAAAGCCCAATCTGCCGTGGTTGATCCCCACGACAGGCACTGAAAAAGGGGCGAGATGCCGCGCTGCACCGAGCATGGTGCCATCGCCACCCATGACAATCGCGAGGTCCGCGTTTTTGCCAATACTGGCAAAGTCCGCGGTAGGATATTCGGATACGCCCGTATGACGGGCTGTTTCGGCTTCGAGGAGAACTTGCCGACCCGCTTTGGTCAATAGAGTGGCGAGCGCGCGCAAAGGCGCATGCAAGCCTGAATCTTGGTAGCGACCCACTAAGGCGATGATGGGAAAATGCATGCAAAGCTCATTCGACGAAAAACGATTCGATTATAGAGGCGGGGAAGGTAAAATAGGGTAATGATGGATGATCGTGCGCGTGCGCTACTAAAAGCCCTGATTGAACGCTACATAGATGACGGCCAGCCCGTCGGCTCTCGCACGCTCTCAAAATTGTTCGACTTGTCGCCCGCCACGATTCGCAATGTCATGGCCGATCTCGAGGAGTTGGGACTGATTCATAGCCCCCACACCTCTGCGGGCCGCGTACCGACCCCAAAAGGCTATCGCCTGTTTGTCGATACGATGTTGACAGCCAAGCCATTTGAGCTAGCTTCGACTTCCAATGTGCGGGATTTGCAGTCCGCCTCGGACCCCTCGCGCGCGGTGAATGCCGCGGCCTTGATGTTGTCCAATTTGACGCAATTCGCTGGCGTGGTGCTATCCCCCAGACGCGCTCAGGTTTTTCGTCAGATCGAATTCATCCGTCTCTCAGAAAAGCGTATTCTCCTCATCATTGTCACGCCGGACGGCGATGTGCAAAACCGCATTTTGCTCACGCCTCGGGATTACAGTAGTACTGCGCTGATCGAGGCCGCTAATTTTTTCAACCACAATTTCGCCGGTAAGTCTTTCGCCGAGGTCAGGCTGACCCTTTCCCAGGACCTGGCCCGACTTCAAGAGGACATGTCACGCTTGATGCAAGCCGCCGTGGAGGCGGGTGCTCAGGCCGCCGATGAGGTTGAAACGATGGTGATCTCCGGGGAGCGCAGGCTTCTGGATGTCAATGAGCTGGCTTCCGATATGGATCGTTTACGAAAGACCTTTTCGATGTTTGAGAAAAAAACCGACTTGATGCAGCTTCTCGAGGTTTCAAGCCGCGCCCAAGGCGTGCAGATCTACATTGGGGGAGACTCCGAGCTCGTTCCGACGGCCGACCTATCCGTGATCACGGCCCCTTACAGTATCGATGGTCATGTCATCGGTACCTTGGGTGTCATCGGCCCAACGCGGATGGCGTACGAACGCGTGATCCCTATTGTTGATATTACGGCGCGCTTGCTTTCAAACGCGCTGAGCCACAACTCTTCTGAGCGTTCCTGATATGCGATTTTGGCCCGAACCCAAGCGCGCTGCCGCGCCCGCCACACGTTTTTTGCCCTGGCCAAAGCCCTTCACCACGGCTCGGGTAGGCGTTTTGTTAGTTAATTTAGGTACGCCTGACGCACCTACGGCACCTGCGATCAAGCGTTATTTGCGTGAGTTTCTTTCCGACCCCCGCGTCATCGAGATTCCCAAGCTGTTGTGGTGGCCGATTTTGAATGGCCCGATTTTGTTAGCGCGTCCACGCAAATTAGCGCCCCGCTATCAAAGCATCTGGATGGAGGAAGGTTCTCCGCTTTTGGTTTATACCCAGCGACAGACCGCGGGCTTGCGTAGGATTTTTGCTGAGCGCGGCCTCGACGTTGAGGTTGAGACCGGCATGCGCTACGGCAAGCCCTCGATCAAAAGCGCGATGATGTCTTTACGCGATCGGGGTTGCGAACATGTTTTGGTCGTTCCTTTGTATCCGCAATACGCCTCCAGTACGACCGCGACGGTCGTGGATGCAGTCACGCAGGTCGCGGCTCGGTTGCGGGACCAACCGGCGATGCGCTTTATCAAGCGTTTTCCTACACACCCCTCGTTTATTAAGCCTCTGGGCGACAAAATCGCCGCATATTGGGCGCAACATGGCCGTCCGCAAAAGCTCTTGATGAGTTTCCACGGTTTGCCGCAACAATGCGTCAACATGGGCGACCCCTATTGCAAAGACTCTTATGAGACCGCGCGCGCGCTTGCCGCCCATCTGGGCTTGACTGACGATCAGTACTTAGTGACATTTCAAAGCCGTTTCGGGCCTGCCAAATGGTTGGAGCCCTACACGGAGCCTACGGTCGAGCGACTGGCCAAAGAGGGGATCACCGACATCGATGTGGTCTGCCCAGGCTTTTTGGCGGACTGTTTAGAGACCCTTGAGGAAATCTCGATCGAAGTCGGTGAAACCTTTAAACATGCTGGCGGAAAGCAGTTTCGTTACATTTCTGCTTTAAACGACGACCCAGCCTGGCTGACTGGGCTGGCCGATATGGTTCAAGAACACCTCCAAGGGTGGCCGATCCGTTCTCAGTGAGCGATATTTTTCATTTTTTCTCTTGAATCTTGGGGTTTTGGCCCCAAATGCAAAATTAATGATGCATTTTCTGGAGAAGTTTAATGACGGCTCATCAAGGTTCGGCAGATTCCAAGTCCGACGCAGCTCCCCAAGACGCCCCGACCCCAAGCGCCGACACCCAGCAGTCTGAGGGTGTTGAGCAACTCGATCCTATCACCCGCCTCGAAGCCGACTTGGCTGCGGCGTTTGTCCAGGTTGCGGAGCACAAGGATCAGGTCCTGCGTGCGCACGCTGAAATGGAAAATGTGCGTCGACGTGCCCAAGATGAGGTTTCCAAGGCGCGCAAGTTTGGTATTGAGTCCTTTGCCGAGAGCATGGTGCCTGTTAAAGACAGTCTTGAAGCTGCCTTGTCTCAGTCCGAGCAGACTCAGGAAGACTTGCGCTCAGGGCTTGAAATGACCCTCAAACAGTTGGTGACTGGTTTTGAGCGCAATCATCTCAAGGAAATCGCCCCGGCACCCGGCACTAAATTTGACCCACACCAACATCAGGCCATCGCGACGGTTCCGGCCGAACAAGAAGCCAATACGGTGGTGCTGACCTTGCAAAAAGGCTACCTGATCGCAGATCGCGTTCTCAGGCCCGCCTTGGTGACGGTCGCAGCCTGACGGCATTGAGCATATTCAGGATGAAATCTGTTGTTTTGGGCTTGAAATCAATGATTTGGGCCCCATCTACTTTTCATCTAAGTATTTCACCTCATTCTGATTTTTAAAGGATCTTCACCATGGGTAAGATTATCGGTATCGACCTTGGCACCACGAATAGTTGCGTGGCCGTCATGGATGGCAATCAGGTCAAAATCCTGGAAAACGCCGAAGGCGCCCGCACGACCCCCTCGATCGTCGCCTACATGGAAGACGGCGAGACTCTGGTAGGTGCACCTGCCAAGCGCCAGGCTGTGACGAATCCAACCAATACCCTTTACGCAGTCAAGCGTCTGATCGGGCGCAAGTTTTCCGAAGATGCCGTGCAAAAAGATATCCATTTGATGCCTTACAAAATTGTCAAAGCTGATAATGGCGATGCATGGGTTGAGGCTCAAAACAAAAAGCTCGCACCTTCACAGGTCGCGGCCGATGTGTTGCGCAAAATGAAAAAGACTGCTGAGGATTTCCTCGGCGAAGAAGTGACGGAGGCCGTTATTACGGTGCCTGCTTACTTCAATGACAGTCAGCGCCAAGCCACCAAAGACGCTGGCCGTATTGCTGGTTTGGACGTCAAGCGCATCATCAACGAACCAACCGCAGCCGCGTTGGCCTTCGGTATGGACAAGATGGAAAAAGGCGATCGCAAGATTGCGGTCTATGACTTGGGCGGTGGTACGTTCGATATTTCGATTATCGAAATCGCCGATGTCGATGGTGAAAAGCAATTTGAGGTCTTGTCGACCAACGGCGACACCTTCTTGGGTGGTGAGGACTTTGACCAGCGCATTATCGAATACGTGATTGGCGAGTTCAAGAAAGAGCAGGGCGTGGACCTCTCCAAAGACGTACTTGCCTTGCAGCGCCTGAAAGAAGCCGCTGAAAAGGCGAAGATTGAGTTGTCTTCCAGCCAGCAGACCGAAATCAACTTGCCTTACATCACCGCTGATGCCTCAGGTCCCAAGCACTTGAATCTGAAAATGACCCGCGCTAAGCTCGAGTCATTGGTCGAGGAACTGATCGCTCGCACGATTGAGCCTTGCCGCATTGCCATCAAAGACGCAGGCGTCAAAGTCAGCGATATCGACGACGTGATTTTGGTCGGCGGTATGACGCGTATGCCCAAGGTGCAGGAAAAGGTCAAAGAGTTCTTTGGTCGCGACCCACGCAAAGACGTCAACCCTGACGAGGCTGTGGCTGCAGGCGCAGCGATTCAGGGTTCGGTGTTGTCTGGTGACCGCAAGGACGTGTTGTTGTTGGACGTGACACCGTTGTCACTTGGTATTGAAACGCTCGGTGGCGTGATGACCAAGATGATCACAAAGAACACGACGATTCCAACCCGTCACTCACAGGTGTTTTCGACAGCGGATGATAATCAGCCTGCCGTGACCATCAAGGTATTCCAAGGTGAGCGCGAAATCGCAGCCGGCAACAAGACGCTGGGAGAGTTCAATCTCGAGGGTATTCCACCTGCCTCACGTGGCACACCTCAGATCGAAGTGACCTTTGATATCGACGCAAACGGTATTGTGCACGTGTCTGCCAAAGACAAGGGCACAGGTAAGGAAAACAAGATCACGATTCAAGCGAACTCAGGTTTGACCGAAGACGAGATCCAGCGGATGGTGAAAGATGCCGAGGCGAATGCCGAGGAAGATCACCGCATGGCTGAGTTGGCGATGGCACGTAACAGTGCGGATGCTTTGGTTCATGCCACGCGCAAATCCTTGACTGAGTATGGTGACAAACTCGCGGCAGAAGAAAAGACTGCCATCGAAGCGGCCATCACCGAGGTCGAGGAGGTGTTGAAAAATGGTGCCGACAAAGCGGCGATTGACACTAAGGTCGAAGCCTTGTCGGCGGCGTCTCAGAAACTCGGTGAAAAGATGTATGCCGATGCCCAGGCGGCTCAGGCTGCAGCTCAAGGTGGCGCAGGCGCAGAGGGAGGTGCCAAGCCAGCCGATGACAATGTCGTCGATGCTGAGTTCAAAGAAGTCAAGCGCGATCAAAAGTGATCGCCTAGCCTTCGATACGATTCGCCCGGGACTCTTTTAGAGCATCCCGGGCGCATTTTTTTGCCTTACTTCATTCTGTTTGACTTAAAGAGCCTGAGACCATGGCAAAACGCGACTTTTATGAAATCCTTGGTGTAGCTAAAAACGCCTCGGATGATGAGCTTAAAAAAGCCTACCGTAAGCTGGCGATGAAATACCATCCGGATCGCAATCCGGATAGCAAAGAAGCCGAAGAAAAATTTAAGCAGGCGAAAGAAGCCTACGAAATTTTATCTGATAACAATAAGCGTGCGGCTTACGATCGCTATGGGCACGCAGGTGTCGATCCCAATGCAGCAGGCATGGGCGGTGCAGGCGGAGCGGGTTTTGGTGATTCTTTTGGCGATATCTTTGGTGAGATTTTCGGTGCGGGGCGTCGCGGCGGTGGCGGCGGGCCTCAGGTCTATCGCGGTGCCGACCTCAAGTACGCCATGGAAATCACGCTTGAGCAGGCGGCCAATGGTTTCGATACCGAAATCCGAGTGCCGAGCTGGGAAAATTGCGAGGTCTGCAAAGGCAGTGGTGCCAAACCTGGCACGACCCCCAAGACGTGCCGCACTTGCGGCGGCTCGGGGGCGGTTCGCATGCAGCAAGGCTTTTTCAGCGTGCAACAGACGTGTCCGACATGTCATGGTAGCGGCAAAGAGATTACCGATCCTTGCGTGCCTTGCGATGGCGTCGGACGAATCCGCCGCAACAAGACCCTTCAAGTCAAGATTCCTGCGGGCATTGACGATGGGATGCGCATCCGCTCCTCCGGCAATGGTGAGCCAGGGATTAATGGCGGACCATCGGGTGACTTGTTTGTGGAAATCCACATCAAGGAACACAAGATTTTCCAGCGTGAAAATGATGACTTGCATTGTGAGCTCACCATTCCGTTTACGAGCGCTGCACTAGGCGGTGACATTCAGGTGCCGACCTTAAATGGCAAGGCTGAAATCACGATTCCCGAAGGCACACAGTCAGGTAAAACATTCAGACTGCGTGGCAAAGGCATCAAGGGTGTTCGGGGTGCGTACCCTGGGGATTTGTACTGCCATGTCGTGGTGGAAACACCCGTCAAGCTGAATGACGCGCAGAAAGCAATCCTTCGCCAGTTTGAGGCTTCGCTTAGTGAGGGTGGCGAGCGTCACTCGCCACAGAGCAAGTCCTGGACGGATCGCGTCAAGGACTTTTTCTCCTGATTATTTTTTCTTTTCAAAATCTCCTGCAGCGACGCTACTAAACGCCGCAGGTTTTAGATATTTGCGAACCACCGTATTGACTTGTTCTGCGGTGAGTTTGGCCATTTTTTGATCTAGTTCAGCTCCCCAGGCAAAGCTGCGGCCGGTATCGAGATAGTTGATCCATGCGTCTGTCAGGCCACTATCTTGAGCGCGCGCGAGCTTACGATAGTTGAGCAAGGCCTTAATGCCGTTTTGAACCTCAGTCTCGCCAAAGCCTTCTTTTAGAACGCGCTCAAACTCTTCGCGAATCGCGGCTTCGACTTTGGTTCGGTTTTCAGGTGAAAAGATCGCATACACCCCCCATGATCCCGTAGGTTCAAACGCCGAAACATTTAAACGCGAGCGAACGTTATAGGACAGGCCTTCCTTTTCCCGCACGCGCATCCACAATCTCGAGGTCTCTGAAGAGCCGAGTAAGAAGTTAGCGAGAGATAATGCGGCAAAATCTGGATCGGTATCCTGCATCTTGAGCGGCAGCGCAGCCGTATAAAACGCGTTGGCTTTATCAGGTGTCAGCGCTTGCATTTGCACAGGCTTGATGTCGCGGTAGGGATTAGGTAGACGCGTGTAGGAGGCACCAGCAGCCCATTGATTAAGCGCTTGGGTGAGAGTGTTCTCCATTGAGGCAGGGTCAAAACTGCCAACAGCGGCAGCCGAGACCTGCGATGTACCGAAGAAATTCTTGTGAAAAGTCACCAGCAGATCACGTTTGAGTTCGCTCACTGAGGCGATTGATTCCTCGAAGCTTGGTTGATAGCGAATATCGTCTTTAGGCCAAGGGTTGTCATGACGCGAGAGCATCCGTGACGCAATCGACGTAGGCTCTGTCATTGCACTTTTGAGCGAGGTCAGCACTTTGCCTTTGTACTCGTCGACCTCTGTTTGTGGAAAACTTGCTTGGCGTACAACGTCCAGCACAAAGCGCACCAGCGGATCAATGTTCGCGCGGGTGGTCGATAAGCTGATATTGACGGTCGTACCGGAGCCTGAAACACTGACTTGACCACCTAGCGCATCAATCCGGTCCTTGATGTGTTGACGTGTCAGTTGCTCGGTACCACTGAGCAATAAATCCGGTGTCGCGATGGAGGCAATGCGTTGTCCTTTTAGTGTCTGCACATTGCCAAACTGAAGCTGAATCACCGTTTGCACGCGTTCGCCTCTTGACTCTTTCGGCAGGAGAGCTAAACGAAGTGTGCCATTCGAAAGTTTGACGGTTTTGCGCTGCGTACGCTTGTCGATATTGCTTGGGTCCGGATCAAACGCTTCGGCTTGTTTGAGTTGCGCATCGCCGACGTAATCTTTGAGTTCGGCAGAGAGGTCAGGCTTGCGGATAGCAGGAGCGCGCAAGGGGTTTTCCGTGGGGATGTATTGACCTTCGGTGCGATTTGATGGCGTCAGATACTGCTCTGCGGCTTGTTGCACTTGGGCGAGTGTGACTGCGCGAATGCGATCCCGCGACAGGAACCATAGACGCCAATCACCGACGGCGATGGCTTCAGAAAGTCCCGAACTGACTTTTTGCGCATCACTGAATATCTGGTCCCAAGATGTCAGCCACTGGTTGCGCACGCGATCGAGTTCATCTTGTGTAAACGGATGTTGGGCGATGGACTCGAGGGTGCTGGTCATTGCTTTGAGTGAGGCGGCTTGATCCATGCCGGGCTGCAAGCTCGCACCAAACATCACGGTGCCAGGGGCTGTGCGGTCCATCGTGAAACCAAAGACACTGGCGGCTTGTTTGGTCGGGACCATGGCCTTGTAAAGGCGACCAGACGGGGTATCGGCCAACATCATGCTGGCTAGATCAATCGCAGCAAAGTCTTTGTGGGCTGCAGAAGGGATGTGGTACATCGCCGCGACTAAAGGTGCACCTCCCACGCGTCGTAAAAGGACGCTGCGCTCACCGTCTTGAACGGGGTCCACGGTGTATTCGGGCGGTAGTGTCCGGGTTGGCCGTGGGATATCGCCAAACGACTTGACGACATTGGCAAGGACAGAGGCGGTCTCAAACTTGCCCGTCACGATCAACACGGCGTTATCGGGCTGATAATGCGTTTTATAAAAGGCGCGCAGCTGTGAGATATCAACGTTTTCAACGTCAGTGCGGGCGCCAATGGTCGATTTTCCATAGTTATGCCATTGGTAGGCGATGCTGAGCATTTTTTGCATCAAGATACGGAAGGGGTTGTTTTCACCGCTCTCCATTTCATTGCGGACAACAGTCATTTCTGTATCCAGATCTTCGCGCTTGATCGTGGCATTGATCATGGCATCGGCTTGCCAGTTCAGGTACCAGGCCAAGGTGTCCGGATTGGCCGCGAAGCTCGCGTAATAGTTGGTGCGGTCTACAGTGGTCGTACCGTTGGCCTGCAGACCTCGCTTAGAAAACTCTCCAAACGCATTGGGCATGGTCGGTGTACCTTTGAATAGCATGTGCTCTAACAGGTGCGCCATACCCGTTTCGCCATAGTTTTCATGGCGCGAACCCACCAGATACGTCATATTGACGGTCGTGGTGGGTTTGGATTCATCGGGTGCAAGCACAATACGCAAACCATTCGCATCGAGCCGGTACTCGGTAACACCTTCAACGCTCGTGACCTTGGTGATCCCAGGGGGAATGGCAGCGGCCATTGATTGGCTGCCAATAAAGGCGAAGGCGACACCGAGAAAGGCGCGCTTCAGGGAATCAGTGAACAGGGACATGCGAGACTCCTGGAAGAAACAACGTACCAATTTGAGCGTTGGCGCCTGAAATGGTTCACTTTTGATAGATTACTTGGACAGTAAGCGCATCGCTTGCTCGATGCCGGCGACGGTCACTGGAAACATTTTGTTTTGGACAATATTGCGGATGATCGAGATGGACTGACGGTATTGCCAAGATGCTTGTGGCTCGGGGTTGAGCCAGATCGCTTTGGGCCAGGCGTTGACCATGCGCTGCAGCCATTCTGCACCAGGTTCTTTATTGTAATGTTCGACAGAGCCGCCGGGCTGCAAAATTTCATAGGGGCTCATGGTGGCATCGCCGACAAAAATCAGTCGCCAGTCAGCGTTGAATTTTCGCAGTACATCCCAAGTTTCAAAGCGTTCCATCTGCCGCCGTCGGTTGGACTTCCACAGATGTTCGTAGGGGCAGTTATGAAAATAGTAAACCTCGAGGTTTCTAAATTCGCTGCTCGCGGCGGAAAACAACTCCTCGACGCGTGAGATGTGATCATCCATGCTGCCACCCACATCGAGCAGCATAAGGACTTTGACGTTGTTGTGTCGCTCCGGGACCATTTTGATGTCGAGATAGCCTGCGTTGCGTGCAGTGCTTGCAATGGTGTCGCCCAGATCGAGTTCGAAATCGGAGCCTTCGCGGGCAAAGCGTCTGAGCCGTCTCAGGGCAACCTTGAAGTTGCGCGTGCCGAGTTCGATTGAATCGTCATAGTCCTTGAAGTTGCGCTCATCCCAGACCTTGACGGCGGAGCGGCTGCCGCCCGCGCCTCCGACGCGAATACCCTCGGGGTGTGAGCCGCTATTGCCAAAAGGCGAGGTGCCTCCGGTGCCGATCCATTTGTTGCCGCCTTGGTGACGCCCCTTTTGCTCTTCAAGACGCTCTTTGAACATTTCCATAAGCTTGTCCCAGCCGTGTTTTTCAAGCTCGGCTTTTTGCTCGGGAGTGAGGCGTTTTTCAAGTTCGGCGACTAACCAGTCGAGTGGGATTTTTTTTCCGGCGGGGAGCTTTTGCTCAAGGCTACGGTAGTAGCTGGCAAAAGCTCGGTCAAAGCGGTCAAACAGCGTTTCGTCCTTGATCAGCGTCGTGCGTGCGAGGTAGTAAAAATCCTCGAGAGTAGGCGGCATGATTGGGCTCGACAGTGCTTGGAGCAGTGTCAAATACTCCTTGACCGAGACGAGGAGCTTTTGCGAGCGCAGGTGATAAAAGAAGTCAACAAGCATGGTGATTGAGTTGATAGGTCAGATGTGCGCGCACTTCGGGCCACTCGCCCGCGGTCACGCTATACATCACAGTGTCTCTGACGGTGCCATCGCGACGTAGCGCATGATGTCGGATCACGCCGTCGCGTTTGGCGCCAAGCCGCTCAATCGCACGCTGTGAAGCAAGGTTAAAGTTATCGGTGCGCCACCCTACCACCGCGGCGCCGAGCGCATCAAAAGCATGCTCAAGTAAGAGCAGCTTGCAGGCGGTGTTGACATGACTGCGTTGGTGACTTTTGGCGTACCAGGTGTAACCGATCTCCAGACGCGCGACCGCAGCAATGATGTCGTGATAACGCGTGGTACCAATGATTTCTTGTGTGCCTTCGTGAATCACCACGAAGGGCACCATATGTCCCGCCGTATAGCCATCGAGCGCAGTCTGAATGTAGCCGGCCGTTTGGTCGGGCTCCGGCACCGAGGTGATACGAAGCTTCCACAGCTCACCATCACGGGCGGCGCGGGTAAGCGCCTCCACGTGCTCAAGAGAAAGGGGCTCAAGCCGTACGCCGTGTCCTGTCAGTTTGCAGGGCTGTGGTGTTTGAGTAAAGCCTTGGTTCAGCGCCATTTAAGATCCTGAAGGGCGACGCGTGCTGCGGGTCACCGCGGCGAGTCGCTCCAGTAGTTGAAGGTCTTGTTCATTTTTCAAAAGTGCCCCGGCCATCATCGGGATCGAGGTGGCTGCATGTGCGTCAATTTGCTCAGCGGTTGCGTCTTCTGCAATTAACAGGCGCAACCAGTCAAGAAACTCAGAGGTGGACGGTTTCTTTTTTAAACCAGGTGCTTCACGCAGGGCAAAGAACGTGTCGAGGGCGGCACGTAAAACATCTGCATGCAGATTGGCGAAATGGACGTCGACGATACTGCGTAAGGTCTCGCGATCTGGAAAACGAATGTAATGAAAGAAGCAGCGTCGCAAAAACGCATCAGGCAGATCTTTCTCATTGTTCGAGGTGATGATCACAAGCGGACGATGGCGCGCCTTGATTGTCGAGTGCGTTTCATAGACATAAAACTCCATTTGATCGAGTTCGCGCAGCAAATCATTTGGAAACTCAATGTCCGCCTTGTCGATTTCATCAATCAGCAATACAACGGGTTCGGGAGACTCGAAAGCCTGCCAGAGCACACCTTGCATGATGTAGTTGCGGATGTCTTTGACTTTTTCATCGCCAAGCTGGGAGTCCCGCAAGCGTGAGACTGCATCATATTCGTATAGACCTTGATGCGCTTTGGTCGTGGATTTGATGTGCCACTGATGCAGAGGACGCCCTAGGGCTTTGGCGACCTCTTCGGCCAACATGGTTTTGCCGGTGCCTGGCTCGCCCTTGATGAGCAAGGGTCGTTGGAGCGTGAGTGCGGCGTTGACGGCTAGTTTCAGATCATCCGTGGCGACATAGCGCTCGGTGCCGTCAAAGCGTGAGGTTTGTGCTGGAGAAGGGTTCTGCGAAGTCATTATTTGCCAAAATGAAAGAGGTCGGGGTCAGTGGATGTGGATGTGAAATCTATTTTTTCTCAATTATCGTACAATCCTAACGTTTTGCGGCCGGGAGTTCATCCCGGGATTTTTCCCTGCCAGACCAAGAGTCCATTATGAAGTTTTCGAACAATATGCAGTCTCTGTTTGTTGGCGCGATGACAACGCGTTCCTCGATCGCCTCTTTGGCCCTTGCAGCTTCCTGTGTCGTGACGACCCCTGTGTTTGCTGCAGATCCGCCAAAAGGCAATATCGAAGCCGCCAAGGCCAAGGTATCAATGTGTATCGGTTGTCACGGGATACCCGGCTATCGCGCCAGCTTCCCCGAGGTCTACAGAGTGCCCAAGATCGCGGGTCAAAGTGACAAATACATTCAGGTGGCTCTGCGGGCTTATGCCTCTGGAGAGCGTACCCATCCTTCGATGACTGCGATTTCCAAGAGTCTTTCAGATCAAGATATTGCTGATCTGGCTGCCTACTACGCAAACCTTAAATAATTGGGGGCTGACATGAAACACTTCTCGATCGCCCTTGCTGGGGCTGTTCTTCTGGGTTCTGCCAGCTTGAGCCATGCTGCGGATTTAGCTGCTGGTAAAGCTGTCTGGGACAAACTGAACTGCGCCTCCTGCCATGGCGCGGACGCTGTCAAGTCCATTGATCCATCCTACCCAATTTTGGCGGGTCAGTACGCCGATTTTCTGGTGCACGCCTTAAAGGCCTATCAGCGCGGTGCCTCTGGCGCCCCTGCTTCGGCTAACCTTCGCAAAAATGCCATCATGGGCGCGTTCGCCAAGCAGTTGTCCCCACAGGACATCAAAAATGTCTCAGCATGGCTGGCCGCCCAGCCGGGTCCTTTGCTCGTCAAATAGTCGGCTTTGGGCGCTCCTGACAAAAGGGTCAGTCTTTACTGACCCTTTGTTTTATGAGGTCGATGTAGGCATCACTGTCCAAGTCGGTGCCCAAGCGTTGTGATTCCCAGACGACTTGACCCAAACACTCCATGATTTCATGCGCTGCATGATGCGGATCAGTGCGTGAAGCCAGCCGATCAAAGGCTTGTCGAATGCCTCTGGGGTGGTCAATAGACAGCTGTTCGGCGATCGCCAAGTGCATGGAGAGATGCAAAAAAGGATTGGTTTTGCCTTCTTCGACGTTGAAGTCACGCGCCATCGAGTCGGGTTGTACAAGCACTTCGTGGTATTCGGGGTGTTGTTCGATCCAACTCAAGGCAATGTCTTCCAGGGGGGTCAGAACCTGTTTTGCTTTGTGTTTGGTCCAAGTGTCGATGAAAAACTGACGAACCTGATCTCGTGAGGGATTGAACATAAAGGGTGCTTAAAACCTCTGGTGATAAAAGAAAGTGTGACTTTTAGCCCCTAACTAGGGCATTCCCTGATGCGTCAGGCGAGTCCGTGGTGCAGAATCGAATTCATGCAGGTGAGGGGACAAAGCTCAAAAAGGGCGTGCCAGCATTAACGGCATTATAAAAAAGAAAGACGCGCAACGGCTGGCACTTATAGTGTCGGCCGTTGTCGCATAAGGCTACGTCATCAGCTCTCTTGCTTTTTAATCCTATGAATTCGATGTCCGACGCATGTAAAACACCACGATATTGGCGCAATAACTTGCGTCTGATCTGCATTTTGCTTGCGATCTGGGCAATTGTCACCTTTGTCCCTGCTTATTACGCCGAGTCTCTGAATACGTTGAGGATTTTTGGTTGGCCTTTTCCTTTTTGGATGGCTTCATTTGGCGCGCCGACGGCCTTTTTATTGATTGTGGGCGCGTATGCCTGGCGCATGGAGCGAGAAGACCAGCGGCGCAGACGGGAACGTGAGCGTGAGCGTGAGTCTCTCCGTGACAAACCCTAAACAACGCAGCTTTGGCGCGCAACTCTTTCGAGGTTATGCCGCATATACGGTTGGCTTTATCGCGCTGGTGTTGTTGTTGGCGATGCTTGAGATTGCGGGTCTGGAGCGGCAATGGATTGGTTATGCCTTTTTGTTGTCTACGGTTGCGCTCTATGCCGGGATCGGCATTATGTGCCGTACCTCCGATCCTGTGGAGTATTACGTCGCTGGGCGTCGCGTTCCCGCAATCTTCAACGGGATGGCGACAGCCGCGGACTGGATGTCGGTTGCTTCTTTTATCGGACTCGCAGGCACGCTTTACTTGTCTGGCTATAACGGCCTGGCCTATATTTTGGGCTGGACGGGCGGATATGTTTTAGTCGCGCTTTTTTTGGCGCCTTATTTACGTAAATTTGGTGGATACACCATCCCCGAGTTTTTAGGCGCCCGCTTTCATGGCAATTCAACTAGATTGGTCGGGGTGATGTGTGCGGTCTTATGCTCCTTTACTTATCTGGTGGCCCAAATTTACGGCGTCGGCATTATCACGACCCGGATGACCGGTATATCGTTTGAGCTTGGTATTTTTATTGGCTTGGGTGGCGTACTGGTGTGCTCGTTTCTAGGCGGCATGCGCGCTGTCACGTGGACGCAAGTGGGGCAGTACATCATTCTCATGATCGCCTACCTTGTGCCGGTGGTTTGGCTCGCGGTCAAGCAAACAGGCGATCCGGTTCCTCAGCTTGCGGCGAGCTCGGTTCTCACGCAGGTGGTTGAACACGAACGTCTGTTGAGTCGGGATGATGCGGAATTGGAAGTGCGTAATATTTGGCAAAGCCGCGCAGACCTTATGCAGTCTAGGATTTCCAAGCTCCCCGAGTCTTGGGAAACTGAAAAACAACAACTGAGTGTGAAATTGCTTCGTGCGCGCGCCAACGATGCGCCGATGGTCGAAATACGCTCTCTCGAGAGAGAGTTCGTAGCCTATCCAAAATCTGTGGAGGCGGCAAGAACAGTCTGGTCTAAAGCGCGAGATGATTTCGCAGCGCGTGCTGCACCTCCCATGCCGCATGCCGAGCCCTTTGTGAGCAAATCAGAGGAGTCGCCTCAGGCCGTACGGAATAATTTTCTGGCGACGGTTCTATGCCTGATGCTAGGTACGGCAGGACTGCCGCACATTTTGATGCGGTCTTTGACAACACCGTCTGTAGGACATGCAAGACAGTCTGTATTCTGGTCCTTATTATTTATTTTGCTTTTGTATTTAACGGCTCCCGCGTTGGCCATTTTGGTGAAGTTTGAGATTTACAACAATCTCGTTGGGATGCCTTTCGTTGACCTTCCCTCTTGGGTCAGTGCGTGGTCGGCCGTGGATCGTTCTCTCATCAGCATCCTCGATCTCAACAAAGATGGCATTGTGCAGTTGTCTGAGGTGCAGATTGGTAACGACATCATTGTATTGGCTGCTCCCGAAATAGGAGGCTTGCCCTATGTTGTATCGGGACTGGTTGCGGCGGGTGCCCTAGCGGCCGCGCTCTCGACGGCGGATGGTCTGCTATTGACGCTGTCCAATGCCTTGTCGCACGATACGCTGTTGCGCGGTGTTTCCTCACGGTTGGGTGGCGGACGACAGGTCATCTTATCCAAGGTGTTGTTATTGGTCGTTGCTTTTACCGCAGCTTGGGCCGCGACGCGAACGCCCGCGGATATTTTGTTTTTGGTCGGCGCTGCGTTTTCTTTTGCCGCTTCAACATTTTTCCCGGTGCTTGTCATGGGCATTTTTTGGAAACGCGCGAACCATTGGGGGGCGACCTCAGGCATGTTAGCGGGACTCTTCACCACTATTTTTTACATGGTGCAGACGCAGCCTTGGTTGCGTGAGTTGGTATTGAGCGTGCCACGCAGCACGCCTATCGAGTTGTGGTGGGGAATTCAGCCCATCGCAGCCGGCATATTTGGGGTGCCCGTGGCGTTCGTTGTGATTATTTTGGTGTCATTGCTGACGCCTAGGCCAGATGTAGCCACCGATCAATTGGTGGAGTTTCTACGCGAGCCTGATTAGGTCTGCTCAGGCTTTAACGCGGACGAGGACCAGTAGCGCACCCTGTCCGCCGTGCGCAGGGGGCGCCGAGGCAAAGGCACTGATCGCTGGAAGTTGTGTCAACCATTGCGCCACGCGGGCTTTTAAAACGGACTGTCCGTCTGCGGAGCCATAGCCGATACCGTGCACGATGCGTACGCACCTTGTGCGATGCGTCTGGCTCGCCTCAATGAATTGGGTCAGGGCCTGCTTGGCTTCGTCGCTGTTCAGACCGTGAAGATCAAGATGTGCACCCACTGGCCAAAAGGCACGCCGCAATTGCCTCAGGACCTCGGGGCCTATGCCGGGGGCAAGCCAGGAGAGTGCTGCTTCTTGATCCGTAAAGGGTGAAAACCCGTCCGACAGAGCTGCAGGCGCAGGTCCTGACTCTCCGATCGCACGCTGTCTGCGTTGATTCATCAGTTCGGCTGGCTGTGCATCACTCGGGCGATGTTTCACGCGCGCGGCGGTTTTTAGAGGCGTGACGGCCTGTGTGACGCGCGCAAACAACTTAATCTCTTCTTGTGATGTGACAGAGGCAGTACGAGCGGCACCAGACCGCAATTGCTCTTGCAGTTTGGTTTGCTCGTGCGCGAGTTGGGCGCGCTGTTTCTCAAGAGCCGTTTGGTGCAGACGCTTGAGGTCAGCGAGCCCCGCTTTACTGTTCCGCATTCTCCAACCAGCGCTGTGCGTCGAGTGCGGCCATGCAGCCTGTTCCTGCGCTGGTGATGGCTTGGCGGTAGATGTGATCTTGAACATCGCCAGCGGCAAAGACACCTGGCACCGAAGTCATCGTCGCGAGACCTGCTAGGCCGCTGCGTGTCACGATATAACCATTCGCCATGTCGAGTTTGCCCTCAAAAATCGAGGTGTTGGGTTGGTGTCCAATCGCAATAAAGACCCCCGTTGCAGCGAGTTCTTCGGTTTTTCCCGAGTCTGTCGAACGTAGACGTGCGCCAGTGACGCCAGATTCGTCACCCAGCACTTCGTCGAGTTCCCGGAAGGTTGCGAGTTTCATGTTTCCGTTGGTAACTTTATCCATCATTTTGTCGATCATGATGGGCTCGGCGCGGAATTTGTCACGGCGGTGTACAACGGTCACAGAACGACAGATATTGGATAAATATAAGGCTTCTTCGACCGCGGTATTGCCACCACCCACAACGATAACATCTTGATTTTTATAGAAAAAACCATCACAGGTCGCACAACCGGAAACGCCGCGCCCCATGAACGCCTGCTCGGAGGGCAGTCCTAGATACTTTGCCGAAGCGCCCGTCGCGATGATCAGGGCGTCGCAGGTGTACTGGGCGCCGCCATCACCTGTGAGACGATAGGGTCTGGATGAAAAATCTACACTGGCGATATGATCAAACACCATTTCAGTATTGAAACGTTCAGCATGCGCGGCAAAGCGTTGCATCAGTTCGGGCCCCTGGACGCCGTTGGCATCCGCAGGCCAGTTATCGACCTCTGTGGTCGTCATCAGTTGACCGCCTTGGGCAAGTCCTGTGATCATGACGGGATTGAGGTTGGCACGGGCAGCGTAGACTGCGGCGGTGTAGCCTGCAGGTCCCGAGCCGAGAATGAGAACTTTGGCATGTTTTGGCGTTGACATCAGATTTTCCCTCTAGATTGACCAGCAAATTATAATGGCGACTATGCCTAGACTTTCCCCAGCCACAACGCGGCCTTCGCGAACGACCCGAAATACCCGAAATGGGCCCTCGGTCATGCAAACACGGATCCTTTCCATTCTTCGAGAGGCGCGTTGGATCATCTTTGCTGCGCTTGCCGCTTGGCTGACACTTGTCTTGGCGACTTGGGACGGCAGTGATCCTGGCTGGTCGCACTCTTTTGGTCGCGATGCTGACACGCTCCACAATCGCGGTGGCCTGATCGGTGCCTATGTTTCCAATATCCTTTTATATTTTTTCGGGTTTTCTGCGTGGTGGCTCGTTGTTTTATTGCTACACCGGGTCCGTGCGGGTTATTTGCGGCTGGCTAACCAGATCAGGACCCGCGGAGAGCCAGAAACCCTCGCGCGAGTCCGTTGGGAGCAGGGCATTGGTTTTTTCATGTTGCTTTTGGGCTCAATAGGGCTCGAAGCGTATCGTCTGAGTTCCTGGGGCATGCAGCTACCCGGGGGCACCGATGTTACCAGCGGGGCTGGCGGAGTCGTTCGCACCAGCGGGGCTGGCGGTGTGATTGGTCACGCTTGGTCAGAGTTTTTGTCCATTGCGGTCGGTTTTTCAGGAAGCACGCTCATCCTCTTGGCGTTGATTATTTTTGGTTGCAGTTTGTTTTTCGGCTTTTCCTGGCTGACGGTCGCTGAAAAGGTGGGGAGCGGGATTGAGTGGGTCTGGTTCAAGATCCAAGACGGACGCACCGCCAGACAAGATCGTCGGGCTGGTCAGGTTGCTCAGGCTGTCAGGCATGAGCAGGTTGAGGCCAAACATGAAAAAATTGTCCATGATCATCCTGTCCGCATCGAGCCTGCGATTGTTGCCGTAGAGAAATCCGAGCGCGTACAAAAAGAAAAACAACAGTCTCTTTTCATCGAGCCATCGGTGCCAGGAGATTTACCCGCGCTCAGTTTATTGGATCAACCAGGCGAAGCCTTCGAGACGGTTTCTGATGAGACGATCGAATACACCTCACGTCTGATCGAGAAAAAACTCGCTGATTTTGGTGTCGAGGTACAGGTGGTTGCCGCGCAGGCTGGGCCTGTGATCACGCGTTATGAAATCGAGCCTGCAACGGGTGTCAAGGGAAGTCAGATCGTCAATCTGGCCAAGGATTTGGCGCGTGCGTTGAGTTTGGTCAGCATACGTGTCGTGGAAACGATTCCCGGCAAAAATCTGATGGGTTTCGAGTTGCCCAATCCGCGCCGCCAAATGGTCAAGCTGTCTGAGATTCTCGGCTCTCAGGTTTATCACTCGAGCGCGTCTGTCGTCACCATGGCGTTAGGCAAGGACATCGCTGGAAACCCCGTGGTCGCTGACCTCGCCAAAATGCCTCACTTGTTGGTGGCGGGTACGACGGGTTCGGGCAAGTCTGTTGGTATTAATGCGATGATTTTGTCGCTTCTCTACAAAGCGGATGCGACGCAAACACGCCTGATCTTGATCGACCCCAAAATGCTCGAAATGAGCGTGTACGAAGGTATTCCTCATCTTTTGGCGCCTGTGGTGACAGATATGCGTCAGGCTGCCAATGCCCTGAATTGGTGTGTGGGCGAGATGGAAAAACGCTACCGCTTGATGAGTAAACTGGGCGTGCGTAATCTCACGGGTTACAACAACAAGATTCGCGATGCGATCAAGCGTGAGGAGCCCATTCCCAATCCGTTCTCGCTGACACCCGATGCGCCTGAGCCTCTCAAAGAGTTGCCAACGATTGTGGTTGTGATCGACGAGTTGGCCGACTTGATGATGGTGGTGGGCAAGAAAATCGAAGAACTGATTGCGCGCTTGGCCCAAAAAGCCCGTGCGGCGGGGATTCATTTGATACTTGCTACGCAACGCCCGAGTGTGGATGTCATCACAGGTCTCATCAAAGCCAATATTCCAACGCGCATCGCATTTCAAGTTTCATCCAAGATCGACTCCCGCACTATTCTTGATCAGATGGGTGCCGAGGCCTTGTTGGGGCAGGGTGATATGCTCTATATGCCGCCCGGGACTGGATTGCCTGTGCGTGTGCATGGCGCTTTTGTCTCTGACGAGGAGGTGCATCGTGTGGTGGACTCACTCAAATTGCAAGGCGAGCCGGACTATATCGATGGTCTACTCGAGGGGGGTTCCGAAGGCGAAACCGGTGATGGCGTGAGCAGTGTGACTGGGATGGCCAATGCCGAGGCCGATCCGATGTACGACCAAGCTGTCGAGGTCGTACTCAAGCATCGACGCGCTTCCATTTCTTTGGTTCAGCGTCATTTACGGATAGGTTACAACCGAGCCGCACGCTTGCTCGAGCAAATGGAAAATTCCGGTTTAGTCTCGACGATGCAGTCTAATGGGAATCGTGAAATTCTCGCCCCTAACGTGCCACGCGAGGAATAACACGGATGTTTCTGATCGGTAGAATGCGGCTCTTTTTGATGACGTGCGCGCTTGCTTGGGCAGGTGTGACGCTCGCCTCGCCAACTTCGGCAGAAACTGCCCGCGAGCAACTCAGGGCTTTTGTTGCGCAAGTTCAATCTGCTAGCGGTGACTTTGTGCAATACACGGTCGGGCCTCAAGGCCAGACCAAGCCAGCACAACGCGGCAAGTTTTTATTCATGCGTCCAGGACGTTTCAAATGGGATATCTTGAAACCCTATGAGCAGCAAATTGTTTCCGATGGTCGAGAAATTTATCAATTTGATTCTGACCTGAATCAAGTCACGGTGCGCAAAGCGGATCAGGCGATTGGCGCTTCACCTGCCGCGATTTTGTTTGGCTCAGACTCTTTGGAGCAGTCTTTCGAGGTCAGTGCATTACCTGATAAAGAGTCGCTGGCCTGGTTGCGCGCCAAACCCAAGCAGCCCGATGCTGGATTTGTGCATGTCGATTTAGGATTCAAAGAGGGCGTGCCGCATCGCATTGTCTTGCTCGATGCATTTGGTCAAACGACCCATATCGAGATTTCTGCGCTGATACGCAATCCAGGTCTGTCCACCAGTAATTTTGACTTTGTGCCCCCCAAAGGGGCCGATGTCGTTCGGATGCAATGATGGGCGCGTCAACCACAGAGATGTTGTCTTGCGATGGTTGACCTCTTTAAAGCGACGCCTAAACCGCCTTTGGCCGAGGCATTGCGACCCCGCACCCTAGAAGAGGTTGTCGGGCAAAAGCATCTTCTTGGGACTGGCAAGCCACTGCGTGTGGCTTTTGAGTCCGGACGCCCGCATTCGATGATTTTGTGGGGACCGCCGGGTGTGGGTAAAACGACACTGGCCCGCCTGACCGCACATGCGTTTGATTGCGCGTTCATCGCGATTTCCGCTGTGTTTGCAGGGGTCAAAGAAATACGCGCTGCGATGGACGAGGCGCAACTGACCCTGGATCAATATCATCGCCGGACCTTGCTGTTCGTCGATGAGATTCACCGTTTTAACAAAGCCCAGCAGGACGCTTTGCTGCCTTTCGTTGAGTCCGGCCTGGTGACCTTTATTGGCGCGACAACGGAAAACCCTTCATTCGAAGTCAATGCGGCTTTATTGTCGCGCGCACAAGTCTATGTATTGCAATCTCTCGATGAAATAGAGTTGCGCGAGTTGTTGGCGCGAGCGCAGCAATCAGTCCTCAAAGATTTAAATTTTGAAGACGCGGCGATTGATACCTTAGTGGGTTATGCCGATGGCGATGCGCGTCGATTCTTGAGTCTTCTTGAGCAGGCGAGTGTTGCTGCTGAAAATGCAGGCTCAACGCGGGTGGATTCAGAGTTAGTCGAAAATGCACTCAGCATGAGCGCACGTCGTTTCGACAAGGGTGGCGACAATTTCTACGATCAAATTTCCGCTCTCCACAAGTCCGTGCGAGGCTCAAACCCTGACGCTGCGTTGTACTGGCTGACCCGTATGCTCGATGGTGGGGCGGATCCCAAGTATCTCGCAAGACGCATTGTGCGCATGGCCTGGGAGGATATTGGCCTGGCTGACCCGAGGGCGATGCAAATCGCCAATGATGCCGCATTGACTTATGAGCGTTTGGGTTCCCCCGAGGGCGAATTGGCCTTGGCGCAGGCGACCTTATATCTCGCAGTGGCAGCCAAAAGTAATGCGGGGTACAACGCCTACAATCAAGCTGTTGCTTTTACTAAACAAGGTTCTTCTTTGCCCGTGCCTGTGCATTTACGAAACGCACCGACTAAGCTGATGAAGGAGCTTGGATATGGGCATGCTTATCGGTATGCGCATGATGAGCCCGAAGCCTATGCGGCGGGCGAGTCGTACTTGCCCGAGGGTATGTCCGAGCCAGGATGGTATCGACCTGTTCCACGAGGTTTGGAAATAAAGATTGCCGAAAAGCTCTCGCACCTGCGGGATATGGATTTACAAGCTCGCAAGAAAACCAAGGAGTAGTGTGATGGAATGGTTGGATGCATTGACGCTTGCTCGGATTCAGTTTGCGTTCACGGTGAGCTTCCACATTATTTTTCCAGCCTTCACGATTGGTTTGGCCAGCTACATGGCGGTGCTCAATGGCTTGCATCTCTGGACCGGTAAAGAGGTCTATCTGACCTTGTTCAATTATTGGAAGAAAATTTTCGCAGTGGCCTTTGGTATGGGCGTGGTATCTGGCATTGTCATGAGCTACCAGTTCGGCTCTAACTGGAGCGTGTTTGCTGATAAAACTGGACCCGTGCTGGGTCCCTTGATGGGCTACGAAGTGATGTCGGCCTTTTTCCTGGAAGCGGGCTTCTTGGGCGTGATGTTATTTGGTCGTTCGCGCGTCGGTCCTAAATTACATTTTTTTGCCACCGCCATGGTCGCTTTGGGCACCTTTATGTCGGCGTTCTGGATTTTGTCTGTCAACAGCTGGATGCAGACACCGGCTGGCTATGGCATTAACGAGGCTGGTCAATTTATTGTTGAGGACTGGTTCAAAGTTATTTTCAATCCATCGTTTCCTTATCGCCTCGTACACATGATGTTGGCGGCTTATTTGACGACTGCTTTCGTCATTGGGAGCGTCGCAGCCTTTCATATGCTCAAGGAGCGTAAGCGGATGCTGCAACCCGGCTCGGCCCCCTCTCCTGACAACCAAGAAGCAACGCACGTCATGTTTTCAATGGCAATGTGGCTGGCCGCTATTTTGATTCCGATGCAGTTGATGGCAGGAGATGCCCACGGCCTGAATACACTTACGCATCAGCCTGCCAAAATCGCTGCCATGGAGGGGCATACTGATTCGCTTGGAAAGGCGCCCCTTATTTTGATCGGTATCCCTAATGCAAAAGAAGAACGTATTGATTACGCTATTTCAATCCCATATCTGAGTAGCTTGATTTTGACGCATTCACTAGATGGGGTCGTGCCTGGTATTAGGTCGACACCGGCTGCTGACCGACCACCGCTAGGCATTGTATTTTTTGCTTTTCGCTCGATGGTTGGCATTGGTATGTTGATGCTATGTGTTGGGTTATGGAGCCTATGGCTGCGTTATCGCGGACGGCTTTATGACACGCCCTGGTTGCATCGTTTCGTGTTGATAATGGGACCCTCAGGTTTTGCTGCGATTTTGTCCGGCTGGATAGTAACTGAAGTCGGTCGTCAACCTTTCACGGTTTACAACCTTTTGCGTACGGCAGATTCGGCCTCTCCGATTGAACCAACAGCGATTGCTTTTTCCCTCGCGGCTTTTGTGATTGTTTATTTTTCTTTATTTGGAGCAGGCATTTACTACATGCTGCTCTCTATGAAAGTGGCTCCTTGTAGTGTTGCTTCTCAATCTGACCTCGTCGTTAACCAGCCGGTTCGTGCAGGCGGAATTATTCCTGGCCAACACTTTGCGAAAAAAAGTACACAGACCGGCCTGACAAGCACGAAAGTGGATCGCACATGACGCTCGATTACGCATTGATCTGGGCTGGAATCATCGCATTTGCTGTGCTGGCTTATGTTGTTCTGGATGGTTTCGACCTAGGGGTTGGTATTCTTTTCCCTTTTGCTAAAACATCACAAGAACGCGACTTGATGATGAATTCTGTTGCGCCTGTTTGGGACGGAAACGAAACATGGCTTGTGTTGGGAGGCGGGGGTCTCTTTGCCGTTTTTCCGCTCGCTTATTCAATCATTGTGCCGGCCCTCTACTTGCCGATTATGGTGATGCTTCTTGCTCTTGTTTTTCGAGGTGTGGCGTTTGAGTTCCGCTGGAAAAGCAGGGACCACCAATACATTTGGGATTGGGCGTTTGCCGGGGGGTCCTTTCTTGCAACGTTCTCGCAAGGTGTCGCTTTGGGTGCCTTGGTTGAAGGTATTCAAATTTCCGGTCGTTCTTACTCGGGCGGCTCATGGGACTGGCTGTCGGCTTTCAGCATTTTGACGGGATTTTCCTTAGTTGTC
>CAMBLP010000006.1 GCA_945868195.1 Bordetella parapertussis
GTCGCGACGATCAATGGGCTCATCGACGCAGGTGTGCGCAGCTTCGAGGCGACGTCTTTTGTATCCCCCCGTGCGCTCCCGCAGTTGGCGGACGCAGCCGAAGTATTGGCCCAAGTGCATCGCAATCCGAATGTACGTCTGGCCGTACTTGTACCCAACGCACGTGGTGCTGAGCGCGCAGCGGCAGCCAAGGCTGACATGATGGTGGGCTTTATTTCTGCCAGCGAAAGCCATTGCAAAACAAACCTCAACAAATCGATCGATCAGGCGATTGCCGATTTTGCCGAGGTGGTGCCGATTGCCCGTCAATGGGATATCAAGTTGCGCGGTGCGGTGGCCACCGCCTTTGGCTGTCCGTTTGAGGGCGAGGTCTCGCTCGACAATATTTTGAAGATCGTCGGATCCTACGATGCACACGGCATTCGCAACATCACGTTTGGCGACACGACGGGGATGGCCACGCCTCCTGTGGTGACGCGCGTGGTCGATGCCGTGCGTAATAAATATCCTGACATGGAAATCGCTTTGCATTTCCACAATACACGCGGCGTGGGTCTGGCCAACGTCATGAATGGCTTGCAGCTCGGCGTGCGTGAGTTTGAGTCATCAATCGCCGGTTTGGGCGGCTGTCCGTTTGCACCAGGTGCGACCGGAAATATCTGTACCGAGGACTTAGTCTATCTGCTCGAAGAGTGTGGCTACGAGACCGGGATTGATCTGGAAAAACTGATCGGCGTGGCCAAGCAAGTCGAGCAGATGATGGGACGTCAATTGCCCGGTCAGATGATGAAGGCGGGCCCACGCCTCAAACTCATGTCGTTGGATTCGGTGCGACGCGCGGTGGGTTAAGCGCGCATCGCCTTTCGTCTTTATAAAGGGCAGTGATGTCGTCAGACACGAAGCCAACGCTCAAGGCCTTCGACAATCCAGACGAGCTCTGGAAAATGTATTTTTACGTCTCTTTTTTCAATATTGGGGCGTATTTTTTTACGAGCGCTGCTGATGAATTTTTGCAACAGAGCGGGGGTGTTTTAACACTGCCAATGGGGCTTTTTGTGCTTTTTATGGCCGCGTACTTGGGCGTCGCGTATTGGCTGATTAAAAAGCAGGCTGTCGACAAGGGCCGCACGCTCTGGTTGTTGCCTTTTATCGCTTGGCATGTGTATGCCTATCTCGAGGGGTTAAATGATTTCGACCCGATGGTTGCGGAGTCGAGTTTTGATTACTACGATGCGTATCTCTCCGGGATCCCGGAGACCTTGATTTTGATTAAATTGTTTATCGCGCTGCGCGATCGTATCGGTACGCCTTAGATCAATAGCACGGGCACCATCGATAGAACCAATAAAAGCGCCATGGCGAGGTTAAAGATTTTGCGCTGTCGTGGTTGGGATAAAACACGTTCGAGTTGAGTGCCAAGCATCACCCACAGGCCTAGACAAGGCAGGTTGATGACGGCAAACATCAAGCACGTTGCAAAGATGAACGTATGGGACGCATCGATCGGCATGTAGTTACTAAAATAAGTGATCGCCATCAGGAGGGCTTTGGGGTTCACCCATTGAAACAACGCCGCCCCAAAAAAACCCAAGGGATGTCCTTTCGTTTCACCCCGTTTTAAAGGGGTCGTACTCAAGGCAATACGCCAAGCTAGATAAAGCAGGTAGCAAAAGCCCACCACCTTCATAACTTGGTAGCCAAGCGGAAAGAGTTGAAATAGCTGGTCGAGACCCGCGGCGATGGCGAGCAACATCACGAGATGGCCAGACGAAATCCCCAGCATGTGGGGGATGCTGCGCTTAAAGCCGTAATTGACGCCCGAACTCAGCAACATCATATTGTTCGGACCCGGCGTGATCGACGAGGCGAAGGCAAACATCGCCATCGCCGTCACAATGTGCCAATCAATCATTGGCGCCAGGCTTGACCCATACGCGAGGCAATTTGAAAGGCTTGCCAGGTGGCTTCGACGCTCGCAAGACCTTTGCCAGCGATATCGTAGGCGGTCCCATGCGCGGGTGTGGTGATCGGAATCGGAAGTCCGCCTTGAACAGTCACGCCCCTCGAAAAGCCAAGTAGCTTGATCGCGATCTGTCCTTGGTCGTGATACATGGTGACGATCGCCTGATACTCGCCAGCCTGGGCTTTTAAGAAAATCGTGTCCGCCGGAAAAGGTCCATGGAATGGCGTGTCGGTTGGCCAGGTTTTCGCTTGCAGTGCCGCGACGGCGGGCGCGATGATGTCGATTTCTTCGCGGCCGCAAGAGCCGCCATCTCCACCATGTGGGTTAAACGCAGCAATGGCGATTTTGGGTGTTTCAAAACCGCTTGCGAGCAGCGCTTTGTAGATGAGTTCTGATGCCTGCAGGATCCGCTCTTTGCTCAAGTACTGGGCGACATCCTTGAGAGGAACGTGCGAGGAGATGCGTGAGGTCCAGAGATTGCCGAGTGTGTTGAACTCGCAAAAATATCCTGTGACACCTAAGTACTGCGCAAAGTGATGCAGCTCGTCCTCGTGCTTCATACCGCCCATTTTGAGCGCTTGCTTATTGAGGGGTGCAAAACAAATGGCATCGACATGGCCGGCCAAGGTCGCATCCATGCAGGTATCGAGAATTTTTAATGTAGAAGATCCATTGAGTGCGCTGACTTGGCCGGTCTTAACATCGTTGGGATCGATGGAGTGAATGGCTAAAAATGCTGGCAGGTCTTGGTTGGGCCGCTCACGTACCGCATCAAAAGACGCCACCGAGGTAGTCGGAACACGGACTTGCGCGATGTGCTGTCCCTGCTCCCATAACCAAGGATCGCCGATGAGCACGACGTTGGCAAGGTTGCAGACAGGATGCTGGGCGAGTAGACGTGCAATGAGCTCGGCGCCAATGCCTGCAGGATCACCGAGGGTCAGTACGACGACGGGGCGGGCGTTTTGCATACGTTTCTCTTTTAATTGGGTTGCCCTATTCTAGGGAGATAATCAATTCCAGTAAAATGAAACTTCATCATTGATTGATATCTAAAAGTTATCATAAAAAATGAAATATATCGCATGAATCACTACGCCCACACTTTGCTCAATCGCTTGCGTATGCGTCAAGTGTCGTTACTACTGAATATTCAGGAACACCGAACCTTGCGTGCGGCGGCCCAAGTCATGGGAATGACGCAGCCTGCTGCCACCAAAATGCTGCACGAGCTCGAGGATGCCCTCGGGACAAAGATTTTTGATCGAACGGGCAGAACACTGACTCTCAATGCCGCCGGTAAAACGGTACTGGGGTTTTTTCAAGGGATGCGTGGCAGCCTTGAGTCCTTGGCTCGGGAGCTGGATGCGATGCAAATGGGCATCCATGGGACGCTGTCGGTGGGAAGCATCATGGCGGCCTCACCCGCAATCTTGACGGATGCGTTGATCGCGATGCGTCGATCCTATCCTATGCTGTCGATCAACATTTCGACGGCGACTAGCGATGTGCTGATCGAGGCGCTCAATCAAGGGGACTTAGACTTGGTGATTGGACGGATTGTGAGCGTCAAGCATGAGGATTATGTATTTCGACCGATCGCCAATGAAACCCTATCGATTGTGGGGGCCGTGAACCATCCTCTTGCCGGCAAGGCTAAGGTGACCCTGGAGGCTTTGCACCAGTATCCCTGGATTCTTCAGGGGCCAGGCAGTCCGATGCGTGCGGTGATCGAGCGCGAGTTTCGCGACCAACATTTGGTGTTGCCTGCGACACTCATTGAGACCTCCTCCATCCTGACGACAGCGGACATCGTGACCCGCACCGATATGATTGCGGTCATTCCCGAATCCGTCGCGGCGATTTTTGCCGATAGCGGTCGAATCAAAGTGTTGCGCTATCGGATTAAGAACAAGCTTGATCCCTATGGGAGCCTGCTCAAGCGGGATCGACCTGCTTCTGCCGCGACAAAAGCATTTTTAACGATGCTTCATCCGCCAGAGCTCAGCCTCTGATTGAGATCAGAGGCTTTTATCAGAGGCTTATTTGCCCCAGCGAAACACCAGAGGATCAAGTCGTTTGGCGGTTTCGATCAGACCACTGCGCACAGCCGGATTCATCGCAGGAAAAGGATGTCGTGAAACCTCGGAGTCGATGATGCCGCCTGCTTTCATGAGGGCTTTGGCAGACAAGATGCCGCCTTGGCGGTTTTCGTAATTGATCAGAGGCAACCAACGCGTGTAGGCATGGATCGCTTGCTCGCGATTGCCCGCAAACCAGGGATCCATGATCTGACGAATACCATCCGGATAGCCGCCACCGGTCATGGCGCCGGTGCAGCCTGCTTCGAGATCGGGTAACAAGGTGATGGCTTCTTCACCATCCCAAGGGCCTTCGATGGCATCGCCACCAAGCTTGATGAGTTCGCGCAGTTTGCTTGCCGCACCCGCAGTCTCGATTTTGAAATAGGAGACGTTGGCGATTTCTGTCGCCATCTTTGCCAAAAATGCGGCGGATAAGGGCGTGCCGCTAACCGGCGCATCCTGGATCATGATGGGGATGTTGATGGCATCCGAGACTTTCTTAAAAAACTCGTATATGTTGGGCTCTGGTACGCGGATGGTTGCGCCATGATAGGGAGGCATGATCATCACCATGGAGGCGCCTAAGTCTTGCGCGCGTTTACTGCGGTGTGCGCAAATCAGTGAGCCGTAGTGGGTGGTGGTGACGATGACAGGCACGCGTCCTGCCACATGCTCGAGGATCTCGCGGGTCAGGAGGTCTCGCTCATCATCAGAGATTGAAAACTGTTCAGAGAAATTTGCAAGAATACACATGCCGTGTGATCCCGCATCGATCATAAAATCGACACAACGCTTTTGACTCGGCAGATCGAGCTCGCCAGATTCTTTAAAGATCGTTGGAACGACGGGAAATACGCCTTGATATCTGGGCTGTGATGCCATGATCTTTTACTCGATGATATTGAAGTCTTTCAGAAACTCGGTCTTGAGCGTGAGGCCAAGTCCGGGCGTATTGTCGTCGAGCTGGATAAAACCGTCTTTGGCCACAGGCTCGCCATCGAAGATGTAGTAGAACAGTTCGTTGCCGACTTCGACATCGAACATGGGAAAGTATTCGCTCATGGGTGATGCGAGTGTGCTCATGGTCAGATGATAGTTGTGCATCTGACCGGCATGAGGAATCACCGGCACGCTATAGGCTTCGCACAGAGCATTGATTTTATGTGCGGCGGTAATGCCACCGACGCGATTGGTGTCGTATTGCACAACGGAGACCGCTTTGCGATCGAGCAGTTGCTTAAAACCATAGAGAGAAAACTCGTGCTCTCCACCAGAAATCGGGATGCTGGTCAGCTGATTGAGCTCGGCATAGCCATCGATGTCGTCGGCAATGACGGGCTCTTCGAGCCAACGGGGTGCATACTTTTCCAGTTTGGGGAGCATGCGTTTTGCGTATTCTAGGTTCCAACCCATATAGCACTCGAGCATCAGATCCGTATCGTCACCGATCACTTCGCGGACTGCGGCGACGGATTTGAGGTTTTCCACCACGCCTTGTTGCAGATGCGCGGGACCGTAACCAAAGCGCATTTTAAAAGCCTTGAAGCCTTGATCAAGAAAGGTCTGTGCCTCTTTTTGCATTTCCTTCAAGTCGGTGCGGTAGAGCTTTGAGTAGTAGCAAGGAATTTTTTCTTTGGTGCGACCGCCAAGCAATTTAAAGACCGGCTTGTTGACGCTTTTACCCAAGATGTCCCAGATCGCCAGGTCGATGGCAGAAATCGCGGCCATGGCCACGCCTTTGCGTCCCCAAGCATGCGTGCCGCGATACATTTTTTGCCACAGATATTCGTAATCCCAAGGATCTTCGCCGATCACCATCGGTGCGAGGTATTCGTCAATGATGGCTTTGGCGATCTTGGGTGCGAGCGCGACGTTACCGAGACCGACAATGCCGTTGTCAGTCTCGATTTCGACGACCGTCCACGAATGGAAACGGAAGGTACTCATTGTTTCATTTTTTGAGTACACCAAGTCCATAGCGTTTGAACAAAAGTTACCCTGAGGCGGAACGGTTTTACCTTTCCATTCAAACACACGGGCGCGGACGGCTTTGATCTTCATAAATACACTTCCTGTGCAGCTTTTAAAAAATTAATTGACTTGAATTTTGTTCTTTTTAATCACGTCGGCATAACGCTTGTTTTCAGCATCGTGAAACGCTTTGAACTGGGCTTGTGACATAGGCTGAATCGTCGCACCAATGGTTTCCAAGCGTTTGGCGGTGTCGGGCATATTGAGCACTTTGTTCACATCCGCATTGACTTTTTTGATCACCGCGGCAGGTGTGTTGGCTGGCATATAGACGCCATACCAGGCACTCATCACCAAGGGGACGCCCGCTTCTTTCATCGTGGGTGTATTGGGCAGCTGAGGGTTGCGTACGTCGCTTGCGACAGCCAGTGCTTTGAGTTTTCCGCCACGGATTTGAGGTAATGCCGAGGACATGGTTTCGAACGCGTACTGAACTTGTCCGGCGATCAGATCAATCATGGCAGGACTGCTGCCTTTGTAAGGAACGTGCACGGCATTGACGCCTGCCAGATCTTTAAAGAGTTCGGCCGCGATATGCTGTGTGCTGCCTGCACCGCTCGAAGCAAAGTTCAGTTGACCGGGTTTGCTCTTGAGCAGTTTGACAAGATCTTGCACGCTGTTGACGGGACTATTGGCAGCGACAACGAGTACGTTAGGTACGGAGCCGGTAAACGCGACGGGGATGAGATCTTTTGCGTTGTCGTAGTTGAGCTTGAGCAGATGCGGTGCGATGGCTTGTGCGGTCGACACGCCCATCAGCATGGTTTGACCATCCGTTGCTTTGGCCGTCACGTCAGCCGCGAGGGTGTTTGAAGCGCCAGGTCTGTTTTCGACCACCACGGTTTGGCCCCACATCGGTGTGAGTTTGTCTGCGACGGCTCGGGCCATCTGATCTGTACCACCACCGGGCGAGGCGCCGACGAGTAATCTAGCAGGTTTGGTTGGCCATTCTTGGGCGAGCGCGGGGGCGCTGAGCGACACGGCTAGGCCCAGCATCAAGGCATTGACTAGTTTTGTTTTCACGGGGGTCTCCTGATTCCGTTGTTGGACTAACCCCCACATACTAGAAGCTGAATTGATTAACGTAAAATGAAACTTAATGATGAATTGATAACTATCGGCTATCAATTTCTATCAGCCTTTTGATCGCTTGACAGCGACAATGCATCTGCATTACCATTATGCTTGTTTAATTTTCCCCTATGTCTCTGATGTCTATTAAGCTTGAAGTTGAGTCTACGCTCACGGATCGGTATCAAACTACGGTACCCGAAACTGTGCGCCGCGCTTTGCGTCTTGGCAAACGTGACAAGATTCATTACACCATTCTCCCCGAAGGCGGGGTGATGCTCACGC
Organism: Bordetella parapertussis; assembly: GCA_945868195.1. GTDB lineage: Bacteria > Pseudomonadota > Gammaproteobacteria > Burkholderiales > Burkholderiaceae_B > Zwartia. The sequence goes on from CAMBLP010000006.1 coordinate 7,435, forward strand.
GTGCAGAGATCGCCGAAAAGAATGATCCGGCTCTTGATGCGTTTCTGAATTTTCTTGCCCGCGATGTCGCAACACATCCTGAGAGGCTACAGGCAATAGATCCCGCTTTTGTTCAACGGATGCAATCTCTAGTCGAAGGTCTCGACGTTGATTTGGATGCACCTTTATCGGCAGACGATGAGTGATCCGCGCGTCGAATGAAGGACTCGTGATAAATGGTTGGACCGTTTTTGCTCACCCACTTTTTTTAACTCAACTTGAGCAACTCACCCGTCAAGTAGAACTTCTTAAAAAGAAAGATCCGATCGGATATGCGAGGAAAAATGCTACTAAGCGATTAGCAGCGATCATCAAGTTAGCATTTGAGGTCATACCGCAAGATCCAATGAGGATCGAATATCGTCAAGGCGCGACCTTAGGAACAGATCGCAAACATTGGTTTCGCGCTAAATTCTTTCAGCAGTATCGCTTGTTTTTTCGTTATCACGCACAGGTCAAAATGATCGTGTACGTCTGGGTCAACGATGAGGAGACAAAGCGGGCATATGAAAGTAATGATGATGCATATCTGGTGTTTCGCAATATGCTAGAAAGTGGTCATCCACCGGACGATTGGGAGCAATTACTCAAAGAAGCTCAAGCAGAGTTGCCCCGCTTGAGGCGATACACATTACATGAAAAGTAATCAGTCACGCTTCCACAGCGAATCAGGATGCTGTGCGGATTTATTCAGGCATCGCGCCAGGATGAACAGCAAGTCTGATAGGCGATTGAGGTACTGTTGCGGCAGGGGGCCCATCGGGCTCTCGTGATGCAGGGCCACCACCGAGCGTTCGGCGCGGCGACAGACGCTTCGGGCAACGTGGGCAAGCGATGCGGCACGTGTACCACCAGGCAGGATAAATTCTTTGAGTGGTTCGAGTCGTGCATTGAAGGCACTGATCTGTTGATCCAGATATGCGACTTGTTCGGGTTTCATCAAAAAGTAACCCGGTACGGCGAGCTCGCTCCCCAGGTCAAACAAAACGTGTTGCGCGGGGGCGATAGCCGCGGAAATGTCTGCAGGCACGTCATCGGCTAACAGGACACCTAGGCAGCTATTGAGCTCGTCCACATCCCCCATGGCTTGCACGCGGGCACTGTCCTTGGGGACGCGTGTGCCGTCACCTAAGCCCGTTGAGCCGTCGTCTCCGGTACGTGTCGCGATGATCGAGAGTCGAGTGCTCATGGTTGTCCTTAGAGTACGTAACGGGCCAGGTCTTGGCTGGCTGCGGCTTCTGCGAGCTGATCGTTGACATAGCGTGCATCAATCACGATCGTCTGACCGCTGCTGCTGGTGGCGTCAAAGGACAAGTCCTCCAACAGTTTTTCCATCACCGTATAGAGTCTGCGGGCACCGATGTTTTCGGTGCGCTCGTTGACGTCAAAGGCGAGCTCGGCCAAGCGGGCGATCCCCTCCTCGGTAAAGTTCAGATGGACTTCTTCGGTGGCGAGTAAGGCCGTATATTGCTTGGTCAATGAAGCATCGGTTTCGCACAATATTTGCACGAAATCTTTGGCGGTCAGTGAGTCGAGTTCGACACGGATCGGAAAACGGCCTTGGAGCTCGGGAATCAGATCCGAAGGGCGTGAAAGGTGAAAGGCGCCCGAGGCGATAAACAAAATATGATCGGTGCGGATCATGCCGTACTTGGTGGTGACGGTCGTGCCCTCGACCAAGGGCAACAGATCGCGTTGCACACCTTGGCGCGAAACATCGGCGCCGCCGGACTCTTGGCGTGCGGCGATTTTGTCGATCTCATCGAGAAATACGATGCCATGCTGTTCAACTTTTTGGATCGCAGCGGTACGGATGTCTTCTTCGTTCACGCGTTTGGCGGCTTCTTCGTCGACCAAGAGCTTGAAAGCTTCTCTGACGGTCATTTTGCGAGACTTGGTTTTGTCACGCGATAGACCGGCGAACATACCCTTGAGTTGTTCGGCCATGTCTTCCATGCCCGGGGGCGTCATGATGTCCATTTGTGGTGTGGGTTGCGCGACTTCGATGTCAATTTCGGTGGCATCGAGGTGACCCTCGCGCAAACGCTTGCGAAAGGTTTGACGTGTGGCGGTTTCTTCGCGGATCGGCGAACCATCTGCGGCGCGTGGCGGTGTGAGCAGCACATCAAGGATACGATCCTCAGCGGAGTCTTCGGCCAGCGTGCGCACGCGTTTCATTTCTTGTTCACGCGTCTGCTTGACAGCGATTTCGGCGAGGTCACGAATGATCGTGTCGACATCGCGACCGACGTAGCCGACTTCGGTGAATTTGGTGGCTTCGATTTTGATGAAAGGCGCATCGACGAGCTTGGCGAGTCTGCGAGCGATCTCGGTTTTGCCCACACCGGTGGGGCCGATCATCAATATGTTTTTAGGATGGATCTCGTGACGCAGAGGCTCGGCGACCTGCTGGCGACGCCAGCGGTTACGCAGCGCGACGGCGACAGAACGCTTGGCACGATGTTGTCCGACGATGTATTTGTCCAGTTCGGACACGATCTCGCTAGGCGTCATGGTGGAGGCTGACATGCTTATTCCAGTGTTTCAATCAAATGCTGTTGATTGGTGTAGATGCACAGGTCACCCGCGATCTCGAGTGACTGCTTGACGATGACCTCTGGAGCGAGTTCGGTGTGGCGTAACAGCGCCATCGCAGCAGATTGCGCATAAGCGCCGCCAGAGCCGATCGCAGCCAGTCCGTTTTCAGGTTCGAGGACATCACCGTTGCCGGTGAGCACGAGTGTGTGCTCGCGATCGGCCACGATCAGCATGGCTTCGAGGCGGCGTAGCACGCGATCGGTACGCCAGTCGCGCGTGAGCTCGACAGCGGAGCGCATCAGATTGCCTTGATGTTTTTCAAGCTTGCCTTCGAAGCGCTCCTGAAGCGTAAACGCATCGGCCGTCGCACCGGCGAAGCCCGCGAGAATTTTGTCATGATAAAGACGACGGATTTTGCGTGCCGACCCTTTGATGATGATGTTGCCCAGTGTGACCTGGCCATCGCCACCGAGAGCGACGCGGTTGCCGCGCCGAACGCAAACGATCGTGGTGCCGTGAAATTGTTCCATAGGTGTACTTTGATAGAGAGTCGAGCTTAAAGTCAACAAGGGCACACTCGTGCTAAAGCAAGTGTGCCCCGATGTGTGTCAGACCTGCGCAGTGTCCTGCACGGGAATATTACTTAGTCACCAAACATTTTCTGTCGCATTTCCCGACGCTCTTGTGCTTCTAGTGAGAGTGTTGCCGTGGGACGTGCGAGCAGTCGACGCAAGCCAATCGGCTCGCCTGTTTCCTCGCACCAACCATATTCGCCGCCGTCGATACGCATAATGGATTGCTGAACTTTTTTCAGCAACTTGCGTTCGCGATCGCGGGTACGGAGTTCGAGTGCGTGCTCTTCTTCGATCGTCGCGCGATCAGCTGGGTCAGGCACAAATTGTGTTTCACGCAAATGCTCTGTGGTGGCACCCGCATTGCTGAGGATTTCTTGTTCGAGCTGTCTGAGGCGATCACGGAAAAAGCCAAGCTGACGCTCGTTCATGTACTCGGACTCTGGCATCTTGAGCAATTCTGCCTCGGTTGGCAGATTGTTTTCAGATAAATCACCCCGATTGAGAGGCTTTTTCGGCGCAGCTTTAGTGGCGACCGCGGGTGTTTTTGCCGGTGCGGGAGCTGCTTTTTTAGCGGCCGCGACCTTTTTGGATACGGGGGCTTTTGCTGCAGTCGTCTTGCTTGCTGCGGGTTTTGCTGCCTTGGTTACCATTAAAAACACTCCATTAAATAAGCTCAACGCACGAGCGCTGAGGGACTACTTGGCCAGACACTGCTCCAGACCTTTGGTAAAGATTTCTTGGGGCAACTTGCGTCCGATAAAGACCATTTTTGTGGTCTTTTTTTCGTTCGCCAGCCAAGGCTTGCCAGGTTCGGCACCCATCAACATATGGACGCCCTGAAAGAGCATCCGTTTGTTGATGCCTTTCATGTAAAGAATTCCCTTGTAACGCAGCAGGTCGGGTCCGTAGACTTGAACAACGCCACCGAGAAACTCTTCGAGGCGCTCTGGATCAAAGGGCTTGTCGGATTTAAAAACAAACGCACCGATGTTGTCGTTGTGCGCAGGCTTGTGATGATGACCGTGATCATGGTCTGGATCGGTACAGGTCGCGTGATCATGATCATGGCCGTGATCATGACCATGTGCGTGCGCGTGATCATGTCCATGACCATGATCGTGATCGTGATCGTGATCATGTGCTGCATCGGGATGATCATCAGCTAGAAACTGTGGATCGATATCTAGGATCGTGTTGAGATTAAAGCCGCTGATATCGATGATCTTTTTGAGATCGGTATCGCCAAAGTTGACGGCCTCGATGGAGGCGCGCGGGTTCATGTGCACGATACGGCGTCGCAAAGCGGCGTACTCAGCCTCGGTCACGAGATCTTTTTTAGAGATCAGAATGCGGTCTGCGAAGCCGACTTGTTTTTGGGCTTCTTCTTGTTCGTCGAGGGTATCCATGCCGTGCTTGGCATCGACGATGGTGACAACTGCATCGAGGCGATAGTACTCGGCGATGTCATCGTCCATGAAAAACGTCTGACAAACGGGGCCCGGATTGGCCATGCCGGTGGTTTCAATGATCACACGTTCGAATTTCAGCTCGCCACTTTCGTGGCGCTTGCGCAGATCAAGCAAGGTGCGCATCAAATCGCCACGAACGGTGCAGCATATGCAGCCGTTGGACAGCTCGATGATTTCCTCTTCCTGATCTTGGACGAGCAGTTCGTTGTCGATGCTCTCGGGTCCGAATTCGTTTTCGATGACCGCGATACGCTTACCGTGGTACTCCGTCAGTATGCGTTTTAAAAGCGTGGTCTTGCCAGCACCGAGAAAGCCGGTGAGGATCGTGACGGGTACCATTTGGTCTAGGCTGCGAGGGGAATTCATGGTCAGATTGACTTCAAAAACGGGTAAGAGTGCAGGGCTTCGGATCGGTGCTCAGAGCAGAGGCGAACGCCGGATTACAGCACAGCCGAAGCCTTCGGGCAAACATTAAAAATAGATTTTAGATGTTTAGACTGACACGAAAATGTCACTTTCATCTGCGCGGCAAACACCATGCCGCCTACTTATGTAGGGGCAAAGCCATGAATTTCAAGTCCATCGCCGCAAAGTTTAGGACGAATCACAGATAACCCCATGTTTTTATTCAGTTTTTCTGCCGGCACGGGGATGCGCAGAATCGTATGCTTTGGCTAAATGTTGAAAATCCAGCTTGGTATAAAGCTGTGTCGTGGAAATATTGGCATGGCCAAGCATTTCTTGCACTGCCCTCAAGTCTTGGGCAGATTGCAAAACGTGGCTGGCAAAACTATGCCGCAAAACGTGAGGATGTACGTGCGTTGGCAAACCTGCCAGCTTGACGAGCTTGGTGAGTTGGCTCTGCACAACGCGCGGGCTGATGCGAGCGCCGCGCACGCCAATAAAAAGAGCGGCCGCATGATCCTCGGAAGCCTGAGGACGCACAAACTGAGGACGGGCTTCGAGCCAGCGCGCCAGGCATTCGAGCGCTTGGGTGCCGATCGGTACACTGCGACGCTTGCCACCTTTGCCCAAGACGTTGACCTCGCGATCGAGCAAATTGATCCAGCCAGCGGAGGTGTACTTTTGGGTTTGTGTGTAGTCGACATCAAGCCCTACCAGTTCGCTCAGGCGCAGGCCGCTTGAGTAAAACAATTCAAACATGGCACGGTCGCGCATTGAAGCGGGGTCTGTTTGGGTCACGAGGGCAGGGGCCTCGAGTAGCGCTTGAGTCTGATCGACCGATAAGGCTTTGGGCAAACTGCGGGAGGCTTTGGGCGCTCGCACATCGGCCGCTGGGTTGGACGCCATGTGGCTCTGAGGAGCCCACCAAGTATAAAAGCCTCGCCAAGCGGCGAGCATGCGGGCTAGACTGCGCGCGCTGTGCCCTTGGCCGTGGAGCCGGGCGAGAAAGTGCCGAATGTTGCCGTTGACGATTTGCTCAAGCGGTTTCCCATCGGCAAGGGTCACAAGCTGATTCAGATCGCGTCGATAGGCCGAAAGGGTATGGACGGAGTAACGACGGTTGACTTCAAGATGTTTGAGCCAGGTCGTGACGGGATCGGTCATCGGTGGCAGCGTCTTCAGGCGTCTTGCGCGGCGCGCAAGTTTGTGCCGGCCGGTTTGAGACGAGACAATGTGGAGCTGGCCAAGATGCTGACGGTTTGCAAAAACGCGACGCCCATCTCGGGTGCGAAGCGCTCCGGGTCGTCCGAGCCCAGTACGAGTAGTCCAAAGGCGGGTTGACCTACAGCAGAACGCAAGGGCAAGATCGCAAGTGAGGCCGGTTTGGCATGGAGCCAGCTTGCGGGCGTCAGCGCCGTATCATTGCCACAATAAGGATTGACAAGGTTGTTCGCGTAAGTGTGTACTTCCTCATCAACGGGAGCACCCACTCCTTCGGCGGGTAGCTCCAAGCCCCACACGCGCAGAGCGACTTCTTGGAGGTTGAACTGTTCGGCCAAACCTAGAGCAACCTCGCCCGGCAAGCGCAGCGTTGACTGCTCGCCCAACATGCGTACGCACCAGCGGTTGAGCTTGTCGGTGGTGATTTCGTTGAGTGCGGCGTTGCGCACCAAGTCTGCCAGTCTGAATTCAAAGTCACGCAGTCGCTCGCGCAAGGTCATGATTTGACGCTCGCCGAGTGAAATCGTCCGCGCTTGGTGAGGATGGGGCACCTCGAGCGTGGAGAACAACTCGGCGTACTGGACAAAAAACTCGGGGTGATCTTGGAGGAATGTGGCAATAGTTTGAGGATGCAGTGAATCAGTCATGGCTTGGTACTAAAGGAAGTGGGAATGGAGGCGACCAGACGATCGATATCAATCGTGCTGGAAAAGACCGTCGTGGCCGGGCCGGTCATACGCATTTGATCGCCATGGGTGGCGATGGTGAGCCAACCGCCATGGGTACGCACGCGCACTGGTGAATCAAGCAGGCCGCGTCGGATGCCGGCGGCGATGGCTGCGCAGGCGCCTGAGCCGCAGGCGAGCGTCTCTCCCGCGCCACGTTCATACACACGAAGATGGGCGGTATGACGATCGACGATTTGGAGAAAGCCGGCGTTGACGCGGCGGGCGAAACGCGGGTGTGACTCGATCAAGGGGCCGATGATGGATACGGGCGCCGTATCTACGTCATCCACCACCTGAACAGCGTGCGGATTGGCGATCGCAATAGCCGATAGCCAAATCGTGACCTCGCCGAGTTTGGAATGCGTCTGGAGAGGGAGAGCATACAGAGTGTCCTGACCCTCGGTGCGCGTCGCAAGACCGGTCACGTCAAAGGGTAAGGTCTCGGGGACGAAACGGGTTTGGCCCATATCGACCACTACTTCGCCGTTGGGCATGGCTTCGAGCGTAATTAAACCAGTGGAAATCTCGGCGCGTAAAGGGTTGCGTGAGGAGAGCTTTTGCTCATGGACAAATTTCACGAAACAACGCGCGCCATTGCCGCAGTGCTCGACTTCGCTGCCATCCGCATTAAAGATACGGTAGCGGAAGTCGGCCTCAGGGTGGGAAGGGGTGTCGACCAGCAATATCTGGTCGCAGCCAATGCCGAATTGGCGGTGTGCTAAGGCACGAGCCCGTTCGGGGGTCATGTCGATGGGTTGGCGCACTCCGTCCAAGACCACGAAGTCATTGCCCGCGCCATGCATTTTTGTGAAGTTCCAGATCATGTGGAGATTATCGCCCATTTGTTTGCAATTTTGACTTAGAATATCAATTGAGTCGCTGAGTTAACCGACAACTTGCGGGGCGACGGTGTTGGACAAAAGCTGAAATGCTGCGTCAACACAAAAATAAATCCGCTAAAGCGTCGCGCCCAATCCAGCGTCTATCTAGGTGTCGGTACGGGGTGCAACGCACCTCCTTAACTTCACCTCTGGCTTTGCCAGAATTAGGACGTGATCATGGCTGCAAAGTCTTCAGACTATCTCTTTACCTCCGAATCCGTTTCCGAAGGACATCCCGACAAGGTCGCCGACCAGGTCTCCGATGCCGTGTTGGATGCGATTTTTACCCAGGACCCCCATGCACGTGTTGCGGCTGAAACGCTTTGCAACACAGGCTTGGTCGTGCTGGCCGGTGAAATCACCACCACTGCAAACGTCGATTACATCCAAGTTGCGCGCGACACGATCAAGCGTATTGGCTACGACAATACCGACTACGGTATCGACTACAAAGGCTGCGCGGTGTTGGTCGCCTACGACAAACAGTCACCTGATATCGCTCAGGGCGTGGACCGTAGCTCAGAGGATTACCTCAATCAGGGCGCTGGCGACCAGGGATTGATGTTTGGTTACGCATGTAACGAAACACCTGATTTGATGCCTGCTCCAATCTGGTACGCACACCGTCTGGTGCAGCGTCAGAGCGAATTGCGCAAAGATGGCCGTCTGCCCTGGCTGCGTCCTGATGCCAAATCACAGGTCACTTTCCGTTATGTCGATGGCAAGCCTGTCGAGGTCGACACGGTCGTGTTGTCGACACAGCACGCCCCGGAGATTTCACAGACCGCGATCCACGAAGCCGTGATCGAGCACATCATTCGTCCAAGTTTCCCCTCTGGTTTGTTGACAGCCAAGACCAAGTTTTTGATCAACCCAACCGGTCGCTTTGTGATCGGCGGACCCCAGGGTGATTGCGGTCTGACCGGTCGTAAGATCATCGTCGACACCTACGGTGGCGCATGCCGTCACGGTGGTGGCGCGTTCTCCGGCAAGGACCCTTCAAAGGTTGACCGTTCAGCCGCTTACGCTGCACGCTATGTGGCTAAAAACATCGTGGCTGCTGGCTTGGCGAGCAAGTGCGAAGTCCAGGTGAGCTATGCGATCGGTGTAGCAGAACCGATCAACATCACGGTTGACACACATGGCACAGGTGTCGTGTCTGACGAGCAGTTGTCCAAACTCGTGCGCGAGCATTTTGACCTGCGTCCTAAAGGCATCGTCAACATGCTTGACCTGTTGCGTCCAATCTACAGCAAGACAGCCGCCTACGGCCACTTTGGTCGTAACGAGCCCGAGTTCAGCTGGGAAGCCACTGACCGTGCTGCTGCACTGAAAAAGTCAGTCTAAGTTGACCACTCAGCCACCGTCATTAAACTGGGATGAGGCACCTGAGGGTGCTTCATCCCAAGCTTCTGGTCACGTGCCAGAAGACGTTACAAATGGTGCAGATTCGCCTTGTGTGGCAATTTGCTCCACCTTGTTTGATGATGTGTGTCGTGGCTGTGGCCGCACGGTCATGGAGGTCTCGAATTGGGTCTTCATGACCAAAGAGGAAAAGCACCCTGTCTGGGTGCGTATTCGTGCTGAAGGTTACCCAAAAAAGCCCGGGGAAACCTAACTCTCTTTCTTTTCCGACAAGGTGTCGCCTGCTAAGGCTTCGGACAACTTGGCAATCGCCGTATGGTCCTGGCCGGGTCCGAGCAGTTGTGCGCACGAGGCCCACATTTCGCGGCACAACGACGAAAAAGGTGTCGGTGTGTTGGTGTCGCGACCGATGCCCAAGGCAATGCTCAGGTCTTTGACCATCAGGTCTAGACCAAAACCGGCGTTGTACTTACCCGACAAGACGAACTGTTTGAATTTCTTCTGTGTGGAGTTGTTCATTCCTGTCGAAGAATTCAGCACGTCGACCATGGCGGCAGGGTCCAAACCAAAGCGTTTGCCGATCAGCAAGGCTTCGACGCCGATCAAAAAGCCGCCCGCGGACACGAGGTTGTTGAGTGCTTTCATGGCATGCGCTGAACCGACATCGCCGGTTGGCGTAATCGAGTTGCCCATACAAGAAAGCGCGGGACGTATGCGCTCGAGAATCTCGGGGCGGCCACCAAACATGATGGCGAGTTCTCCAGTTTTAGCGCGAGGCACGCCGCCAGAGACGGGTGCATCGACCATGTGGCCTTTGGCTGCTTTGACTTGCTCGGCCAGTGTGCGTGTGATGGTCGGCACGCCAGAGGTCATGTCGATGACGACTGCGCCCGGACGCAGTCCCGCCAACAAGCCATCGGGCCCATTGAGGACCGCTTCAACAATGTTGCTGGTGGGCAAGATGGTGATGATGAACTCGGAGGCGGCAGCGAGTGCGCGGTTGGAGGTGGCGACTGTGCCACCGATTTCCTTGGCGAAGGCTTGTGCACGCTCTTTCGAGGCGTCGATGACCTGAAGTGGGTAGCCTGCTTTGTGCAGCAGAGAAGCCATCGGCCATCCCATGCTGCCCAAGCCTACAAAACCGATCGTGGGTAAGGCGCTCATTTCTTAACTGCCTTTTTTGCAACGGCCTTTTTTGCGGCTGCTTTTTTCGCAGGTGCTTTCTTTGCAGGCGCTTTCTTGGCAGCGACCTTTTTCTTGGCGGCTTTGGCGGCAGCTTTGGTGTAAGCGCCTTCTTCTTCGAGGACCTGGTTTGCAGCTTTAAAGGCGTCCAAGCCAGCGGGGATGCCACAGTAGACGGTGGCGTGCAGCAGGACTTCTTTGATTTCTTCGACGGTGACGCCGTTGGCCAATGCGCCTTTGACGTGTAGCTTGATTTCAGCCGAACGGTTCAGCGCGGTCAGCATGGCGAGGTTAAGCATGCTGCGCGTCTTGCGGCTCAGGCCGTCACGGGTCCAGGCGTAGCCCCAGCACCACTCAGTGGTGATGTGCTGAAAAGCCATGGTGAAGTCGTTGGCTTTGGCAATGGAGCCATCCACGTAATCCGCGCCGAGCACGGCACGACGAACGGCCAAGCCGTCTTTGAATAATTGAGCGGTTTCGCTTTTAGCAGACATGTCAGGCTCCAAAATCAGTATGATCAAAAGTAAATAAAGTAAAACGTGTAACTAACACCACGAATGGTCTCGATTGTCTGCGCTTGTCTTTACCTATGTCAAGCTAGATTCATCATGGGGGTCATTTAAAGGAGCGACAAATGAATTTGCCTAACTATGAAATTTACGCGCTGCGCTACGCGACGATTCAACAACGCATGCGCCGCGAAAACTTTATCGCTCAGGACCCGCATGATGAGCCGATGCCGATGGATTATTTTGTCTGGCTCATTCGCGACGGGCAACGCAACATCCTGGTTGATACGGGGTTTAATGCGCGCCAGGCTAAAGAGCGCGGGCGCACCCTGTTGCGCTGTCCGATTGGCGCGCTGTCGCTGCTGGGTCTTGCGCCCGAAGACATTGAGGATGTTGTGTTGACGCATTTGCATTATGACCATGCGGGCAATATCGATCTGCTGCCCAACGCACGCTTTCATGTCCAGGAGGACGAGCTGGATTACGCTTGCGGCAAGCACATGTGTCACGGGTTGTTTCGTCATGCCTACGATGTGGAGGATGTGGTGAGTCTTGTGCGCCGTGTCTATGCGGAGCGCGTACATTTTCATCAGGGGCGTGTCGATTTGGCGCCGGGCATCGAGCTGATCAAGATCGGTGGTCACACCAAGGGCTTGCAATCTTTGCGTGTCCACACAGCGCGGGGCTGGGTCGTACTGGCTTCGGATGCGAGCCATTTTTATGAAAATATGGAAAGACCCTCGCCGTTTCCGATTGTGTTTCATGTGGGCGATATGGTGGCCGGTTATGCGACCTTGCGTGCGGCAGCCGCTTCGGCACAACACATCATCCCCGGGCACGATCCCATGGTGCGGACGCGCTATCCTTTTCATGGCAACCCTGCGGATGATATTGTGGCGTTGCACTTGCCGCCAAAGACTTAAATCGAAAGGGGTTGTTGGGTCAGGCTGGCGGGTAAACCCTATCGCAATCCCCAAAAACGGGCTACAATAGACCTGCTTTTGAGGAGCGTTGCGACGGGGCAATCCCGCCAGGCTCATTAGCTTCCCCGTTACCGTCGGCCCTTTTTGTCGACCTTAACAGCGCTCACCCAATCCTGCCAAGCAGCGATTGCGGTGGTGCACAAGACACAGCCGTTCAATCGTTGTTCCGCGGGCTCAACGGAGCTTTTAGACATGAACGCTATCAAAGAAAAACTCGCAGATTACATCGTTGCCGATATCAATCAGGCTGATTTTGGTCGTCGCGAGATCGCCATTGCTGAAACAGAAATGCCTGGTCTGATGGCCACGCGCGAAGAGTTTGCTAAAACCAAGCCATTGAAAGGCGCCCGCATCACGGGTAGCTTGCACATGACGATTCAGACTGCTGTGCTGATCGAGACTTTGCAGGCACTCGGCGCTGAAGTCCGGTGGGCCTCTTGCAATATCTATTCCACACAAGACCACGCTGCTGCAGCCATCGCAGCAATGGGCACGCCCGTGTTCGCCAAAAAAGGCGAGTCTCTGGTCGAGTACTGGGACTACACACACAAAATTTTTGAATGGCCTGGCGACAAGCAGGCCAACATGATTTTGGATGACGGTGGCGATGCCACACTCTTGTTGCACCTCGGTACAAAAGCTGAGAGCGACATTTCGGTCTTGAATAACCCAGGCTCCGAAGAAGAAGTCGTCTTGTTTGCTGCCATCAAAGCGCAGATCAAAAAAGATCCTAAGTGGTACTCCACACGTTTAGCCCAGATCAAGGGCGTGACTGAGGAAACCACCACAGGCGTTCTGCGTCTGTATCAAATGTCGAAAAAAGGCGAACTTGCTTTTGCTGCGATTAACGTCAACGACTCCGTCACTAAGTCAAAGTTTGACAACCTGTACGGCTGCCGCGAATCGTTGGTCGACGCCATCAAGCGTGCGACAGACGTTATGATCGCTGGCAAAGTTGCAGTGGTTGCAGGCTACGGCGATGTGGGTAAGGGTTCAGCTCAAGCCTTAGCCGCGTTGCGCGCCCAAGTTTGGGTCACTGAAGTCGATCCAATCTGCGCACTGCAGGCTGCGATGGAAGGCTTTAAGGTTGTCACCATGGAAGAAGCCGCAGACAAGGCTGACATTTTCGTGACAGCAACAGGCAATTACAACGTCATTACGCGTGCCCACATGGACCGTATGAAGGACCAGGCCATTGTTTGTAACATCGGTCACTTCGACAATGAAATCGATGTCGTCGGTATCGAAGACTTGCAGTGGGAAGAAATCAAGCCACAAGTCGATCACGTGATTTTCCCTAACGGCAAGCGCATTATCTTGTTGGCTAAGGGCCGTCTCGTGAACCTCGGCTGCGGCACAGGTCACCCCTCGTTCGTGATGTCTTCATCGTTTACCAACCAGACGATTGCACAGATTGAACTGTTCTCGCGCAACGAAGAGTACAAGTCAGGTCAGGTCTATGTGTTGCCTAAGCATCTCGACGAAAAAGTCGCACGTCTGCACCTCAAGAAGATCGGTGCAAACTTGACAACGTTGACACCTCAGCAAGCGGCTTACATTAGCGTCAAGCAAGAAGGTCCTTTCAAGGGCGATGCTTACCGCTATTGATTGACTTTGAGTAGTGTTCACCGGAGATTGTCATGACTTTATTGTTAGTCTGGATATTAAATGCGGTGACACTACTCATTGTTGCCTATGTGCTGCCTGGGATTGTGGTGTCCAGCTTCTGGGCCGCCATGCTTGCTGCAGCCGTGCTTGGTTTAATCAACATGTTGGTTAAACCAATCTTCATTTTATTGACCTTGCCCATCACGATTGTGACGTTGGGTCTGTTTTTACTGGTGATTAACGCGCTGATGTTCTGGCTCGCCGGGTCGATCCTGAAAGGTTTTCAGGTCAACGGCTTTTGGTGGGCAGTCGGCGGTGCGCTGTTTTATAGCGTGATCTCCGGGTTTTTGACGAGTCTGATTAATCGATGAGCTCCCCTTTGACGCCTGCGTTTAGCCTAGAGTTCTTCCCACCACGCGATGCCGCCGCGCAGCAGCGCCTTGTCGATGGCGCCAAACAAATGTTGGTCATCGACCCGCACTACGTCAGCGTGACGTTTGGCGCGGGTGGCTCGACGCGAGACGGTACGCTTGACACCGTCCGCATGATGCGCGCGCTCGGCCGTGATGCCGCGCCGCACTTGTCGTGTATTGGATCTACGCGCGATGAGCTTAGTGTCTTGCTGCAGCGCTATCGCGAAGAGGGCGTACGTCGCATTGTCGCATTGCGCGGTGATATGCCTTCGGGCATGGGGGCTAGTGCTGCCGGTGCTCTTCAGTATGCTAGCGACTTGGTTGACTTTATTCGTCATGAAACAGGCGACTGGTTTCATATCGAGGTCGCTGCCTATCCCGAGATGCATCCACAAGCTGCGGGGCCTGAAAAAGATCTCGCTCACTTTATTAACAAGGTACGTGCGGGCGCCAACAGTGCGATTACGCAGTATTTTTTTAATGCCGATGCGTATTTTGATTTTGTCGATCGTGTCCAAGCCAAGGGAATCAATATCCCCATTGTGCCTGGCATCATGCCCATCACCAATTACACGCAATTGATGCGGTTTTCAGAGATGTGTGGTGCAGAGGTGCCACGTTGGATCCGTCTGCGTTTGGCCGAGATGGGCGATGACAAAGACTCGATCCGGGCGTTTGGCACAGATGTCGTGACGAGTCTATGTGAAACGTTGTTAGACAATGGCGTGCCAGGCTTGCATTTCTATACCCTGAATAATGCCGAAGCCACGCTGTCGATATGGCACGGCTTGGATCGCTAGCGTATCAGGCTGGCGGCGGAGCCTGCGTCCAACCGCAGGGTGTCAGGATGGCGTCGAGTGGATAATCGTGTACTTGCGCTTGATAGTTGGCCTCTTCTTCGATGCGGGCTTGGCTCCAGGCGATACCAAGAGCTAAAAAATCTTTGCCTGCTGCGTCGAGATTGGCGAGAGTGCGATCGTAATAGCCTCCTCCGTAGCCGAGACGTGCGCCATGATCTGTAAAACCAAGTGTTGGGATCAGCATCACGTCTGGCATCAGCTTTTCGCGACGGACGGGCTCTAATACACCAAAGGCACCAGGTTTTAAGGTGTCGGCTGGACACCAAGCGTGGAACTCAAGTGGCGACTGTTTTTTGACGACAACGGGTAGCGCGACGGTAAAACCTTGGGTGTGCAAATGATCGTACACAGGTCTTAAGTCGGGCTCGCTTTCCAAAGGCCAAAATCCGGCAACTATTTCAGGTGCGGTGTGTCCAAAAGTGTGTCGAGACACTCTGCGTGCGTCAAACCAAAGCCGCAGTTCAGTACAGAGTTGAGCACTCGCCTGTTGGCGTTCGGCAACAGGAATGGCCTCTCGCAGTCTGCGAAGCCGCATCCGAAGCTGGTCTGGGCTATTCTTTGACATATCCGTAGTAGTTGCTGACTAATTGTAGTGAATGGTGTTCAAAGGCATTGTATGCATATAAGCGCAAAATATCAGGATATCCGAGTTCAAGTTGGCGTCTGGGTGACCGCTTTGGTATTTGGTAGTACGTTTATGTTGGCGGCTCCAAAAACGGCACAATCTCAATCTGGGTCAACTGAACGGTTTGTCTTGAAGGCGGATGGCAGCATCACGCCCGTCGCGGACGGCACTGCAGCTCCTTTAGCTAAGCCTTCTACTCCAACTGCCAGCAATGCTGCACCCTCGCGTACGGCGAGTATTGCGCCTAGTATGGCGCAAAGCAATACACCCCATACGGGTCCGGCAGGGATGAGAGACTCGATCGCTGCTTCAGAAAATACGGCAGCAGCCAAAGCGGTTGCCGCAGCGCGTCAAGCCGTCAATAGCAAGCAGTTTGGTCAGCTCGCCAGTTTCGTGCCGCAGGCCAAGGGTGATGTATTGGCAATCTACCCCGAGTATTGGTTTTTACGAACCCAGTTAGGTCTTTATAGAACGCAAAGTGTGAATCAAGGTTTGGAGCAGTTTCTGGAAAAAAACAGTGGCGTATATCTTGCGGATCGACTGCGTGGCGAATGGGTATTGGCCGCTGCGCGGAGCGGTGATTTTGTCACGGTACGCGCGTTGGGGACCGTCCTTAACCCAAGTAATCAGGTGTTGTGTGCTCAGCTTGAGGCTAAGCATATGGCCAGTCAGCGCACGATAGCGGCTGAGGCGATGAAAATATTTGTGCCGTACGGCGCATGTTGGAAACTGTTTGACCAACTCGTCGCAGACCGTGTTTTAACGCCTGCTGAGTTGATGCCGTACCTCAATGATGCGATTGAAAACAACAAACTGCCGGATGCGCGCCGGTTTGCCGCGTATGTCTTTGACGCTAAAGAACTGGCGGCGTATGACACCATGATCAAAGGGCCTGCGGCGTGGTTAGCCACTCAGACCGCGTTAGGTTCGCCTGAACGTAATGAGATCATTGCGCTGGGACTCGCTCGCTTGGCGCGGACAAACCTGGCGGCGGCGGATGCGTTAGTCAAAAAGCAATGGAAAAACCTGCTTCCCAAGAAAAATATGCAATGGGTCTATGGCCAGATGGCTTTGGTCGCGAGCATGAATCTCGATCCGCGTGCGCATACGTGGTATCGCGACTCTGGCTCCGTTCGTTTATCCGACAACAACGAAGCTTGGCGTGTTCGTATGGCGCTACGTCAACCAAAAATTGACTGGAAGTGGGTGATGCAAAGTATCGCTACGATGCGTGAGCCACAACGTAGCGATCCGACGTGGGTGTACTGGAAAGCGCGAGGTTTGGCGGCGACAGGTAAAAAAGCGGATGCCGAGAAAGCCTATGCTTCGATCGCATCGGATTACAGCTTTTATGGGCAACTCGCCGTCGAGGAGCTTGGTCGAACGATTGCCGCACCTAAGCGTCCCGAGCCTGTCTCAGAGAAAGAATTAGCGCAGGCCCGTGCTCATCCAGGCCTAAAGCGAGCCGTGACTTTATTCAAAAGAGGCTGGCGGCCAGAGGCTGTGCCGGAGTGGACGTTTGCGCTTCGTGGCATGACGGATCGTCAATTGTTGGCGGCTGCTGAGTTGGCGCGTCGCGAGAGTATCTATGATCGTGTCGTGGCGACCTCTGTCCGTACTAAAAACGAGGTGGACTTTACGCAGCGTTTTGTGGCGCCTTTTGAAGGGCGTGTCAGTGCTCAGGCGCGCGAGGTTAATGTCGAGCCAGCTTGGGTGTATGGGCTGATCCGTCAAGAGTCGTTGTTCATTATGGACGCGCGTTCACACGCGGGGGCCTCGGGCTTGATGCAGCTCATGCCTGCTACGGCAAAGTGGATGGCTCAGAAAATCGGGTTGACCAACTTCACACCTGGTCGCGTGAACGATTTTGATACGAATACAAAGTTGGGAACGAGTTACTTGAGTATGGTGCAGTCTGATCTGGGGGGCTCGCAGGTGTTGGCTAGCGCAGGATATAACGCGGGTCCGGGTCGTCCGATGCTGTGGCGCTCCAAACTCGATGCACCGGTTGAAGGCGCGATTTTCGCTGAAACGATTCCATTTAACGAAACGCGCGATTACGTTAAAAAAGTGATGTCTAACGCCACCTACTACGCCGCGGTCTTTACCGGCAATCCGCAGTCGCTCAAGCAGCGTCTGGGACAAATTGAGCCACGACCGTATGGTCGTTCGCCTCTGCCGTGACGATGACTGAAGATCGCGCCTTGACGGGTTTGCAGGTTTTCATTGTCGGTGGCGCCGTACGTGATGCGTTGTTAGGTCTGCCCGCTGGTGACCGTGATTGGGTCGTGGTGGGTGCGACACCCGAAGAGATGGTTGCGCGTGGCTTTATTCCTGTTGGGGGTGACTTTCCGGTTTTTTTACATCCGCTGACGAAAGAAGAATATGCGCTTGCACGCACGGAAAGAAAGTCGGGGCGTGGTTACAAAGGCTTTACGTTTTACACGGGTGCAGATGTCACCCTCGAAGAGGACTTAAAGCGTCGCGATCTGACGATCAATGCGATGGCGCAGTCGATGTCGGGCGAGCGGGTTGATCCACTTAATGGTGCTGCGGACTTGCAGGCAAGATTGTTTCGTCATGTGGGTCCCGCCTTCGAAGAAGATCCTGTGCGGATTTTGCGACTGGCGCGTTTTGCCGCAAGATTTACGGATTTTTCGATTGCGCCAGAAACATGGGCGCTCTGTCGACGGATGGTTGCGAGTGGAGAGGTTGATACGCTGGTACCTGAACGCGTCTGGCAGGAGTTGTCGCGCGGGCTGATGAGTGTAAAACCTTCGCGCATGTTGGAGGTATTGGCGGGGTCGGAGGCCAATGCACGCATCATGCCTGAGTGGCATCAGAGCGCGCGGATCATGCAACGACTCGATGCAGCAGCAGGCGGCGTGAGCTCCTTACCGTTGAGCGCACGTTATGCTTTGTTGTGCTTAGAAACCGAAGCCCGCGCTGAGTTGGCCAAGCGTTTGCGGGTACCGACGGATTGTGTCGATATGGCGCGGTTATTGCCTGTGGTGATAGCGGGTATGAGTAGACGTATGCCGGAGGACGTCATGTCTCTACTCGAGACCTGTGATTCGCTCAGAAAACCCGAGAGGTTTGATATGTTGCTGAAAACGGCAGGGCTTGTTAAGACTGGCGCCGTAGAGAGTGCGGACAATCATGACGATGTGGCCTGGTGGCGCGGTAGACTTCAGACGGTTTTGGCCGTTGATGCGGGTGCGGTCGCCCAGGCCGTGTCAGAGCCCGCTCAAATTAAACAAGCGGTGCGAGCTGCTCGCCTAGCTGTCCTGAGCGATCGCTCTGGCTAAAGCCGCTCATGGGAGAGGCAATCCCCCGACCGAGTGCAATGACTTTAAACAACTCACCCATTTCGGCTTCGGAAATGAGCTTTTGTATTGCCGCATAGGTTTGGGCACGCTCTTTGAGGTCTGGTTGTTCAAACTGTTGTTGAGCGTAGGTTTCAAGTAATTGCGGTAAGCCAGCATTCAATAGGAAACGCGCTTGTGAGGTATAGCCAAGAACGTCGAGGCCGCTTTGTTGAGCGGCTTCGGCGATTGCAGTGAAATCAACGTGCGCGGTGATGTCTTGGAGGCCGGGTGCGAGAAAAACATCATCGTGGGTGCGATGCTGGATATGACACATCAGAGTGCCGCGCTGCCTCTGGGGATGGTAATACTCATGACGCGGAAAACCGTAATCGATGAGTATGGCTGCGCCGCGGGTTAACCAACGACCGAGATCGCGGATCCAGGCTTCGGCTTGCAGATTGATTTCTGAGCTGTAGCCTGGCAGAGCGGGCATCCGTGCCTGGACAGTTTCGGTGAGTGTGGGTGAGGCGGGCTGGTCTTGAAAAGCGAATTCCTGCGCCTGGCTCATTGAGTCTGACGTCAGAGCAGTATTGGAATTCAGTGAAACGACGCCACGCTCGAGGACCTGACCTTGCTCAGACCAGACAAAGAGCTCAACCGGCATGGCATCGAGCAACTCGTTTCCGACGACGCAGCCGGCAAAGCGCGTTGGGAGTGTCTCAAGCCAGGTGACGCGAGTATCCCAGGTCGCTAAACGCTCTTGTTGACGCTGTCTGAGATCGGCTGACACCTCGAGGATGTTGTAGTGCACGCAGAGACCCATCTCGTCAAGTGCTGTCAGTAGATCGTGTGCGAGTGCACCGCTGCCGGCTCCGAACTCGAGCACATCGAGTGTGTCGGTTTGTTGTAGGACCTCGGCGACCTGTCGCGCAAGCGTATATCCGAACAAAGGTGTGAGTTGGGGGGCTGTGACAAAATCGCCACTCAGTGCTGTTGTGTGAGTGGTTTGCGCGTCGGCAAGTTTGGTATTGCCCGCAGCGTAGTAGCCGAGTCCGGGTGCATACAGGACCTGATGCATCCAGGTGCTGAAGGGGAGCCAACCGCCCGCCTGCTGGATCTGCAGATGCAAAAAAGCGCGGACGCGCTGACTGTGAGCCAGTGCGTCTGCGCTGATGGAGATCGCTGGATTAGCGGCGACCACCATCAAAGTTAAAGCCACGACGTGCGCCTGCCGCAGCGCGAGGTGCGCCAGGACGTGCCGCGCCTGGTGCGCGAGCAGGACCATCACCGCGCGGGGCGAAAGTCTTGCCGCCTGGCGCGGCTGATCGAGGTGCAAACTCACGCCCTGGGCGTGCCGCAGGCTTGCCTGCATAGGCTGGACGATCTGAGGGTGCGCGATCGCCGCGGTGCTCAAAAGGACGGCCTTCGCCGCGTGTGCTGGCGAAAGGATTGTCGCTGCGTGCACCTTGGGGACGATCGCTACGATCACCGCGCGGTGCATAAGAGGGCTTGTCACCACGGGGTGCGAACGTGCGCTCGCGATCACCAAAAGGCTTGTCACCGCGTGGTGCAAAAGGTCTGTCACCACGGGGTGCGAAAGATTTCTCGCCACGATCCGCGTAGGGTCGGTCTGCACGTGGAGCACCGCTCGGCGCATCGCCACGTGGGGCAAAGGTACGGGGCTCGCTGCGGCCAGCGGAGTAACGGTCGTTGCTGCTGCCGAAGCGATCACCACTGCGATCATTGCTCCAGCGATTTGGCTTTTTACCACCCGCACCGCGCGACGCACCTTCGGGGCGAGCGCTTGGGGTGCGCTGTGGCTCGAGGCCAGCAATCACGCCTGGAGGGATGGTGTTGCCGATGAAATGTTCGATGCGGCGTATTTTATGACGCTCGCTGTGGACAGCCAAGGTAAAGGCTGCGCCATCGCGACCGGCACGACCGGTACGACCAATGCGGTGTACGTAGTCCTCGGGCTGCATCGGCAAGTCGTAGTTGATGGCGTGGCTGATGGCCTGAACGTCGATGCCGCGAGCCGCAACGTCAGTGGCAACCAAGACACGGACACGACCGTCCTGAACTTCGGACAACGTGCGTGAGCGCTGGCGCTGGTTCATGTCGCCATGCAAGGCCATGACTGAAAAACCGCTGTCGGCGAGGTGTTCGGCCAGATCGTCCGCGCCACGCTTGGTGGCGGTGAAGATAATGGCCTGGTCCATCGACACGTCGCGCAAGAGATGGTCAAGCAAGCGCAGTTTGTGACCAGCGTCATCGGCATACAGCAATGTTTGTGTGATGTTGGCGTGACGATCTGACTGTGAAGTCATTTCGATACGCTGTGGATCGCGCATCATGCGTGCGGCGAGCTTGGCAACGGTGCCGTCCAACGTCGCGGAGAATAGCAAGGTCTGGCGTGACTCGGGGCAACGATCAACGATGGTATTGATGTCGTCGATGAAACCCATGTCGAGCATGCGGTCAGCTTCGTCGAGTACCAAGGTGTGCACGGTCGACAAGTCGACACGACGTGCTTGCAGGTGATCCAGGAGACGGCCGGGTGTGGCCACCAGCACATCGACACGACGTGAGAGTGCTTTGAGTTGGGCGCCGTAAGGCATGCCGCCAACAACCGTCGCAACACGCAGATCGTCTAGGTTGCTACCGTACATTTCGGTGGCTTCGCTGACCTGCATGGCAAGTTCGCGTGTGGGGGTCAGCACCAGCACTTGGACGCCACGGCCTTTGTTACCGGGCTTGTGAGCGATTTTGTTGAGTGCCGGAAGCATAAAGGCTGCGGTCTTGCCGCTGCCTGTCTGGGCGGACACCATTAAGTCAGCACCTGCCAAGGCTGCTGGAATCGCAGACATCTGGACGGGTGTCGGCGTGGTGAAGCCGGTACGTTCAATGGAAGACAACAAAGCGGGGACGAGCCCCAACGAATCGAAGGACATGACTTTCCTTTAGGCCAGATAGTGGCCATGTGACGCAGCCCGGAGAATTGGTAGACCGGCGGTCGTCGGTTGAATCGAGCATCGTGCCGACCGAATCAACCGAACGTCTGGGCTGTAGATCCATCTATCTGGATCACACTAGCTGCCCACGAAAGGAAAGGAGGTCAGGAATCGATGATGTGAAGCTGAAATCTAGGTTGTTTGCCTGTTTTCAGACTTATGCATTTTTTATGCAGTTTCGAATACTAACCTATTTTTTAATTCGGGTATACCCTTTAGGTGAAAAATTATGCTTTCCAGTCAATTACTTGGCGGTTGTGTTGTTTTAACCATTCATTTGCCAAGTGGAAATGATTGCAGCCGACAAACGGAACTGGAGGTCTTCTGGCTGAGAGTGGAGAGGGATGATTCGCCATCAAAATCAGGTGATCGCCTTGATCGGCCAGGTGTCCACGCTTGGCTTGGGCATGTGCCCCCCAGAGCATGAATACTTTGGGTGAGGGATCGCGGGCAACCTCAGAGATGAGAGCGTCCGTCACCGTTTCCCAGCCCGCCCGGGCATGTGAGGCGGGCTGTCTATCCTCGACAGTCAGGCAGGTATTGAGGAGAAGCACGCCTTGCAGTGCCCAACGTGACAAATCGTTTTTAAGAAGGTTGGAGGCCAATATAAATTCTGACTGATTGGTCGGATATTCGCGCTCAATTTCTTGCAAAATATTACGCAAGCTTGGTGGGCGTTTGAAGCCATCTGGGACAGAAAAAGCGAGTCCCTGCGCTTGTCCAGAACCGTGATAGGGGTCTTGACCCAAAATCACGACCTTGACAGTGCTGGGTTGCAGGGTGTCAAGCGCTCGAAAGGGGCGCGAGGGATAGATGACTACACCTTGCGCGAGGCGGGTTTGCAGCATGGTCGAGAGGCTCTCGAGCGCGGTGCGAACAGACGCAGAGGCCAGACATGGTTGCCACGCGTTCGGAATGCGTTCGAGATGCGCCCAGAGTGAGGACTCTTGGAGCTGATTACTCTGAGGTGTCATGCGCAGGACAGCGCGCTCAGGCAAACAAACGCGCAAGCTCTGCGCCGGGATTGGGTGCGCGCATAAAGGCTTCGCCAACTAGGAAGGCATTGACATCATTGTCACGCATCAATTGCACATCCGCAGGCGCCAAAATACCGCTTTCGGTAATCACAAGTTTGCCGATGGGGATGCGTTGCAGCAAATCGAGCGTGTTCTGCAGCGAGGTTTCGAAGGTACGCAGATTACGATTATTGATGCCAAGCAGTGAGGTGTTCATGTCGAGCGCGATGTCGAGTTCCTCGGCATCATGGACCTCGACCAGCACATCCATACCAAGCTCGAAGGCGCACTCCTCAAACTCAGAGAGCTGAGTAGAACTCAAGGCAGAAACAATCAGCAAGACACAGTCCGCACCCATGGCCCGGGCGGCGATAATTTGATACGGATCGACGATAAAGTCTTTGCGTAATGCGGGGAGTGTGCATGCCTCACGCGCTTGACGCAGATAGTCATCGTCACCTAGAAAAAATTGTTTATCCGTCAAGACGGATAAACACGCTGCACCATGCTCGGCATAAGACGCAGCGATTTCGGCAGGGATAAAAATCTCGCGCAGTACGCCTTTTGAGGGAGAGGCTTTTTTAATCTCCGCAATGACGCCGGGCTTGCCTGCGGCGATCTTGGTTTCGAGAGCTTTACCAAAACCGCGGACATCTTTGCGCGCTTTGGCTTCTTTGAGGAGCTCGGCTTCGCTGCGCACTTGGCGCTCTGCGGCGACTTCTTGGGTCTTGACGGCGAGGATTTTATTGAGGATATCGCTCATGCTGCATATTTCCGTGTGTGTGCACAAAAGGCTTCGAGTTTGTTGCGTGCGGCACCGCTCGCAATCGCTTCAAAGGCCATCTTAATCCCGTCTTGAATCGTGGTGGCATGATTACCCACATAAATGGCAAGTCCTGCGTTAAACGCCACAATGTCGCGCGCGGTGCCGGGTATATTACCCAGCGCTTCGAGGACGTAATCGCGTGATTCTTCTTTGCTCTGGACTCTGATGCTGCGATTGGAGGCCATGGTTAAACCAAAGTCCTCGGGATGAATTTCGTATTCGTGGATGACACCGTCTTTGAGCTCCCCAACCAGTGTGCCTGCACCCAGCGAGGCCTCATCCATCCCGTCTTTACCGTGCACAATCATGACATGACGTGAGCCGAGAGACTGCAACACGCGCACCTGTATGCCGACGAGATCGGGGTGAAAGACGCCCATCAGTTGATTGGCAGCACCAGCAGGATTCGTCAAAGGCCCAAGGAGATTAAAAATGGTCCGCACGCCGAGCTCTTTACGCACGGGTGCGATATTTTTCATCGCGCCGTGGTGAGCGGGGGCGAACATAAAGCCGATGCCAGTTTCCTCAATGCATGCGGAGACTTGTTCGGGCGTCAGAGAAAGATTGGCGCCGAGCGCTTCGAGTACATCTGCACTGCCCGATGATGAGGATGCGCTGCGTCCACCGTGTTTTGCGATGGGTACACCAGCCGCCGCAGCGACAAACATCGCGGTCGTGGAGATGTTAAAGGTGTTGCTTCCATCACCGCCCGTACCGCACATGTCCACCATATCTTGGGGATTGGCGACATGCACAGGGGTGGCGAATTCGCGCATGACTTGTGCGGCAGCGGTGATTTCACCAATGGTTTCTTTTTTGACGCGCAGACCCATGAGCAAGGCCGCGGCGATGGTGGGCGACATCTCGCCGCGCATCAACATACGCATGAGATGGAGCATTTCATCATGAAAAATTTCACGGTGTTCGATGCAGCGGTGGAGTGCTTCGCTCGGAGTAATCATGGGGCGCAGTCCTATTTGGTCGAAGCCGTTTTGGTGGCAGGCAGTTCGAGAAAGTTACGCAGCATGGCGTGACCATGCTCACTCAAAATGGACTCGGGGTGAAACTGTACGCCATAGATGGGAAGTGTTTTGTGGCGCACGCCCATGATTTCACCATCCGCGGTTTGGGCGGTGATTTCCAGGCAGTCTGGAATCGTGGCGCGCTCGATGGCCAGTGAATGGTAGCGGATCACGGTAAAGGGCGAGGGCAGGTTTTTGAATACGTCCGAGTTGGTATGCGTGATCGCCGAAGTTTTTCCATGCATGATTTGCTGGGCACGGACAATCTTGCCACCGAAGGCAGCGCCGATGGCTTGATGTCCCAAGCACACCCCCAGAATCGGCACTTTACCGGCGTAGCGCTTGATGACGTCGACGGAGACGCCGGCCTCGGCGGGTGAGCAGGGGCCTGGTGAAATGCAGATGTGATCTGGTTTGAGCGCGTCGATTTCTTCGAGCGTGATCTGGTCGTTGCGGTAGACGCGCACGTCTTCACCGAGCTCGCCAAAATACTGCACCAGGTTGTAGGTAAACGAGTCGTAATTGTCGATCATCAATAACATGTCATCAGTCCTGTTTTTGGCGAGTTAGAACGGATCATCGAGACCGTTTTGTACTTGTTCTGCGGCACGTAA
>CAMBLP010000007.1 GCA_945868195.1 Bordetella parapertussis
GTCGAGATCGCGAATACCACCGCCGATTTGGACAGGGATATCGTCACCCACTGCGCCTACGATGGCTTTGATGAGCGCTTCGTTTTTGGGCTTGCCGGCGACAGCGCCATTGAGATCGACCAAGTGCAAGCGACGCGCGCCTCGATCCAGCCAATGCGTGGCCATGGCGGTAGGGTCTTCGGAAAAGATCGTTGCGTCATCGAGGTCGCCTTGGCGAAGTCTGACACATTGTCCGTCTTTGAGATCAATTGCGGGGATCAGCAGCATATCTTTTTGTGATCTGTCACTTTCAGGTTGTTAAGGTTGCCAGTCTACAAAATTCCGATACAGACGCAAACCATAATCGGCACTTTTCTCTGGGTGAAACTGTACGGCAAAGATATTGTCTTGGGCGATTGCGCAAGCAAAAGGACCGCCATAATTGCTTTCGCCGACTGTCAGAGCGTTGTCGGCCGGAACAGCATAATAGCTGTGGACAAAATAAAAGGGTGTGGCATCGGGAATACCCGACCAAAGCGTGTGTGCACGCACCTGATACACAGGATTCCAGCCCATATGCGGGACTTTAAGTCGATCTGCGTGATCGTTCGCCTCCGTTGTGGGCGCATCAAATGCGGGTCCCTTAAAACGACGAACCTCGCCTTTGAAAAGGCCAAGACTTGTTGTGTTGCCTTCTTCGCTGCGCTCGAACAGCATTTGTTCGCCGACGCATACGCCTAGCAGAGGCTTGGTTGCCGCAGCGCGTAATACGGCCTCTCGCAGACCCGCTTCGTCGAGCGTGCGAATGCAATCCGCCATCGCACCTTGTCCAGGAAAAACGACACGATCCGCGGCCTCTATCTCAGCCGCGAGCTTGCATAAACGAATGTCCGCCTCAGGCGCTGCGTGACGCAGCGCGCGCTCGACAGAGTGATAGTTCCCCATGCCGTAATCGACAATGGCAATCGAAGTCATGACTTACAGCACGCCCTTGGTGGAGGGCACGACACCCGCGCTGCGCGGATCGAGCTCGAGAGCCATGCGAAGCGCACGGCCCGTTGCTTTGAAGATGGTTTCGCACTGGTGGTGCGCATTGACGCCGCGCAAGTTGTCGATGTGTAGCGTGAGGAGGGCATGGTTGACCAAGCCTTGAAAGAATTCAATGGTCAAATCGACATCAAAATCACCTACCCGCGCACGCGTGAACGGGACGTGGAACTGCAAACCCGGACGCCCTGAAAAGTCCACAACGACGCGTGAAAGCGCCTCGTCGAGAGGGACATAGGCATGTCCATAGCGACGAATACCTGCCTTGTCACCCACGGCTTTGGCGATGGCCATGCCGAGCGTGATGCCGACATCTTCGACAGTGTGGTGTGCATCGATGTCGAGATCGCCATCGGCGTGTATCTCAAGGTCGATCAGACCATGGCGCGCGATCTGGTCCAGCATGTGGTCCAAAAAGGGCACCCCAGTGTTGAGGGATTGTTTGCCAGTGCCGTCTAGATTGACCGCGACGCGGATGCGCGTTTCATTGGTATTGCGGATAATTTCTGCGGTACGCATGATATGTACTCTGATGTACTGAGATCTTAGGAAAGTCTATTGTATGTTGGTCAGGCGATAACGGGCGCTCGCAGCATGGGCTTGGAGACCTTCGCCAAGTGCCAGTTCGTTTGCCACTTTGCCTAGAGTTTGCGCGCCTGCGGCTGAGACATGAATCAAACTAGAGCGTTTTTGAAAATCATACACGCCTAAGGGTGAGGAAAAGCGCGCAGTTCGAGACGTCGGCAGAACGTGATTGGGTCCTGCGCAATAATCCCCAAGCGCTTCGGAACTATGGCGCCCCATGAAAATGGCACCCGCATGGCGTAACAAGGGCAACCATTCATCAGGGTTCTCGCAAGACACTTCGAGGTGTTCGGGTGCAATGTTGTTACTGATTAGGCAGGCCTCTTGGAGGTCGCGTACCAAAATCAAGGCGCCGCGATCACGTAAGCTCGTGCGGATAATGTCCGCGCGCGGCATGGTGGGTAGCAACTTTTCAATCGAGGCTTCAACTTCGTCGAGGTATGTTGCATCTGGGCAAAGCAAAATCGCTTGGGCCAACTCATCATGTTCGGCTTGCGAAAACAAATCCATCGCAATCCAATCCGCTGGCGTTTGACCGTCACAAATGACCAAAATTTCGCTTGGACCGGCAATCATGTCGATCCCGACCGTTCCAAAAACGCGCCTTTTGGCAGCGGCGACATAGGCATTGCCAGGCCCGACGATTTTATCGACGGCAGGGATGGTCGCCGTGCCGTAGGCGAGCGCGCCGACAGCCTGCGCGCCACCAATGGCAAAGCAGCGATCCACACCCGCGATGGCCGCAGCAGCCAGAACCATGGCATTGCGCTGTCCACCGGGCGTAGGCGTCACCATGATGACTTCGCTCACGCCTGCGACTTTTGCAGGGATAGCGTTCATCAGGACAGAGGAGGGGTAGGATGCTTTTCCGCCAGGTACGTACAGACCGACTCTGTCTAGGGAAGTGATTTGCTGACCCAGACGAGTGCCATCTGCTTCGGTGTAAGACCAGCTTTCTTGACGTTGATGCACATGATAAGCACGCACGCGTTCGGCTGCGATTTCAAGTGCTTGTCGTTGAGCGGCGGGTAGGTTAGCGAGTGCTAACTCCCAGTCACAACGAGGTATTTCTAGGGCGGCAACCGAGCCAACGTCGACTTTGTCGAATTGGCGTGTGTAGCCAAGCAGGGCCTTGTCGCCCTCAAGGCGCACTTGTTTAAGGATGCTGGCAGCGGCCGCATCGATCGCGTCATCTTGCTCGGCATCAAAAGCCAGCAGTTTGGAGAGTGTTGTTTGAAACTCAGGATCGCGTGAGTCCAGACGTGTGATTGTGCGCATTATCAAAGAGCCCCTCTTTTGAAGGAGTCATCAAAACAAATAGATCTCTATCATGCCACAGAGCGTGCGCTTGCACGCTCAAAGGCATCCAGTAAGGGCTGTAATTCGGCGTGTCGGGTTTTAAGGGCCGCTCGATTGACCACCAATCTGGAGGAAATGGGCATGATGTCCTCGACGGCAACTAAGTCATTGGCTTTCAAGGTATTGCCAGTGGAGACCACATCGACGATCGCATCGGCCAAGCCGACGAGAGGCGCAAGCTCCATTGAGCCGTATAGCTTGATCAGGTCTACGTAAACGCCCTTGGCAGCGAAGTGTTCGCGCGCCGCAGCCGTATATTTGGTCGCGACACGTAAGCGCGCGCCTTGTTTGACTGCGGCAGCGTAGTCAAAGCCATTGCGAACAGCAACGGCCAGACGACATTTGGCGATATTCAGGTCAATCGGCTGGTACAGGCCGCCAGGGTGTAAAGCGGTGTGTTCAATCAGCACGTCTTTGCCGGCAATTCCAAGGTCCGCAGCACCGTATTCAACATAAGTGGGGACGTCAGAGGCACGAACAATAATGAGCCGCAATCCTGGATCGCTGGTCCCAATGATGAGTTTGCGAGATTTTTCGGGATCCTCGCTGACCGTGATCCCGGCCGCCTTTAAAAGTGGCAAGGTTTCTTCGAAAATGCGTCCCTTGGACAATGCCATGGTCAGAGGGCGCGTGCGTGCGTCTGTGCTCATGAGGGTTCCTTTAGCTGGATATTCTTTCGATATGAGCACCGAGCGCTCTGAGTTTGTGTTCCATGCGTTCGTAGCCTCGGTCGAGATGATAAATCCGCTCGACCAGGGTCTCGCCTTCGGCGGCAAGTCCTGCAATGACCAAACTAGCCGAAGCCCTCAGGTCGGTTGCCATGACGGTTGCGCCGGAAAGGCGTGTTACGCCTCGAACGACGGCAGTGTGGCCATCGATATCAATATTGGCGCCCAAGCGCAATAGTTCTTGTACATGCATAAAACGATTTTCAAAAATCGTTTCCGCAATGACCGAGGTTCCCTCGGCAATGGTGTTTAGCGCCATGAGTTGCGCTTGCATGTCAGTCGCAAAACCAGGGTATTCGTGAGTGCGAAAGTCGACCGCTTTAGGGCGTTTGCGCATGCTGGCTTTGATCCAGTCCTTGCCTGACTCAATCGTCAGGCCCGCCTCTTGAAGCTTTGATATCGTGGCACCCATTGTTTCGGGTGCGGCTCGGCGCAGCATAATTTCTCCGCCTGCAGTACCTACAGCACATAAAAAGCTACCCGCCTCGATGCGATCCGGGATCACATCATGGGTGGCGCCATGTAAAGTCGGTACACCGTCGATGACGATCCTGTCTGTACCATGTCCCATGATACGCGCGCCCATTTTGATCAACAACTCGGCGAGATCGACCACTTCGGGTTCACGCGCGGCATTTTCCAAAATGGTTTGACCATCGGCCAGCACGGCCGCCATCATCAGGTTTTCTGTGCCTGTGACGGTGACCATGTCTGTGCGTACGACTGCGCCTTTGAGTTTTTTGGCCTTGGCGACGACAAAGCCATGTTCGATTTTGATGTCCGCACCGAGTGCCGCAAGACCCTGAATATGTTGGTCTACAGGTCGCTGACCAATCGCACAGCCGCCAGGCAGACTGACACGCGCTTCGCCGAAGCGTGCCAAAAGTGGGCCGAGCACCAGAATCGAGGCGCGCATGGTTTTAACGAGCTCATAGGGCGCTTCTAGAGCTGTTAGTTGATTGGCAGTGATACTGACCCTATCGTCACTCGCTCTCTCGCAACGCACACCTAATTGCCCAAGGAGCTTAAGCGTCGTCGCAATATCATTGAGCTTTGGAACGTTTGAGAGCGTGACGGTATCCGAGGTCAATAGTCCGGCGCATAAAATCGGCAGAGCAGCGTTTTTGGCGCCCGAAATAATGATTTCGCCCTTGAGCGCATACCCGCCTTGAATGCGAAGCTTGTCCATTTAGCGCTTTCCGTTGAACTCTTCGGGCGTCAAAGTACGCATTGAAAGAGCATGAATTTCTTGTTTCATCCGATCACCAAGTACGCCGTAGACAAGTTGATGGCGCGCAATCGGGCGCTTGCCCGCAAAGGCGGTGCTGACGATCAGTGCTTCGAAGTGTGAGCCATCACCTGTGACCTCGAGGTGTTCGCAAGGCAACCCGGCTGCAATGTAGGTGCGGATGTCTTCTGGAGTGGGCAACATGTTTAGGTCTGTCCTTGGTCTAAGAATGCATTCATGTAAATCAGGTTCTAAGTTTGTAACCGGTGCCGAGCAGGCGTAGGGCAAAAAATGTCAGCGCAATGAAAACCCCGCCAACGACAGCCAGGCTTTGCCAGGGCGATACATCTGCGACACCAAAAAATCCATAGCGAAAGCCGTCGATCGTATAAAAAAGCGGGTTCCAGTGAGAAACGTGTTGCCAGAATGGAGGCAAGGAGTGGACCGAGTAAAAAACGCCAGATAAAAAAGTCGCAGGCATGATGAGAAAGTTTTGAAATGCCGCGAGCTGGTCAAATTTTTCAGAGGTCAGGCCGGCAATGAGGCCAAGAATGGCCATGATGCCGCATGATAAAACAGCGAACACAAAAGCCCAAAGGGGTTCCTTGATACCGAGCGGAACGAAATATAAAGAGAATAACCATACGCAGCCGCCAACGGCGATACCCCGCAAAATCCCCGCAATCGTATAGGCACTGAAGAACTCGCGATGCGAAATCGGAGGGAGCAGCACAAACACTAAGTTACCAGTCACTCGACTTTGAATCAAGGAAGAGGAGGGGTTGGCAAAGGCGTTTTGCAACATGCTCATCATCATCAGGCCCGGGATGAGAAAGGCGGTATATGGCACGGTTCCGTAGACTTGAATACGATCTTGCAGAACCTGGGCGAAAATCACGAGATACAAGAGCGCCGTAATGACGGGTGCCGCGATTGTTTGGAATCCAACCTTCCAAAAGCGCAGGAGCTCCTTGCCCAATAAGGTAGGAAAGCCGGAGCCAGCGCCTGCGCGTGCGGTGAGTAACGCGCGTGTCATGCTTGCACCTCTAGGGGATGGTGGTCTGGTGTATTCATGATGTGCACGAAGGTTTCTTCTAGGCTTCCGCCTGTGCGGGCGAGTAGAGCTTGTGTCGATTCGAGCGCAACGATACGTCCGCGTTTAAGCATCGCGATTCGACCGCAAAGCGCTTCGGCTTCTTCGAGGTAGTGGGTCGTGAGCATGATGGTATGCCCTTCGCGATTGAGTCGGGAAATAAACTCCCACAAGCTGCGGCGCAGGTCGACATCTACGCCCGCAGTGGGTTCGTCAAGCACGATGACGGGTGGACGATGCACAAGCGCTTGCGCGACGAGGACTCGACGCTTCATACCGCCCGAGAGGGCACGCATATTTTCATCGGCTTTATCCGAGAGGTCGAGGTGAGAGAGAATTTCGTCTATCCAATCGTCATTGTTGCGGAAACCAAAATAACCGGACTGAATGCGTAAGGTTTCACGGACCGTGAAAAAAGGATCGTAAACGAGCTCTTGTGGCACGACGCCCAGTGAGCGCCGCGCAGCTTGATAGTCCGTGACAACGTCGTGACCACAGACGCTTGCTTGTCCGGAAGTGGCGCGACAGAGGCCGGCTAGAACGGAAATCAGCGTTGTTTTGCCTGCTCCATTCGGCCCAAGTAAGCCAAAAAATTCACCGTGCTCAATGTTGAGCGAGACATCGTTCAGGGCTTGAAACCCCTGACCCTGCGGCTTTTTAAAGAGCCCGCGCCAGCCTGTGGCACGAGGAGAGAATACTTTTGAAACGTGTTGGAGTGATACGGCGGACATGTGATTATTGAGCTCGCTGGTTAAGCGCGGCAATCAGTCCATCAATGCCGTTTCGATTAATCTGTTGTGTGAATTGGTTGCGATAATTTTCAATCAACCAGACATTTTCGACGTTAATGTCGTAAACCTTCCAGCCTTGAGGTGTTTTTTCAAGCCGGTAGTCAAGTGCAAAGGGCTGAGCGTTTGCGCGCGGAAGAACCTGGACCTTGACGACAACGTCATTGGCATTGGCATCGCCACGAAACGGCAGCGTTTTGATGCTGGTGTCATCACTCACACGTGTGAAGGCACCACTGTAGGTGCGAACGAGGGTTCCACGAAAGGCAAGGCTGAGTGCCTTTTTTTGCTCAGGCGTGGCTTCGCGCCAATTGCGTCCCGCGGCCAAGCGCGTGGTTTTTTCAAAGTTAACGTAGGGCAAAATCATTTCGTCCACGATTTGATTAATGCGCTTGATATCCCCGGCGCGCGCCAAGGTGTCCGCTTTGAGTGCGTTCAGCACTTGATCCGCAACTTGCTGAACGAATTCGTTCGGCGCAGCCATCGGATCGGTTTTTTGTTGTGCGTGAACACCTGCGGCTAGACTCAGGCTCAGCAGTAAAAAGAGATTGAATCGTGTGATGAGTGACAGCATGAGGAGGGGCCTCTTTAGTTTTTAGATGGAATACCAAGCGCTTTGCGATCTACCGGCGCGGCTTCTTCATCTTCGTAATTGGGGAGATTTTCAGCTTCGTTCAAGGGGCCGTTGACTTGGACCGTACGTCGCTTTAAGTAGGCATCGCGAATAAAACTGTAACGATCCAAGGCTGTACGATCAAGGGTATCGGTAACGTCAAGAAGCGCTTCACGGCGTTGCACGACCTCGAGCCCATAGAGCGAGTTGCGCACAGAGATATCACTGATCATGTGACCCCAGCCCACTTGGTTGACGTATGCATCCGCGATCAGGCCTGTGCCATCACGGACAGTGCTTGAACCAATGAAGGGCAACACGATGTAAGGACCTGAACGGATACCCCACACGCCCAAGGTGACGCCAAAATCGTTGGGGATACGTTTAGCTCCCGTTGTACTGGCAAGATCCAGGCAACCACCCAAACCTAACGTAGAGTTCAGCATGACACGACCAAACGTGTTGATGGCATCGATATGACGGCCTTGCAGTGAACTATTCACGCCCGCCCAAACATCACCGATATTTAAGAAGATGTTGTGAATACAAGTTCGAACGGGCTGCGGAGTCACAAAGGCATAAGCTTGCGCAACAGGCTTAAAGATTGCTTTGTCAAGGGTGTCATTGAATTGAAAAACCGCACGATTGGAGCTCTCCAATGGGTCAGCTGCAATGGGAGTGGTCACCGACCGAGTCGCACAGCCTCCGAGCACAAGCAAAAGCCCGATCAGTAGCGTTTTAGAAAAAGAGTGCGTGTTCATGGTTGCAACCGAGGTCAGTTTTGGGGTTTGTCCGGCGCGTTTGGAGGCGTTGTCTGGCTTCCCTGCTTTTCTGCAGTGTTGAAGAGAAACTGACTAATCAGGCTCTCAAGAACAATGGCGCTTTGGGTATATTGGATCATGCCATTGTCGGAAAGGTTCGTTTCGTCGCCCCCCGCCTCAAGGCCGATGTATTGCTCACCCAACAAGCCGGAGGTCAAAATTTTGGCGGATGAGTCGAGGGGAAATAGAAAGCCTTTTTCCATATCGATTCGTACGACGGCTTGGTAAGTTTTGGTGTCCAAGGAGATGGAAGAAACGCGCCCCACAACAACACCTGCGCTCTTGACAGGGGCTCTGACCTTGAGTCCGCCGATGTTGTCGAACTTGGCCGAGAGGGTATAGCTTGGCGAGAAGGAAAAGCTGCTTAAATTTGCGGCTCGCAATGCTAAAAACGTGAGAGCGACACCGCCAAGCAGTACGAATAGTCCTACCCACCAGTCAGTTTTTTCAGTAGACATTTTCATTCCCAAGTCAGTTGCTGAACATTAATGCGGTCAGCAAAAAATCAAGACCTAATACGGCCAGCGAACCAGCAACAACGGTACGGGTGGTGGCGCGTGCGACTCCTTCGGGCGTTGGACGACACTGCCAGCCCTCATAAAGAGCGATCAAGGTCACTGCCACACCAAACACGATACTTTTAATCACGCCATTCATGATGTCTTTCCAGACGTCGACACCGCTTTGCATCTGGGACCAGAACGCGCCGGTATCGATGCCGATCATCAGCACACCGACGACCCAGCCACCCAAAATACCCACCATGGAAAAAACAGCCGCTAGGATCGGCATGGCGATCACGCCACCCCAAAAACGCGGAGCCAATACGCGGCGCACTGGGTCGACTGCCATGACCTCCATCGCGGCCAGTTGCTCGCCTGCCTTCATGAGGCCGATTTCGGCGGTTAACGAGGTACCCGCACGTCCAGCAAACAAAAGGGCTGTCACAACGGGTCCTAGTTCGCGGGTCAGGGAAAGTGCCACGAGTAGGCCGAGCGCTTCTTCGGATCCGTAGCGGTTGAGTGTGTAGTAGCCCTGCAGCCCCAGGACGAAGCCGACAAAGAGCCCAGATACAGCGATGATCAGCAGTGAGTAGTTGCCGATAAAGTGTATTTGTTGCGATACCAAGCGAGGACGTGAAAAAACGATGCCGCTGCGCTGAAGGAGGAGCCAGAAAAAACGCGCAAACGTCCCGAGACCGCTGACACGCATTCGTATCCCGCGACCGATGGAGGTCAGAGAGGTATTCATGCTCATCCCTTGCTCTCTTGGTTGACTAGCCACGCTTCGAACTTGGGTGTGCTGGGGTAGTCAAAGGGGACGGGTCCGTCGGGCTGACCTTTGAGGAACTGTTGTACGTAGGGGTCAGTCGAGGTAGTAAGGGTTTTGGGTGTGCCATGTGCCTTAAGGACACCCTGACCAACGAGATAGACATGGTCTGCGATCGCAAATGACTCTGTGATGTCGTGGGTAATCACAACAGAAGCACAGCCTAGTCTGTCTGAGAGGTTGCGGATAAGGCGAGCCGTAATGCCCAAAGAGATCGGGTCAAGTCCGGCGAAAGGTTCGTCATATAAAACGAGCTCTGGCTCAAGAACAACTGCGCGCGCGAGTGCGACGCGTCGCGCCATGCCGCCAGAGATTTCAGAGACGCGTAGATGTGCCGCAGCACGCAAACCAACGGCTTCGAGCGTGTCGAGCACTCGGGCGAGAAGCACGGTAGGCGAGAGTTTCGCGTGTTCCCGTAACGGAAAGGCCACGTTTTCAAAGACATTGAGGTCGGTAAAAAGAGCGCCTTGTTGAAACAATACGCCCATTTTTTGCCTCAGTGCCTGAAGCGCTGGGCCGCTTATCTTGCTGAGGTCTTGGTCAAACAAAGTGACGCAACCAGCTTGTGCTTTGATTTGACCTGTTGCGGCGCGAAGCAGCGTGGTTTTGCCCGACCCTGAGCCACCCATCAAGGCTACGACCTGCCCTCGTCGAACGTCCAGAGAGATGTCGCGCAGGATGCTGACATCACCATAGCCCAACGCCACGCCTGACAGGCGCAGTACTAAGTCATCTGGAGCGGTGGAAAGCGAGGGCATTGAGAACCGTTTAGGTCATGGCAAACAAGCCAAGGCAGGCAAAGATATGCCCGGACTCCTCATTGTAGCGCCCTGCGCCCTAAATCGTGCCTAAATGAGTAGGACTTTATCCAACCGGATAAGGTCCTTTGACAAACTTAGCGCGGAAGTTCGCTTGAGCCCATCAGAAACGCATCGACCGAGCGCGCGCATTGACGCCCTTCGCGAATCGCCCACACAACGAGCGATTG
This sequence comes from Bordetella parapertussis, assembly GCA_945868195.1. GTDB lineage: Bacteria > Pseudomonadota > Gammaproteobacteria > Burkholderiales > Burkholderiaceae_B > Zwartia. The sequence goes on from CAMBLP010000007.1 coordinate 10,559, forward strand.
ACCACGTCGCATATCACCGGCGGCAAAGACCTTGTCGACATTGCTCTTGTAGTCATCAGTATTCGCCCGTGCGTTTCCGCGAGGATCTTGGTCAATGCCAAAGGCGGTCAGCACATTATTGACCGGGGCAACAAAACCCATCGCCAACAACACCAGATCGGCTTGAATGTCGAACTCAGAGCCCTTGATCTCTTGCATACGCATTTGGCCTGTCGTTTCGTCTTTAACCCACTCGACACGCGCAGCCACGAGTTTTTCAAGCTTGCCATTTTTACCTGCGAGTGACTTGCTGGTGATGGCCCAGTCGCGCTCAGCGCCTTCTTCGTGGGAAGAGGAGGTCCGCAGCTTGGCGGGCCAATAGGGCCAGGTCATCGCTTTGTTTTCGTTTTCAGGCGGACGGGGCATCAACTCAATCTGGGTGACGGATTTGGCGCCATGGCGGTTGCTCGTACCCACACAGTCCGAACCTGTATCACCACCACCGATAACCACGACATGTTTACCTTTTGCCAAGACTTGAGTGTTCAGTTTGTCGCCAGCAACCACTTTGTTTTGGGGACGTAAAAAGTCCATGGCATACATCACGCCATCAAGCTCACGGCCAGGGATAGGCAAATCACGTGGTGTCTCGCACCCGCCTGTCAGCACGATCGCATCAAATTCTTTTTTAAGTGCGTCGGGCGTTTTAACTGTGAGACCTTTTTCAGGTGCATCGCCAGCTTGACCCACGTAATGCGAGGCCTTGAAGGTCACGCCTTCAGCTTCCATTTGTGCAATGCGCTGATCAATGAGCTGCTTTTCTAATTTGAAGTCAGGAATGCCATAGCGCAACAGGCCGCCGATTCGGTCGTTCTTTTCGAAAACGATCACGTCGTGTCCGACGCGCGCCAATTGTTGAGCACAGGCCAAGCCTGCAGGTCCCGAACCGATCACCGCGACTTTTTTACCCGTTTTCTGTGCGGGAATTTGGGGGGTGACCCAGCCTTCTTCCCAGCCCTTGTCGATGATGGCGTGCTCAATTGATTTGATACCCACGGCATCATCGTTGATGTTGAGGGTGCAGGCGGCTTCGCAAGGCGCGGGACAAATTCGACCTGTGAACTCAGGAAAGTTGTTGGTCGAATGTAAAACATCCAAGGCGCCGCGCCAGTTTTGGCGGTAGACCAAGTCATTCCAATCGGGAATGATGTTGTTGACAGGGCAGCCGTTATTACAAAAAGGAATACCACAGTCCATGCAACGCGCAGCTTGTTTCCCGGCTTGCTCGTCGCTTAGATGCAAGACAAATTCTTTCCAATGCTTGAGTCGATTCGCGGGTGGCTCGGAGGCCTCTTGTAAGCGTTTGACTTCGAGAAATCCAGTAATTTTTCCCATAATGATTCCTTAAGCGGCTTTGGGCTGAGGGTTGGCGGCGCGCCACATTTCGCCGAGGGCGCGCTTGTAGTCGACAGGCATGATTTTGATGAATTTGCCGCGCGCACCATCCCAGTTGCTGACGAGATCGCGTGCACGGAAACTGCCGGTGTAGCGGAAATGATTTTCTACGAGGCGTTTCAAAATCACCTCATCGGTCTCGCGCTCACCGCCGCGAGTCATGCTGTGCCAAATATCAATGCCTTGCTCTTTTGATTGCGAGGCTGTTGAAAGCACGGGCTCAATCGCAACCATTGACATATTGCAACGCTCGGCGAAGGTGCCCTCAGGATCCCATACGTAGGCAACGCCACCAGACATGCCTGCAGCAAAGTTACGACCCGTCTCGCCCAGTACGACAACAGTGCCGCCGGTCATGTATTCACAACCATGGTCTCCTGTGCCCTCGACGACTGCGGCAGCGCCTGAGTTACGAACAGCGAAGCGTTCTCCGCCAACGCCGTTAAAGTAGGCCTCGCCCCCGGTCGCGCCATATAGAACAGTATTGCCGACAATAATATGATCTGGACCAAAGCCTCTAAAATCATTGGGTGAACGAACAATAATGCGACCACCCGATAAGCCCTTGCCGACGTAGTCGTTGCCTTCGCCAACAAGGTCTAGCGTGATACCGCGTGCCAAGAACGCACCAAAACTTTGGCCGGCAGTGCCGTTGCACTGGATGTGAATCGTATCGTCGGGCAAACCTTCATCGCCATAACGCGAAGCGACTCGGCCAGACAGCATGGCGCCAATCGTACGGTTGCGGTTACGAACCGGCACAATAAAGGAGACTTTTTCACCACGCTCAAGCGCAGGTAGGCTGCGCTCAATGAGTTGATGATCCAGCGCGACATCGAGCCCATGATCCTGACCTTCGGTGTGTCTGCGTGGGCTGTCTGTCGTAGGTTGATAAAACACACGCGCGAAATCTAGACCATTGGCTTTCCAATGTTCGATGCCCGAGCGGGTGTCGAGCAAGTCAGCGCGACCAACCAACTCGTCAAAGCTGCTGATGCCAAGCTGAGCCATGATTTCACGCACTTCTTCGGCAACAAAGAAGAAATAGTTCACAACGTGTTCTGGTTTGCCTTGGAATTTTTTGCGCAAAACAGGGTCTTGTGTCGCAACGCCAACTGGGCAGGTATTGAGGTGGCATTTGCGCATCATGATGCAACCCTCAACAACCAGAGGCGCCGTTGCAAAGCCAAACTCATCTGCACCAAGCAGTGCGCCAATGACGACGTCGCGACCGGTTTTCATTTGACCATCGGCTTGCACGCGAATGCGGCTGCGCAATTGGTTGAGCATCAGGGTTTGTTGTGTCTCGGCAAGGCCAAGCTCCCAAGGGGTGCCCGCATGCTTGATCGATGATACGGGTGACGCGCCTGTGCCTCCATCATGGCCGGAGATCGTGACATGATCGGCTTTTGCTTTTGCAACACCGGCAGCAACAGTCCCTACGCCAACCTCTGAGACAAGTTTGACAGAAATCGAGGCGCGATCATTGACGTTCTTGAGGTCGTGAATGAGTTGTGCCAAATCCTCGATCGAATAAATGTCATGGTGGGGCGGGGGCGAGATCAGGCCAACACCAGGCACCGAACAACGGAGTTTGGCAATGTACTCGGAGACCTTGTGACCCGGTAGCTGACCGCCTTCGCCGGGCTTGGCACCCTGTGCCATTTTGATTTGAATCTGGTCTGCACTGGAGAGGTATTCGGCGCTGACACCAAAGCGACCTGAAGCGACCTGCTTGATCTTGGAGCGCATGGAGTCGCCCTCTTGCAAGGGAACATCGGCAGCAATACGATCCGCACCGAGCTCGCTTGCCAGTGTTGCACCTGCTTTGATCCCGCTCTTGCCAGTGCGTAGCTCGTTGCGATAGCGTAATTCGTCTTCGCCACCTTCGCCGGTATTCGATTTTCCACCAATACGATTCATGGCAACAGCCAGCACGGAATGTGCCTCTGTCGAGATCGAACCAAGAGACATCGCGCCAGTCGCAAAGCGCTTGACGATTTCTTTGGCGGGTTCAACTTGATCAAGAGGAATGGCGCGTGCTGGATCAACCTTGAACTCAAATAGGCCACGTAAGGTCATGTGACGTCGACTCTGGTCATTGATGAGTTGCGCGTACTCTTTGTAGGTACGATAGTTGTTATCGCGGGTCGCGTGTTGTAGTTTGGCGATGGAGTCAGGCGTCCACATATGATCTTCGCCGCGCACGCGGAAGGCATACTCGCCGCCTGTTTCAAGCGCATTCGCCAGAACAGGGTCGTTGCTGAACGCAGCGCGATGCGTGCGGAGTGCTTCTTCGGCGACTTCGAAAATACCGATCCCTTCGATCGTGCTGGCGGTGCCTGAAAAATATTTATTCACCAGGTCTGTGCGCAAGCCAACGGCTTCGAAAATCTGCGCACCACAATAAGACATGTAGGTGGAGATGCCCATTTTGGACATGACTTTGTTCAAGCCCTTGCCGACGGCTTTGACGTAATTTTTGATGGCTTTCTCGGCGTCCTTGCTGATGGCAGCAATGCTCTCGATGGCGAGAAAAGGGTGTATGGCTTCGGCGCCATAGCCACCAAGCAGGGCGAAGTGGTGAACCTCGCGAGCAGAACCTGTTTCAACGACGAGACCCGTGTTGGTACGAAGGCCTTCTCTAATCAGGTGTTGATGGATCGCCGAGGTTGCGAGTAATGCTGGAATCGCGACATGATCGCTATCGACATTTCGATCAGTCAAAATCAGCACGGTATAGCCGCTTTTAACCGCATCGACTGCCCTCGCACAAAGGGCTGCGAGACGTGCTTCGATGCCGTCTGGACCCCAAGCAGCGGGATAGCTGATGTTGAGTTCGAAGCTGCGGAATTTGTTACCCGTCAACTCGGAGATGCCGCGAATCCTAGCCATCTCTTTGTCGTCGAGAACGGGCTGGTTGACTTCGAGACGGAGTGGCGGGTTGACGTTGTTGATATCTAACAGGTTGGGTTTGGGCCCGATGAAAGAGACCAGCGACATCACCATTTGTTCGCGGATTGGATCAATCGGCGGATTGGTCACCTGCGCAAAGAGTTGACGGAAATAGTTGTAAAAAGGTTTGGCGCGGCTTGACAAGACGGCGAGTGGCGCATCGTTGCCCATCGAGCCGATCGCTTCTTCGCCAGTTTCAGCCATGACTTCAAGAATAAATTTGAAGTCTTCTTGCGTCCAGCCAAAGGCTTGCTGGCGATCAAGCAAGCTTGTCTTCACGGCAGGTAGGTTTTGAGTCGCAGGCGAGGGTAAGGACTCGAGCTTGACGCGCAGGCGATCGATCCACTGGCGGTAGGGGCGGGAGTTGGCGAGTTGAGACTTGATTTCGGCGTCGTCGATGATGCGGCCTTGCTCAAGGTCAATCAAGAACATCTTGCCTGGTTGCAGGCGCCACTTTTTGACGATTTTATTTTCAGGGATGGGCAGGGTACCGGCTTCGGATGCCATGATGACCATGTCATCATCGGTAATGAGATAGCGCGCAGGGCGAAGGCCATTACGGTCCAAGGTTGCGCCGATTTGGCGACCGTCGGTGAAGGCCACGGCGGCAGGGCCGTCCCATGGCTCCATCATTGCTGCGTGATACTCGTAGAATGCACGGCGGCTTGGATCCATGTGGGTGTGCTGTTCCCACGCTTCGGGGATCATCATCATCATGGCGTGGGCGAGGGAATAACCCGAGTTCACCAACAGTTCTAGGCAGTTGTCGAAGGTGGCTGTGTCTGACTGACCTTCGTAAACGATTGGATAAAGCTTTTTGAGATCGTCGCCCAAGACGGCAGATTGCATCATGCCTTCGCGGGCGCGAAGCCAGTTGAAGTTACCTTTTACAGTGTTGATTTCGCCATTGTGGGCGATCATGCGGTAGGGGTGGGCGAGCGGCCAAGCAGGAAACGTATTCGTAGAAAAGCGTTGGTGCACAAGGGCCACTGCGGAAACGGTGAGGGGATCCGCTAAATCACGGTAGTAGCAACCGACCTGGTCTGCTAAAAGAAGGCCTTTGTAGACGATCGTACGAACCGAGGCGGAAGGTACGAAATATTCTTTGCCATGCGCTAAGCCCATGGCTTGAATGGCATGGCTCGCGGTCTTGCGAATCACATAGAGCTTGCGTTCTAGCGCATCTGGAACCATCACGTCAGCGCCGCGGCCGATAAAGAGCTGGCGAATAACGGGTTCGCAGGCTCGAACAGCAGGCGACATGGGCATCTCCGCATCGACCGGGACGTCACGCCAGCCGAGGACAACCTGGCCTTCGGCCCGCACAGAGCGTTCGAGCTCTTGTTCACAGGCGAGACGGGAAGCGATTTCTTTGGGTAAAAACACCATCGCAACGCCGTACTCGCCTGGCGCGGGAAGCGTAATCCCTTGTTTGGCCAGATCTTGACGATAGAATGCATCGGGGATCTGAATCAGAATTCCCGCACCATCTCCCATGAGCTTGTCTGCGCCAACGGCACCCCGGTGATCGAGGTTTTCAAGGATTTTGAGGCCCTGTTCAATAATAGAGTGACTTTTTTGTCCCTTGATATGTGCCACAAAGCCAACACCGCAGGCGTCATGCTCGTGCGCTGGGTTGTAGAGCCCCTGGGCTTTTGGGAGGCCTACGTTCGGTCTAGACGAGACCTTCGTGGCAGTTGAAGGATGAAAACTGAGAGGGAAAGTCGACATATCGTGCTCCAGGGACTGATCTGCGATGTTGCAGCGCAAGAGCAAAACAATACCCGCGAATATCGTCCTGCGCAAGAAAATAAATTGGGGTGCGTCCCCATTTATTGGGGAAGAAAATGCGTCTAAAAAATAAATGGGGACGGATCAGGTCTTTTTGGGCCGACCTCGGTTGCCGGGGCTCACGCGACGTGTGGCGATTTTTTGTAATTCGGCGATAAAGGATTCGTCCCCAAGCGCCCATTGACCGTTCAAGCAAAAGGAGATGCGTTTGTCCGTGAGGGGGGGTAAACCTTCAAAAAGGCGCTTCCGGTAATTGGCTTGCCTGTCAAAAGGCGTGTTGCCATAGAGCCAGTAATCAGGATGGGGCTGTAACCACGATATTGCTTGTGAGACAGTGCCCGCATGGATTCGAGCAGAAGACCAGGGCCAAGATTCCGCATTTTCGACAAGGTTTTCGCGAACAGGCTGCTGCTCAAGCCAAATAAGAGCGGGTAGTACCCACAAGCCTGGTTGGGGAATGGTCGCGTGATAACGACCTGAAAAAACGCCGCCTATCTTCAGTTGCGCGGCTAGCTTGCGACCTAGGGCCTGAACCAGGGAAGGCAAACTTTTATCGTCAGTGGGTGTTGCGAGTAGATAAAGGGCGCGAGGCGTAATGGACCAACCATGAATTGATGCATTGCAAAGGGAGGCCGCCTCACCTAACAAAGCCGTCATGTTTTGGCAGCGCTGATCGAGGAGACTCTGATCGATCTGTTGCGCAGAATCAGAAAACTGGATCGAAACCAGCTGGGCGTAACCCGCAGCGTAGAGACGTGGCTGTCGGGCCATGGTGAAAAAAAGCCCGAGACTAGGGCTTTTTTAACCTATAAAAAAGATTAGGCTCACTCACAATGTATAGATTGCCGGCATCATCCGTCGCGATACCTTCTGGCCGCGGCATTGGTTTTGCGCCTTTTGGGGAAAGCGAAAGCATGCCTCGGCCCTCACCGGAGTCTCCATCAACCTGGACAATCATTTGCGATTCTTCGCTTAGCAAAAACACACGCCCGTTGGTTGGATCGGCTTCGACAGAGGAAAGGTCTGTCGCAAAAGGAACATCGTCTAGCCAAAAGCTAATGTTTTCGATGCGCAAGCCGCGCGAGTCGGGTGCCTGCAAGTAATTGAGCCCACTGACGCGATAAAGCGTACGCGGGCTGTGTTCTTTGGAAATATACAGACGATCACGCTTGAGGTCGTAGCCTAAGCCATTAAAACCTTGATTGGCATCCTCGCCCTCGCCAAAGCGCAAAAGAAGAGAAAAAGCGCGAGTCACGTCGAGGGATTGTGGAGAAGAAGGAATCTCGGTCAACACGACACGGTTGCGCTTGCCATTGACCAGTGCCACGCGGTTACCACCCATCCAGGCAATACCATTGATGTCTGACATCCCTTTGACGGGGTAGGTCGCCAAAAGTTGTCCGTCCGTAGAGAGCGCGACGATGGCCGTAGGCCGATTGACCACGCCCCAGAGCCGCTTTTGCAATGGGTCGTAGGTCAGCCCCGCAAACCTACCCTCAAGCCTTTGAACAGGACGGGGCTGGTCAGGCGGAGCGAACCCCGTAAGTGTGTTTCCGCCTTGGGCTGTAATTTTCTTTTCCCACTCGGCTTGTTTGGCAGCTAGACCGGAAATCCAACGATAAGCCACCTGCTCGGCGTGGTAATAGCGCACGCCGATGTAAGTTGCCCAGCCCACAGTGATGATCAGTAGGCAGGCAAGCAATATTTTGGAAAGAAACTTGACTAAGTCGGACATACCCGAATCCAGGGACAAACAAAAACGCCTCAGACTAAAAAAGGGCGTCTGAAATGCGTTCTCAGATTAACACTCTGAAGGGTAATAAGGAACTTTCCTAGCTGAAAACCGTCATATTGGCACTCAGGGCGTTCGAGTGCTAAAATGGAGCATTGGATGACGCCTCAAAAAGGAGTCTTTCTTCATGACAAATACGGCAGCTTTAACCTTGCAACCCAGTCAACTCGCAATGGCTATTTCGAATCCAGGCTCGCTTGGAACGATTGAGGCCTATATTTCAACAGTCAACCGCCTGCCTTTGCTGACACCAGAGCAGGAGAGCGCTCTTGCCCGAAGGCTTCGTGACGATCAGGACATCGACGCGGCGCGTGAGCTGGTGCTTTCCCATTTGCGCTTGGTGGTGTCCGTCGCTCGACAGTATCTGGGTTACGGCTTACCGCATGCGGATTTGATCCAAGAGGGCAACGTAGGGCTGATGAAGGCCGTCAAGCGCTTCGACCCTGAGCGAGGTGTCAGGCTCGTTTCCTTCGCCGTACATTGGATCAAGGCTGAAATTCACGAATACATCGTGCGCAACTGGCGGATGGTCAAGGTCGCAACGACGAAAGCGCAACGAAAGTTATTTTTTAATTTGCGCAGCATGCGACCTGATGGGCAAACGCTGGATTCCAAACAGGTTGATGAGATCGCGGCGCATTTAAATGTGCGCACCGAAGACGTGCGTGAGATGGAGGTTCGCCTCTCTGGTCGCGAAATGTCGCTTGAAAATCAAGACGACGATGAAGATGCGTACGCACCGATTGCGTACTTGTCCGATGAGGGGCATGACGATCCAACGCAGGTGCTTGCGCGCAGGGATGAAGACCTGATGCGCGGAGCCGGATTGGATCGTGCCTTGGAAGCACTTGATCCTCGCTCGCGTCGCATTGTTCAGGCGCGCTGGTTACAGGACGACAGCGGCGCGACACTGCACGAGTTGGCAGAGGAGTTTGGCGTTTCGGCCGAACGTATTCGTCAAATCGAAGTTGCCGCCATGAAAAAAATGCGTTTGGCCTTGACGAACTAAAGTCAAAAACCGGCAACATCACGTACCATAGGGTTCTATTGGCAGGCCTTGCCTGCCAAGCTTGCGGAATCAATGGTTATGGACATCAACTCCTTTGTGTTTGGACTCACGGGCCTTTTGGCGCTCGTGTGTTTCATGCCGCCACTTGCCGGGCGCGTCAAGCTCCCCTATTCGGTTTTTCTTGCGATCGCAGGCTGTGTGCTGGGTTATGTTTCTCACGTACACCAATGGGCGCCGCCCGTCCTGGGCGAGTTTCTGACCATTCTCAGTACTTTTGAAATATCGTCTGAGACATTTCTGGTCGTATTTCTGCCGATCTTGCTCTTTGAAGCGGCACTCGCGATGAACGTGCGTAGGCTGTTGGATGACTTAGGCCCTATCTTAATGATGGCTGTGGTGGCCGTTATCATCAGCACGGTATTGGTTGGCGTGGTCTTATCCAACATCTCCGGCTTTAGTCTGGTGGTTTGTTTGCTGCTGGGCTCGATTGTCGCCACGACTGACCCTGCCGCAGTGATCGGGATTTTCAAAGAGGTCGGCGCGCCTGCAAGACTCAACACGCTAGTCGAAGGCGAAAGTTTGTTGAACGATGCGGCAGCCATCGCGTTGTACGCGGCGCTGATGGGCGTGTTGTCTCACACAGCAGAGCTGAGCTTTGGCGCACTCTCGCAAAACTTCCTTTATCTCTTTATTGGCGGTGGTCTGACGGGCTTTGTACTGGCGCGACTCGCTTGTTTGTCGTTTCCACTGCTGCGTGGTTGGCCCGCTGCAGAGATTTCTTTGACGATCTCTGTCGCCTATTTATCCTATTTTGTTTCTGAACATTATCTTCATGTTTCTGGTGTCGTGGCTACCGTAGTGGCAGGCTTGGTGGTGGGTTCGACCGGCCGCACCAGAATGGCACCAACAACGTTTGTGACGCTTTCACAGTCGTGGCATCAGTTTGGTTTTTGGGCGAATTCACTGATCTTTTTGTTTGCGGCGATGCTGATCCCCAAGGTCATGCAGAATGCGACATGGATACATCTTTTTTATGTTTTCCTCGTGTTTGGCGCGACACTTTTGGCGCGCGCGATCGTTGTGTTTGGTCTAGTGCCGATCCTCTCTTTTTCAGGCATCGGTGCGCGCATTGGCACGAGATTTAGAGTGGTGCTGTGGTGGGGCGGACTGCGCGGCGCATTGTCTCTCGCGCTTGCACTGGCCGTCACCGAGCGTACAAGCTTACCTGCGGAGGCGCGAGAATTTATCGCGATTACGGTCACAGGCTTTGTGCTGGCAACCCTCTTTATAAACGGGCTGACTTTGCAGCCTGTGATCAAGTTGCTGGGCCTAAATTTACTGACAAAAAAAGAGCGCGCATTGAGGAATCAAGCTGTCCTTGTCGCGACAGCGATGATTCAACAAGAGACCGATGAAATTGCCCGCTCTGAGCATGTCTCTGGCGCAGCGCGTGATCATGTTTATGCGGCCTTTAACAAAAGCATCGAAGAAGGCAGTGAGCTCCACATCGAGCATTTTTCGATCAAAGAGCGTGTTGATCTTGGCCTCACGATTCTTGCAAGACAAGAGTACGAAAGGTATTTTGATGTGCTGAAGCATCAGATTATTGATCGAAACATGGCGGAACGATTGCTCGGTCGAGCTGAACGTCTAGAGGAGTCCGTTCGCTTACGGGGCGTGCGGGGTTTTGAAGCGAGTACCGCACGATCGATGCGTTATCCCCGCCGCTTTAGGCAAGCGATGCGTATTTATGAAGTATTTGGTGTGCAGCGTTGGTTGGCGTACGAATTAAGTCAGCGCTTTGTTGCATTGATGTGCATGCGCTCCATTTCACAACAGTTGCTGGACTTTATTGCGAAAAAACTACCCGACATTCTGGGTCCTGAGGCCTGTGAAAAAATCACTGCGTTGCATATTCAACGCCTGTCCATGATTCGTGAAGCACTGCATGCTTTGGAGCTCCAGTACCCAACGTATTCGCTGTGGATGCAAGAGCACTATTTGGGACGCATTGCGCGACGCCTTGAGCGCGAGCGTTATGGCGAGATGTTTGACCAATCGCTTATTAGTGGCGAGGTCTATGAAAGTCTGTCGGACCAAGTGACCAAGCGCTGGGCGTTTCTTGATAAAGATGCAACCCTTGATATACAAATGGGCTCGGCTGAACTGGTTGCGCGTGTGCCTTTGTTGATGGGTTTGCCCGAGCAGGCGCAGCGCGCAGTCAGTCGAATGCTCAAGCCTCGCCTGTTTTTGCCTGATCAGCTGATCTGGGGGAAAAAAGCGCCCCCTTTTGGCCTGTATATCGTCGCATCCGGCGCCGTCACAATTTTATTGCCGGACGGCACGCACGTTGAGTTGGGTTCGGGAGAGTTTTTCGGAGAAATGTATCTGCTGGACCATGACGTGCCTGAAGATTTTGAGGTGCGCTCATTGGGTTACACCAAGGTGCTGTGTTTGCCTGCGAAAGACTTCGATGAGCTGCTCGGTCAGGACCTCACCATCAAGGCTGCGATTGAGTTGGTGGCTAAGCAGCGCATGCGCGCACTTGAAGTTTGGCGCGCGCATCACACGACTAATCCGACGTCCGACGCCACAGATCCTCAGTAATCACAATGGAGGCCTCTAGGGTGAACGCGTCATCTTTGAGCATTTTATAAAGGGTCTCTTGCTCGAGGAGTTGGATTTCCATCACCTCCCCATCGCGGTTTTTTGGGGTGACATGATCGGCCAAAACACATTCGCAGGTGAGTACGGCCTCCGTTTGAAAACCTTCGGGCAGTTGACGTCGCATATGTGCGATGGTTCTTAGGGGGGTGCGCGCCACAATGTCGGGCGCATCCAGACCGGCTTCTTCGTCAGACTCGCGGACGAGCGCAAAGTCGGCGTCCTCGAGATTGCCGACAAGCCCGCCAACAAGCGTATCCCACATCCCAGGGTCTGTGGCTTTGGTCAGGGACCGTCGGGCCACCCAGAGCCGGTGGTCTGTAGACCAACCGCTGAGGTGAACTGCGCGCGTGGTCAGTCCCAGAGGGCGCATGACGCCACGCTCGATAGCGCCGACCCGCTTCGCGGGGGTGCTGTCCTGTCCAGCAGGCACGGACCAGACATCCAGCAGCTCGTTACGCCAGCCGGGCGTGCAGCCAGCGTTTTTTAGTGTGAGGGCGATTTCGGCGAGACAGGCGTCAAGCGGGGCACCCGGCGCTAGTTTTTCCCCAAAATAGGCTGCGGTTGTGGTGAGTCTCACGCTTTTAATATTCGAGAGGGCCTGCGCCGCACCTGGAAAAAGCCAGCCACAGCGTTGGCTTCCGATCACTAAGGGGAGAGAGTCCGCGATGGGCTCTTGGGTGGCGCGCTCTAAAAAGCGATTCAAAAGAGTTTTGAGGCTATTTCGATTTGGGGAAAAGGCTGACTTTTGCATGTTGAGCATATGCCTGATGTAGAAAAGGGATTGTAGTGCAGCATTCAAGTCGAGCCTGCGCTACAATAATCATCGTTTCTTTGATATACGCGCTAATCCTTGGTAGAAAATCTCGCCTACGGTTAGCCATACAATAATTCTGCGCAAGGTGGTCTTTCAAATCGGGCATAGCCATGTATTTGATCAGATTCATCTACGTGTGTTGTGTTTTAGAGGTCAGCATGAAGAAGTTGAGAGGGTGACTGGGCGCCTGTGCCATGCTTTTCGCAGGCATCTCGAGTGCGCAGGTACAAGACATGCCCGGCGGGCCGCGCGTCAATCAGCTTAATCTCCCCGAGGGAGTGAACCAGATCGCGCGCGATGTGGTTTGGCTGCACTGGTTTATGTTGATTGTCTGTTTGGTGATCTTCGTGGCAGTGTTCGGCGTCATGTTTTACTCGATCTGGGCCCATCGTAAATCCCGCGGCTTTAAGCCTGCGACATTTCATGAACACATGGGTGTTGAAGTTGCCTGGACCGTGGTGCCTTTCATCATTGTGATCGCCATGGCTTTGCCTGCGACCCGTACCGTTGTGGAGATGAAGGACACGAGTGGCGCGGACTTGACTGTGAAGGTCACGGGCTACCAGTGGAAGTGGGGCTATGAGTACATCGATGGTCCTGCTGCGGGGGTCAAGATCCTCTCTAATCTGTCCACGCCTCGTGCTCAGATTGAAAACAAGGAACCTAAAGGTCCCTTTTATCTGATGGAAGTGGATAACCCGCTTGTGGTGCCTGTTGGTAAAAAGATTCGCGTGGCCGTGACGGCCGCAGACGTGATCCACTCTTGGATGGTGCCAGATCTGGCTGTCAAACAGGATGCGATTCCTGGCTTTGTGCGCAATACCTGGTTCCGTGCCGACAAGATCGGTGAGTACCGTGGGCAGTGTGCCGAGTTGTGCGGGAAAGACCACGCTTTCATGCCAATCGTCGTGAAGGTTGTTTCTGAGGAAGATTACGCAAAATGGTCGGCTGAGCAGAAAAAACTGTTGCTTGCCGCAGCGGATGATCCCAAAAAAGAATGGACGGCTCCTGAACTGATTTCACGTGGCGAAAAGGTCTATGCCTCTAATTGCGTAGCTTGTCACCAAGGTAGCGGCAAAGGCGTCGTAGGCGCTTTCCCAGCCTTGGATGCAAGTGCCCTGGTCATGGGACCCAAGGCCGCCAACATCGACATTTTGTTGAAAGGCAAGCCTGGTACGGCGATGGCCTCTTATGCACAGCTGAGTGATGTAGAAATTGCAGCAGTGATTACGTACACACGTGCTTCTTGGACGAATGCAGGCAAGGGTAAAGACCCTGTTGTTTCGCCTGCCAATGTCAAGGCGGCACGTTAAGTTTGCACGTTGTGGGCGGTTTTGGTTCAGTCAAACAGATCAATTCATATAGATCGCTGCTCTCTCCTACAAAGAGAGAGTGGCTTAAGTAGGATAGGAGTTCGCCATGAGTAGCATTCCAGCAGATCAGATTGGTGGCCACGGCCACGGCCACGGTCACGGTCATGACCACGATCACGCGCACGACCACGACCATCATCATGGTCCCTCGTTGCATGGGTGGCGTCGTTGGTTGTTTGCGACCAATCACAAAGACATCGGTACGATGTATTTGATTTTTTCTTTCGTGATGTTGCTCCAAGGTGGTGCGTTAGCACTGCTGTTGCGTACGGAGCTTTTCCAGCCTGGTTTGCAGTTCTTTCGTCCGGAGCTTTTCAACCAGTTCACGACGATGCATGGCTTGATTATGGTGTTCGGCGCGATCATGCCGGCCTTTGTAGGCTTTGCCAACTGGATGGTACCTCTGCAAATTGGCGCCTCCGACATGGCGTTCGCTCGCATGAACAACTTTAGTTTCTGGTTGTTGCCGGTTGCGGCGACCCTCTTGACGGTTTCCTTCTTTGTGCCTGGTGGCGCAACAGCTGCGGGTTGGACGCTCTACGCGCCCTTGACCTCCCAGATGGGACCCGGCATGGATTTCGCGATTTTTGCGATCCACCTTATGGGTGCCTCATCGATCATGGGCGCCATCAACATCGTGGTCACGATTTTGAACATGCGCGCGCCCGGCATGACATTGATGAAGATGCCTTTGTTTTGCTGGACATGGTTGATTACTGCGTACCTGTTGATCGCAGTGATGCCAGTGTTGGCGGCTGCGATCACCATGGTGCTGACCGACCGTCATTTCGGTACCGGCTTCTTTAACGCAGCTGTTGGTGGTGATCCGGTCTTGTACCAGCACATTTTCTGGTTCTTCGGTCACCCCGAGGTGTACATCATGATTCTGCCGGCCTTCGGCATTGTCTCTGCCATTATTCCTGCTTTTGCTCGCAAGCAACTGTTTGGCTATGCCTCGATGGTGTATGCCACGGCTTCGATCGCCATCTTGTCGTTCATCGTCTGGGCGCACCACATGTTTGCCACGGGTATGCCTGTGACGGCGCAGTTGTATTTCATGTATGCCACGATGTTGATTTCGATCCCAACAGGCGTCAAAGTGTTTAACTGGGTTGCCACGATGTGGCGCGGTTCTATGACGTTCGAAACGCCCATGTTGTTTGCCATTGGCTTTATCTTTGTGTTTACGATTGGTGGTTTTACGGGCTTGATCTTGTCCATGCCACCGATCGATATTCAGGTGCATGACACGTATTACGTGGTGGCGCACTTCCATTATGTGTTGGTGGCAGGTTCCTTGTTCGCCTTGTTTGCGGGCACGTATTACTGGTTGCCTAAATGGTCGGGCTACATGTATGACGAGCGCCTGGGTAAGTGGCATTTCTGGATGAGCATGATCTCGTTCAACATCACCTTCTTCCCGATGCACTTTATGGGTCTCGCAGGGATGCCGCGTCGCTATGCGGATTATGCAGCGCAGTTCACAGATTTCCACCAGGTTGCTACCCTTGGCGCATTTTGGTTCGGCTTCGCACAGTTGCTGTTCCTCTACATCGTCTTGAAAGCCTATGCTGGCAAGGGTGAGCGCGCACCGGCCAAGCCATGGGAAGGCGCTGAGGGACTCGAGTGGACGGTTCCTTCACCTGCTCCGTTCCATACGTTTGAGACTCCACCGCAGGTTAAATAGGATTTTTGATGACCCCAGAACAACGTCGCAAGAATAAGCGGGCCGGACTCATTTTTCTGGTGCTTGTCCTTGTGATGTTTGGATGGACCATTGGCAGGCAGTTTTATACGCATTATTTTTCCTGAATCAGGTGAGGTGGTAAACACGTGAGTCAGGATCTAAAAGAGTTATCACAGCGCAAGCTGAACTTTCTACAGACGCTCAAGGCTATTTCATGGGCAATGTTCGGAGTTAGAAAAGGCAAGGGGTATGAAGAAGATATCGCCAAGCTCAACCCAGTACATCTTATTGCGGCTGGATTGTTGTTTGGAGTGATATTTGTGGTGAGTCTTGTGTTGATTGTCCAAGTGGCCGTCGCAAGTCTCAGCTAGAAAAATTTGATTATTTGTAGTCTGGAGAACAATATGAGTGCATCCCACTCTGCTCACGTTAAAGAGGCACCTTATTATTACGTGCCCGCTGATTCGTCGCACCCAGTCAGTGCCAGCATTAGCTTGCTTGTAGTTATGCTGGGCGCTTCGGCTTGGGTCAATGGTGTAGAAGCAGGCAAATGGGCTGTTTTTGCTGGTTTGCTTAGTCTGTTCGTGGTGCTCTACAAATGGTTTGGCGATGCAATCAGAGAGTCTGAAGCTGGCTTAAATAGCAAGCGCATCGATGCCTCGTATCGCTGGAGCATGAGTTGGTTTATTTTCTCCGAAGTTATGTTCTTTGCGGCGTTTTTTGGCGCGCTTTGGTACACGCGTGTCGTCACGATGCCATGGCTGGGCGACTTGGATCACAAGCAATTATTGTGGCCAGAGTTTAATGCGGTCTGGCCAAATCTCGG
>CAMBLP010000008.1 GCA_945868195.1 Bordetella parapertussis
CCGTATGACACAAGAATTACCTCAAACACCTGACGGGACCGATGAGTCCCTCTACGACGGCCCCAGCAAGTCGCAATTAAAGCGCGACATGCTTGCTTTGGTCGACCTCGGACGCGAACTGGTGGACCTGTCCCCAGAGCGTCTTAAACTACTTCCGCTGGCCGAGCGCCTCTATGACGCGATTCGTCTGGCACAGCGCACCACCAGTCGTGAAGGCCTGCGACGGCAGATTCACTACGTCGGCAAACTGATGCGGGACGCTCCCGCGGAGGAAATCCGTACGCAGTTGGACACTTGGAAAAATGGCTCTCGTGACCAAACGCGAGCCATGCATCGCCTCGAAGCCTTGCGTGATCGCCTGCTCAAAGAAGACAGCGCCCTCACCACCTTGCTGGAAAAATATCCCCTGGCGGACATTCAGCACATCCGCACCCTCATTCGTGAAGGGCGCAAAGAAGCCACGGCAAATGAATCTTTGCGACAAGGCCAAGAGCCGCAGCGTAAACATTATCGTGCCCTTTTTCAGGCACTCAAAACTCTCCAAGATCCGGACACCGAAGCATGACGACCAATACTTTGCTTGAATGCGTCGAGCACAACACGGGCCCCAACCCAACACATTGCGTCCTTTGGCTGCATGGCCTTGGCGCTGATGGGCACGATTTCGCGCCCATCGTTCCAGAGTTGCGCTTACCCGCCTCCCTGTCTGTACGCTTTATCTTTCCGCATGCCACGATTCAGCCTGTGACCATCAACGGCGGCATGGCGATGCGCTCTTGGTATGACATCCTGACACCCAACCTCGTCAAACGCGAGGATGAGCAAGGCATTCGTGACTCTGAGCGTGCGATTCAGGCCTTGATCGCTCGTGAAAACGCGCGCGGCATCCCGACCGAGCGGATTGTGCTTGCCGGTTTTTCTCAAGGCTGCGCGATGACCTTGCACACGGGCTTGCGTTCACCCTTCAAGCTTGCGGGGCTGATGGGATTGTCCGGCTACTTGCCCCTGATTGATATGGCGGACAGCGAACGTCAACCCGCTAATGCGGACACCCCGATCTTTCTGGCCCACGGCACGCATGATCCCGTTGTCACCCTCGAGCGCGCGGAAGCCTCCCGCGCAAAACTCGTCGCGCTGGGTTACGCCGTCCAGTGGCATACCTATCCGATGCAGCACTCCGTCTGCCCTGAGGAAATTCACGATATTTCACGTTTTTTACAAAGCGTGCTGATTTAATAGGTTTTTATTTATGTCCTCCCCTTCGATGCCTGTTCGTACCCGCTTTGCGCCCTCGCCCACTGGCTTTCTTCATCTGGGTGGCGCCCGCACTGCTTTGTTTTCATGGGCTTATGCCAGACACTTTGGCGGTACTTTTATTTTGCGTGTCGAGGACACCGATCTTGAGCGGTCAACGCCTGAAGCGGTGCAAGCAATCCTAGAGGGCATGGCTTGGCTGGGACTCACGCCTGACGAAGGTCCTTTCTACCAAATGCAGCACATGGATCGCTACCGCGAAGTCGTGGCCAAGATGCTGACAGAAGGTACTGCTTACCATTGCTACAGCTCGCCTGCCGAGGTCGACGCGATGCGTGAACGCGCCCGTGCGCTGGGTCAAAAGCCACGTTACGACGGTACTTGGCGCCCAGAGCTTGGTAAAACCTTGCCGCCTATTCCCTCGGATCGCAAGCCCGTGGTGCGTTTTAAAAGCCCACAAGATGGAGCGACTGGCTGGGTCGATATGGTCAAGGGGCCCATCACTTTCGATAACAGCGAACTCGATGACCTCGTCATCGCGCGTCCCGACGGCACGCCAACTTACAACTTTTGCGTGGTCGTGGATGACTGGGATATGCGTATTACCCACGTGCTGCGTGGCGACGACCATGTCAACAATACGCCGCGACAAATCACGATTTTGCGCGCCCTCGGTGCCCCTGTGCCTGAGTACGGACATGTGCCCATGATCTTGGGACCGGACGGTGAAAAACTCTCCAAACGCCACGGTGCAGTCAGTGTCATGGAATATGACCGAGACGGGTACTTGCCCGAGGCGATGATCAATTATTTGGCGCGTTTGGGTTGGAGTCATGGCGATGACGAGTTGTTTTCTCGCGAGCAACTTGTCGCGTGGTTTGATCCACAGCATTTATCCAAGTCCGCCGCGCAATGGGATCCCAAAAAACTCAATTGGGTCAATGCCCACTATATTAAGCAGAGCGATGATTCAGCCCTTGCCGCTGCGGTTTCTCCGCGCATCACCGCACGTGGGGGTGACACGCAAAAAGTCGCGCTGACTCAAGTCGTTGCCTTGCTAAAAGATCGCGCGGAGACGCTCGAACAGCTTGCCGATAGCGCTATGTTGTTTTGTGGTGCGTTTGAGCCGGCAGCACCGGATCTCGTTGCTCAGCATCTGACCGAAGCAGCGCGTCTTGTTTTAAAAGACTTTGCCGCGCAGGCTGCCACAAGCGAGTGGACTCGGACAGCACTCAGTGTGTTGATTAAGTCCACGCTTTCGACGCATGGCTTAAAAATGCCTCAGCTCGCTATTCCTTTGCGCGTTGCCGTGGCGGGCACGACGCAAACACCGGCGATCGATGCTGTATTGGAAATTTTAGGAAAAAGCACCGTACTGGAAAGACTCGCTTTAGTTTGAAATCACTCGCATCCTGCGAGTGATTTACATCAGCCTAAAGCTGTCTTGAACGCGCTGGCCGGTCATGGGCTTGCTGCCAGGCTTGTCCTCGCGAAAGACGACCCGGCGTGAATCGTTACGATCTATTAAGTAAGTCAGTGTGTACATCGGGTCGCGGTAATCGACCATTTCACCGTTAGAGCGGCTAATGCGCACCACAAGTTTTCCTTGTGGTGCTTCCCAACAGCCAGTTTCGCGAAGCTCAGATCGAACATTACGTCCCTGTTTGACACGGATCTGCTGACGCATCTTACCGTCGGCCGTCAACGTCAAGAGCGTCTGAACTTCGCCTGCAACATCCGCTTGTTTACGCACCACATACCAAACGCCTGTCAGTGCCTGTCCTGCCGCCGGTGTGGCACAGACAGGTTCAGGTAAGTTTTCAGGCGCAAGCAACAACACCGAGTCCGAAGGTCGCGGAATGCCGCAACCCGCTAATACTAAACACAGACTCGCTGCAGACCAGCGCAATAAACCAAGAGTGGACATCAACACCTCAACGGGACATCAAAAGCTAAATAAGTAATCGCAATAGTGCTACATATTGAGTCAAAAACAATCACATCTCGGTTGATTTATTAAAAATCCCTTATCGATCAGCGCCAAGATTTGCTTTTACACCACACTTTTTTGAACTATAGGGTTAACGATAGCTAAAAAATAATCAAATAAATGATTGCCTAGCCCCGTTTCAAACACTAGAATTGGTATCTATTAGAAAATTAAACACTACATGTAGTGGTCGCTTGCCAAGATGCTAAATAGCTCTCACGTAGGCTTCCTGATTGACTACGTGGCTTGTTATGACCGAATTCGAGTGGGGCGTGTGCCCCACTCACCTTGCAGGAGCCCAAATGCAAACTTC
The DNA here is from genome assembly GCA_945868195.1 of Bordetella parapertussis. Taxonomy (GTDB): domain Bacteria; phylum Pseudomonadota; class Gammaproteobacteria; order Burkholderiales; family Burkholderiaceae_B; genus Zwartia. The sequence continues at coordinate 3,558 of CAMBLP010000008.1, forward strand.
CACCAGCTCAGCGTCGCATCGCGAAGCCGCACCCCAGTTTACATACACAGACGCGCCTTTGACAGAGGCCACCTGGACCCAATACCACATCATTCGCCGTAACGGTGCCGTGGTCAATTTCGAGCCGAGCAAGATCGGTATCGCTATGACTAAGGCGTTTTTAGCTGTCAATGGCGGCCAAGGCGCAGCCTCCGCGCGCGTGCGCGAACTCGTCGACTCCTTGACGCGTCAAGTCGTCCTGGCGCTGGTGCGCAGCCGTCCCAATGGTGGCACTTTTCATATCGAAGACATCCAGGATGCAGTCGAGCTTTCCTTGATGCGCTCTGGCGAACATGATGTCGCGCGATCCTACGTCTTATACCGTGAGCGCCGTGCTCAAGAGCGCGCCAAAGCCAATGTCGAACAAGCACCGGCCGAAGCCACCACGCTTCACGTTATAGACGGTGGCGTACGCAAACCTCTTGATTTGGCAAAATTACAGGCAACGATCGAGTCAGCAGGCTTTGGCTTGGGTGACTTCGTCGACACCGCCGCGATTCAGCGTGAAACGCTCAAGAACATTTACGACGGCGTACCCGTCGACGAGGTGTACAAGTCGGCGATTTTAGCGGCACGCTCGATGGTCGAAAACGATCCAGCCTACAGCAAGGTCACAGCCCGCCTGCTGTTGCATACGATCCGCAAAGAAGTCTTGTCCGAGGAAGCCTCGCAAGAAGACATGGCAACACGTTATGCCACATACTTCCCCCAATTCATCAAGCGCGGCGTCGAAGCTGGCTTGCTGAACACAGAGCTTTCGCGCTACAACCTGCCACGTTTGGCTGCCGCGCTCGATGCAAGCCGCGACCTGCAGTTTGACTACTTGGGCCTACAGACCCTGTATGACCGCTACTTCCTGCACATCCGTGGTCAGCGTATCGAGCTCCCACAAGTCTTCTTTATGCGTGTCGCAATGGGACTGGCGATTGGTGAAGTCGATCGCGAAACACGGGCGATCGAGTTCTATCAGATCCTGTCGTCCTTTGATTTCATGAGCTCCACGCCAACGTTGTTCAATGCGGGCACGCTGCATTCACAGTTGTCATCTTGTTACCTCACGACAGTCTCTGACAATCTTGACGGTATCTATGAGGCGATTAAGGAAAACGCCTTGTTGGCTAAATATGCAGGCGGCCTAGGCAACGACTGGACACCTGTGCGCGCCATGCGCAGCCATATCAAAGGCACCAATGGCGAAAGCCAGGGTGTTGTACCTTTCCTAAAAGTGGTCAACGACACAGCCGTCGCCGTCAACCAAGGTGGCAAACGTAAGGGCGCGGTCTGCTGCTACCTCGAGTCCTGGCACCTGGACATCGAAGAATTTCTAGACCTGCGTAAAAACACAGGCGATGAGCGTCGTCGTACGCACGACATGAATACCGCCAACTGGATTCCTGACTTGTTCATGAAGCGTGTCATCGAAGGTGGGGACTGGACATTGTTCTCACCCTCCGATTGCCCAGATCTGCATGAAAAAGTGGGTGTCGAGTTTGAAAAAGCATACGTCGGCTACGAAGAAAAAGCCGCACGTGGCGATTTGCCTTTGTTTAAGAAAATGCCTGCGACCAATCTCTGGCGCAAAATGCTGTCGATGCTGTTTGAAACGGGTCACCCCTGGATCACCTTCAAGGACCCATGCAATATCCGCTCACCACAGCAACACGTGGGCGTTGTGCACAGCTCCAATCTGTGTACAGAGATCACACTGAATACAAACGATACAGAAATTGCGGTGTGTAACTTGGGTTCGGTTAACTTGCCTGCGCACATGAAACAAAACGCAGACGGCACGCTCTCCCTCGACCACGACAAGCTTCAGCGCACCATCAAGATTGCCATGCGCATGCTTGATAACGTCATCGACATCAACTACTACGCCGTAGCAAAAGCCCGCAACTCCAACGTGCGTCACCGCCCAGTTGGCTTGGGCATGATGGGTTTCCAAGACTGCCTACACTTGATGCGCGTCCCTTATGCATCACAAGAGGCGATCGAGTTTGCCGATCGTTCCATGGAAGCTGTTTGCTATTACGCCTACAGCGCCTCCAGCGATCTCGCCGCAGAGCGTGGTCGTTACGCAAGCTTCGAAGGCTCGTTGTGGTCACGCGGAATCTTGCCGCATGACTCCATCGCACTGCTGCGCGAACATCGCGGTGGCTATGTTGAAGTCGATGAATCAGTAACGATGGATTGGAATTCGTTGCGTGAACGCATCAAACTGCAAGGCATGCGCAACTCAAATTGCGTTGCAATTGCCCCAACTGCAACAATTTCGAATATTATTGGTGTGTCCGCGTGCATCGAGCCAACTTATCAAAACTTGTACGTTAAATCGAACCTCTCCGGCGAGTTCACTGTTGTCAACGAACACCTTGTTCGTGACCTCAAGAAACTGGGCCTCTGGGATGAAGTAATGGTCGCCGATCTTAAATATTTCGATGGCAGCTTGTCCCGCATAGATCGCGTTCCTGCCGATTTACGCACCCTATACGCTACAGCTTTTGAAGTCGAACCCAACTGGATCGTCGAGTGCGCAGCACGTCGTCAGAAATGGATCGATCAAGCGCAGTCACTGAATATCTATATGGCGGGTGCTTCCGGCAAAAAGCTCGATGACACCTACAAGCTCGCCTGGTTGCGTGGTCTCAAGACCACTTACTACCTGCGTACGCTTGGCGCGACGAGTGCTGAAAAATCAACAGGGCGTGGTGGTGAGCTCAACGCAGTCAATGTATCTGGTGCGAGCTCGACGAGCGGTACGTTCGCTTCAGCCGCCCCCGCATTACCTGATCCTGAAATTCTCGGGGCGGCCTGCACCATGAGACCTGGCGATCCAGGTTTCGAAGAGTGCGAAGCCTGCCAATAAACCGCCACCGGAAAAAATATTATGCTTAGCTGGAACGACGAACCTACGACCACAACCGCCCCGCCTCCAGGCTTGGGCGGAGCACTCTCCTCCGTACAGCCCGCATCACTAGCAGCCTCCATGTCTGCGCGCGCGGCCACTGGTATCTTTGGCGACACTGCCTTACCGACACCCGGTCTGATTCAGACACCTGTGGCGACCAACCCTGCCACGCGTGTCAATGTTGCTGACAAACGCATCATCAACGGTCAGACCGATGTCAATCAGCTCGTGCCCTTCAAATACAAATGGGCTTGGGAAAAATACATCGCGACCTGCGCCAACCACTGGATGCCGCAAGAGATCAACATGTCGCGTGATATCGCGCTTTGGAAAAATCCAAATGGATTGACTGAAGACGAGCGCCGCGTCATCAAGCGCAACCTCGGTTTCTTTGTCACGGCAGACTCTTTGGCCGCTAACAACATCGTGTTAGGCACGTATCGTCACATCACAGCCCCCGAATGCCGTCAGTTTTTACTGCGCCAAGCCTTCGAAGAGGCGATTCACACGCATGCCTATCAGTACATCGTTGAGAGCTTGGACCTCGACGAATCCGAAATTTTCAATGCATACAACGAAGTTCCTTCGATTCGCGCCAAAGATCAGTTCCTGATCCCTTTCATTGACGCGATCGCAGACCCCAACTTTAAAACCGGCACACTCGAAACGGATCAGACGCTGTTGAAGTCCCTGATTGTGTTTGCCTGCCTGATGGAAGGCTTGTTCTTTTATGTTGGCTTTACCCAGATTCTTGCGCTGGGTCGTCAAAATAAAATGACCGGCGCCGCTGAACAGTACATGTACATCCTGCGCGATGAGTCCATGCACTGCAATTTCGGTATTGATCTGATCAACACCATTAAGCTCGAAAATCCACAACTCTGGACGCCAGCCTTCCGCGAAGAAATTCGCGCGCTGTTCGCCAAAGCGGTCGATCTTGAATATGCCTACGCCGAAGACACCATGCCACGCGGCGTGCTGGGTCTGAATGCGCCCATGTTCAAATCGTACCTGCGCTTTATTGCTAATCGTCGTTGCCAGCAGATCGGCATCGAACCTCTGTTCGCCCAAGAAGAAAACCCCTTCCCTTGGATGGCAGAAATGATTGACCTAAAGAAAGAACGCAATTTCTTTGAAACACGTGTGATTGAGTATCAGACTGGAGGCGCCCTCAATTGGGAATAAGCCAATTTGGAATAAGTCTCTAGTCAGAGTTTCAATCTCACTTTGTACTTGCCAGTCGACGGCTCACCCCGCCAACTGGTGCCATTTGAATTGCTTCGCGTCCTAATGGGAGGCAGTTCAAATGGCTGTGCCGGATTCATCAGCACAAATCACATACTACCGATAGTTGGTAGCGGCTTGTGACGATGAATAACTCGGGCGAAACATCCTCCCATGGTGGGCGGAGTCAAGCACGGGTTTTAATGTTTGGGACCCTGAACTAAGGAGTATTACCATGGCAACAGCCAAAAAAGCAGTGAAGAAAGCCGCAGCAAAGAAGCCAGCAGCAAAGAAAGTCGCTGCTAAGAAGCCAGCAGCAAAGAAAGTCGCTGCTAAGAAGCCTGCTGCAAAGAAAGCAGTCAAGAAAGTAGCGAAAAAAGCCGCGGCCAAAAAGCCAGCAGCTAAAAAAGTCGCTGCCAAAAAGCCTGCTGCAAAAAAAGTAGCAAAGAAAGCAGTCAAGAAAGTTGCAGCGAAGAAGCCCGCAGCCAAAAAAGCAGCAGCTAAAAAGCCTGCCGCCAAAAAAGCTGTTGCTAAAAAGCCTGCAGCGAAAAAAGTTGCTGCAAAAAAAAAATAGTTAATAAAGCTCCCGCTAAAAAGCCGGCAGCCGCTGCCCCCTCGACCGCCGCAGCTCCAGGTGCAAAAACAGCCCTGAATCCTGCAGCGTCCTGGCCTTTTCCTACGGGCGGCCGTCCCTGAGCTTTTAGCTGAGGTTTGCTAGAACTAACCGCCTGGTTCGCCAGGCGGTTTTTTTTATCCCATGAATAAACTCGGCTTCACAAGAGTTCGCACTCGCATGCGACAATGTCATTCTTGTTTCTCCACTCGGGACAGACTTTCTTATGATTGGCGAAATCTTCCGCTTCCTACTTGATATCGGCTTTACGCTAATTGGCGCGGTGCTTTTAGCCCGCGCGTGGTTACAGGCCGTCAAGCTCCACCCCTTTAATCCGATCTCACAAGCCGTTCACCAAGTCACTAACTGGCTCGTCACGCCTTTGCGTCGAGTGGTGCCCACAAACGGAGGCACCGACTGGGCAAGCCTGCTAGGCGCGCTCCTCGCGGCGATCGTTTATCTGATTTTGTTATGGTTTGTGTCTACAGCAAGCATGTTGCCGGTCAAGCTGATCCCGGGCGTCATTGGTGCAGGCTTTGCGACGGTTGGGCGTTGGGCGCTCAACCTAATAGTCTGGCTCACCTTGATTCAAGCTGTGCTTTCATGGGTCAATCCCATGGCAACAGTCATGCCCGTCTTGCGGACACTGACCGCGCCTTTACTCGAACCGATCCGTCGCATTATGCCCAAACTAGGTGGCTTAGACTTATCACCCTTGGTATTGTTGGTTTTAGCGCAAATCGCCATCATGGTGCTCAACCGCATCACTTATCAACTCTTCCCGCTATTCATCCTATAGCGAGGCTTTAGCTGCCTGCGAGTGGGACCACACGCGTCGGTCCCGCGCCGCTTACCACCTGAACGCGTTGATTCATCATAATTGGCAAGTCTGCTTCCTGCGCAATCACCCTTGTCTCGCCATTATCCAAACGGACTGTGATCTCCAGACCCTCTTTCTTTCCCATCCGATCTTCAACAGCATTGCCCGCAAGCGCGCCCAAGAGCGCACCACCAATAATCGCCAAGGTACGCCCTGTTCCGCCGCCAACGGCGCTTCCAGCCACGCCGCCCACAGCCCCACCGGCAATCGCCCCTCCACCCGATGTCTGATCACTCTGAATCGTAATGGGACGTACGTTAATCACCGTACCATTTCTGACGATCTGATCACGCTGCGTCTGGTTATAGTTGTAAACATTCGCAGAGGCTGAAGGTTTGGCGCAACCTGTCACCAAAACAACACCGGACAACGCAAGCGCACCCAAGGCTAGACGAAAGCCAGTCATGGAGCGGATAGAATATTTTTCATTCATCACAAGATTCCTTTCAAGCAGGCTCAAGCAGTTAGTCGTAAATTGAAATAGCTGCTGAGCATTGTGTCAATCTCCGATCGACTTGGTGCGTGGTTTTGTGGACCACGCGAAGCGATTTTGATCGATCCCATCAGATTTCCAAGTTTACAGGCATCCGACCAACTCCAGCCCTGTGTCAAACCATATAACAACCCGGCTCGGTGCGCATCACCGCAACCCGTTGGATCGACAAGCCCTTGAGGCTTGACTGGATCGATATGATGCTCTTGACCTTCAGTATAAAGCGTCGCACCCATTGCGCCACGTGTCACAACGATCGCCCGTAAGTGTTTAGCGAGTGCCGCGATTGTCTGGCCAGTGCGTTGCTCCACAACGCTGGCTTCATAATCATTGACAGTGAGCGCTTGCGCCAAGCTCAGCATGCTCATGATGTCATCCCCATCGAACAGAGGCATCGCCTGACCCAGATCAAAAATAAACGGGGTCCCTTGGGCATGTAAGCGCTTGGCATTCGCCATCATGCCTGCTTTTGAATCAGGCGCCACGATTGCCCAAGCCGCTTGCTGACCGGTTAAATCATTTTCCGAGGAACGATCCATGGCGCCTGGATGAAAGGCCGTGATCTGATTGTCATCTAAGTCCGTCGTAATGAAACATTGCGCGGTCAAGGTCCCGGGTAGGCTACGAATCATCTTGACCTCGATACCGAGTTGTTTAAAGCGTTGCACATAATCTGACGCGTCTTCGCCCACCGTGGCAACGGGAATCGGATGCCCACCTAAAAGTTTCAAGTTGTAAGCGATATTGCCTGCGCAACCGCCAAACTCACGGCGCATACGAGGGACTAAAAAGGACACGCTCAACGCATGAATACGATCGGGCAAGATGTGGTCTTTGAACTGTCCTTCGAAGACTGCGATCGTATCGAAAGCGACTGAACCACAAATTAAAACTGGGGCTGTCATGTTGTATGCCTTAAGGAAAAAATGGTTTAAGCGTGTAGCCGTTAATCTGCAAACCTGTCACAGCAACGGGCAAAATAAGACTGACTTCTTGATTCGCAGCGAAAGGCTTATCAGCCAATTGTGCAGGGAGATAATCGTTGGGACTCATGCGCTTGCGTAATACAACCGTACCAGACGCATCCGTGAGCTCAAGAGTCAGCCCAGGCCATGGTTGCGCTTGATTCAAGCGATTACGCAAAGAGAATCTCAAGGACATGTCGACGGGCTTACCCTCTTGGGTTGGAGACGCCTGACGCTCAAAAGCAATCACAGACACTGAAATCCGCTCGATATATCGACGCAGGCTCACTTCGCAGCCAAGTTTTGCGCACATCGCATCAACAACGGGACGTAACGAAGGGAGCTGAGTCGCAATATCGTTGCGGTAAACATAAGCAAGCTGAACGATGATTAACCCAAGCGCAAGCACGCTCGCCAAACTCCACAGCAGCATCTTCAGTCTCTGCGTATCGACTTCATCGATTAAAAATTCAGGTTGCGTTCTCCCCACTGAAGGGCCTTCGCCACGAAGTCTGGACTCGCCTAAAATGGTCCCAGAGGATTTCGAAATATGCTCTGCTGACTTAGCCGAAAAAGAAAACGTATTCGAGGATTCGGTATCCGCGCGCGACGTAAATACTGCGGGCTCAGGGACCTCTTGCTCTCTACGTTCTAAGGGCTCGCTTCTTTCAGGACGATGCCGCAATACTGCGGGCTCTGCAGCCGAGGCTACGGACACTGCAGGCGCGTTCGCCGCTGCTGAAGTCGAAAACCGAACTGGCTCACCGCCGCCTGGACGCTGCGTTAACGTAGGGAGCTGGCTTTCAAGCGTCTCAAAACCATCAAAAATGTGCGAGCAGGACCCGCAGCGCACTAAACCATCCAGTGCTTGCAACTGCTCCAGTTTGACAACGAAGTCGCTATGGCACTTTGGGCAACGCGTGATTAGACTCATGCGAACACCTCAGGGTTTACGACCGGCTAGGCAAACCCAGCCATCTCGGGCTTGCCAGACGCTCATTGGTAGCCAAGGGGCATAAGCCTGTGCGACCTCAAGAGCCTGTCGCTCAAGCACGCCCGATAGCACCAAATAACCTCCCGAACGCACACGCGTCGAGAGCATCGGCGCAAGAACTTTGAGGGGATTGGAAAGAATATTAGCGACGACCACATCAAACAAGCCCTCTACCAGACCTTCGGGCAGGTGCGCATTGACCTCGGTATGGTTGGCCACGGCATTGTCTGCCGTCGCTTGTACAGCTTGTTCGTCTATGTCTATGCCTGTCACACTTGAGGCACCCAGCATTTTGGCGGCAATCGCTAAAATTCCTGAACCACAACCATAATCTAGAACAGTTGAGCCGATCGCTAACTCTTCGGCCAACCATTCAAGGCAAAGATGGGTTGTAGGATGGCTACCTGTGCCAAATGCCAAGCCTGGGTCCAATTGGATCGCGATACGTCCGGCCTCGGGTGTCTGGAGCATCTGCTCTGCATGCCAACTCGGTACGATCAAAATGCGCTCACCCACCGAGATGGGTCCAAACTGTGACTGTGTGAGTCGTACCCAATCTGCATCGGGAACCTGACGCAAATGCCATGACAGATCGGTCACTGCATCCAGATCCTGACGGGCGCTTGCCAATAATTGCTCTGGGTCCGTACCGTCCGCCAACAAGACCACAAGACGATTACGCGCCCAAGCTTGCGTATTAGGTTCGCTGCCAGGCTCTCCAAAAAGCGGCTGCTCCTCGTCGGTGTCAAGGTCAGCATCTTCGACAGACACGGACAATGCGCCGGACTCCAGCAGACCGTCGGAGAGGGGCTCTGCAAGAGAACCAGGGCACAAAAGAACCAGTTCACGCATCGTGTTTTCCGTTACGTGCCATCAACGTTGTTAAGTGGCGCGAGAAGCGAGCTTGTGTTCGAGGTAGTGAATACTGGTGCCTCCCTCGACAAACTTTGCATCGGCCATCAACTCGCGGTGTAGAGGAATATTGGTTTTAATGCCTTCGACAACCATCTCTGACAATGCGATCGACATACGCGCCACTGCTTGGGCTCGTGTTTCACCATAAGTGATCACTTTGCCGATCATCGAGTCGTAATTCGGTGGCACAAAGTAGCCATTAAACGCATGCGAATCGATGCGTACACCGGGCCCACCTGGCGTGTGCCAGTTGGTGATGCGACCAGGGCTTGGCATAAAGGTAAAAGGATCTTCGGCGTTAATACGACATTCCACTGCATGGCCGCGGAACGTAATATCCTTTTGACGTAGTTGGAACTTTTCTCCTGCAGCGACACGAATCTGCTGCTGCACCAGATCAATCCCCGTGATGAGTTCCGTCACAGGATGCTCAACCTGAATGCGTGTATTCATTTCGATGAAATAGAACTCGCCATTCTCAAACAGAAACTCAAATGTTCCGGCGCCGCGATATTCGATCTTGCGGCAGGCCTCGGCACAACGCTCACCGATCTTTTCGATCAGTTTGCGATCGATCCCGGGAGCGGGCGCTTCTTCGATTACTTTCTGATGACGGCGTTGCATCGAGCAATCGCGCTCACCAAGCCACACAGCATTTTTTCCACCATCCGCCAACACTTGGATTTCAATGTGACGTGGGTTTTCAAGAAACTTTTCGAGATAAACCTCAGGATTATTAAACGCTGCACCGGCTTCAGATTTGGTCATGGTGACCGCATTAAGCAAAGCCGCCTCGGTGTGCACGACGCGCATGCCTCGTCCACCACCACCCCCAGCCGCTTTGATAATGACGGGATAACCGACCTCTCGGGCCGTACGCAAAATCTCGTTTGGGTCATCAGGCAATGCGCCCGCCGAGCCAGGCACGACAGGCACACCGGCCTCGATCATGGCTTGTTTGGCGCTCACCTTGTCGCCCATCAGACGAATCGACTCAGGCCGCGGGCCGATGAACACAAAGCCGCTCTTTTCTACCCGATCGGCGAAATCGGCGTTTTCAGACAAAAAACCATAACCTGGGTGGATGGCTTCGGCATCAGTGACCTCAGCGGCCGCAATGATGGCCGGCATATTCAAATAGCTATCGCGCGAAGCTGGCGGGCCGATGCAAACCGACTCGTCGGCAAGGCGCACATATTTGGCATCGCGATCAGCTTCGGAATGGACCACAACGGTCTTGATACCCATTTCACGACACGCGCGCTGAATACGCAACGCGATTTCGCCACGGTTGGCGATCAGAATCTTTTCAAACATATCAGACGATCACAAAAAGAGGCTGGCCGTACTCGACCGGCTCACCGTTTTGAACCAAAATTTCTTTGATGACCCCGGATTTGTCTGCCTCGATCTCATTGAGCAATTTCATTGCCTCGATGATGCACAAGGGTTCGCCTTCTTTGACCGTCTGACCGACTTCGACAAACGAAGGGGAGTTTGGATTGGGCGCACGATAGAACGTTCCCACCATAGGCGCCTTGACCGAGTGACCGACAACCGCGGCGGGTGCGGGCGCAACCGGTGCGGCAGCCGCTCCACCCTCTGCACCCGCTGGAGCGGGCGCATGTTGCCCAGGAGCCGGTGCGTAGGCGACGGGCTGAACCGCCTGTGAAAACTTAACAATACGAACTTTACCTTCGCCCTCTGTAATTTCCAGCTCAGCAATCCCTGACTCGGCCACCAAGTCAATTAAGGTTTTAAGTTTTCTCAGATCCATAGTATTTCCGTAAAGTTCTAGATAGGCTCATATTGAGCGGCAAAGCGCACTGCTGCCTCGTAACCCGATGGGCCGAGACCTGCCACCACACCCACCGCCAGATCCGACAGGTAAGAGTGATGACGAAATTCTTCTCGTTTATGGACGTTCGACAAATGAACCTCCACAAAGGCAATCTTAACCCCTGCTAGGGCATCGCGAATCGCAACGCTTGTGTGTGTGTAGGCACCCGCATTCAGGATGATGAAATCGGTTCCGTCCGAGCGCGCCGCTTGAATTCGATCGACTAAGACGCCTTCGTGGTTGCTTTGAAAGGTGGCCAGCGAAACGCCCAGAGTCTGAGCAAGCGCCATAAGATCTGCCTCTAACTCAGGCAGCGTCGTATGACCGTACAGATGCGGCTCCCTCAACCCGAGCAAATTCAGGTTGGGTCCGTTTAGAACAAGGAGGTGTTGAGCCATGCCTACTCGCCAAAAGCAATGATCAGGTACGCATTTTTACGCTAATTCACGCCATTTGTCTATCTACGTCTTTGATTTTGCGACTAAGCGGCCGATTTTTACATTTAAATCCTCGGGTGAGACCTGACCAAGAATTGTGTCGAAAATGCGGCCTTCTGCATCTAACAGGACGGTAAAAGGGAGACCACCCGCTGCATTACCGAGCTCTCTGACTAAGGCGATTCCAGCATGACCCGCCACATACAAAGGATAAGAAACAGGTATTTTAGTGACGAATTGAGAGATATTAGATGCCGTATCTATGCCAATACCAACAAATTGAATATCTGGCAAAGATTTTGATAAGGCATCGAGGTGAGGCATCTCCTCGACACAGGGTGCGCACCAAGTGGCCCAAAAATTGGCAACGACGGGACGACCAAGGAGCTGCCTGAGCGCAACCGGGTTGCCCATCAAGTCCGGAAGCGACGCCTCGTACAAAGCGCGAGGATTAGGCTCGGCTTTTTGTGACATCGTGCCCGGTAAACCGACCGCGCGATTCGCAGCCGGCGCGCGGCGCGAGGTCGACTGCCAGGCGAACCACGCCGTGGTGGCGATCGCTAACAAACCTGCTCCGCCAAAGATCATCGTTCTTCTCTTCATGCCATCTATCATAGCGCCCCCTCGCCTCGAATGCGTTGATTCCATGCAAGGTTTAACCCCCGACAAGTCTTGAGACATCTGCCTCTACAATGTCGGTAGGAGACTGTTCATGCATCTGCATATACTGGGAATTTGCGGCACCTTTATGGGTGGCTTGGCGCTCATCGCGCGCGCCGCGGGACATCGTGTCACGGGCTGTGATGCGGGTGTCTATCCCCCCATGAGTACGCAACTCAAAGAACAAGGTATCGACTTGATCGAGGGTTTTGAGCCCGACCAACTGGCGCTCAAACCCGATCTTTTTGTGATTGGCAATGTGGTTTCGCGCGGCAACCCCTTGATGGAAGCCATCCTGGAGGCAGGTTTGCCTTATACCTCAGGTCCTCAATGGCTAGGAGACTTTGTCCTGCAACGCCAGCACGTTCTCGCTGTGGCGGGTACACATGGCAAAACGAGCACAAGTTCTATGCTGGCCTGGATTTTGCAATGCGCCGGCAAAAAACCCAACTTTCTGATCGGGGGTGTCGCACCCGGCCTCGAGGTTTCAGCGCGCTTTGACATCGAACAACCCTTTTTTGTGATTGAAGCCGATGAGTACGACACGGCCTTTTTCGACAAACGCTCCAAGTTCGTTCATTACAGACCGCGTACGGCTATTTTGAACAACCTCGAATACGATCATGCAGATATTTTCCCAGATCTGGCCGCAATCGAGACCCAATTCCATCACTTGCTGCGCACCGTTCCCCGCAGCGGCCTGGTCATCACGCCCGCGCGAGACGATGCGCTGGCGCGCGTCATCGCGCGTGGCTGCTGGGCCGCACACACCTTAATCAATACGCATGACAGCTGGCACACTCGCGCACTGGATGCAGTATCTTTTGAGGTCTCAAAAGGCGCAGAGCACTTTGGTGACATCCACTGGACACTCACGGGGGCGCACAACCAGCACAACGCCCTCGCGGCCATCGTCGCCGCGCACCACGTCGGCGTCACGCCTCAAGACAGCATCGCCGCGCTCAGCAACTTCAGCGGTGTCAAACGTCGCATGGAAGTGCGAGGCACCGTCCGGGACATCACGATCTATGATGATTTTGCGCATCACCCCACGGCGATCGCAACGACTCTGGCAGGTTTGCGCGCGCAGATTGGTGCGCAACGTATCCTTACCGTGCTCGAACCACGCTCCAACACCATGAAACTCGGTACCATGGCGGCACGCTTACCCGCGGCATTGGCCGACGCGGATTTGGTTTTTTGCTATGGCCAGCGCGAAGGTAAACAAGCCTTGGGGTGGGAGCCTGCCGAAGTGCTCGCCTCGCTTGGCTCACGCATGCAAGCACATCACGAAATCGAGCCGCTAATTCAAGCGATCAAACGCGCGGCGCAGGCGGGCGACCACATTGTGATCATGAGCAACGGCGGTTTCGCCGGCGTGCATGGTCGACTCCTTGAGGCGCTCGCCGCCTCACCGGCCTAACAAGCTCTTTTTACAGATTCACCGGAATACCCATATCCATGTACGTTTTATATGAAGAAGATGGCGCGTTCAAAACAGGCCACATCATGGCAGAAGCCGACGCGACACTACAAGTCGAGTCGGAGTCCGGCAAACGCAGCAAGATCAAGCGGGCCAACTGCCTGTTCACGTTCGCGAGTCCCAAACCGGATGTACTGCTGCCTCAGGCAGAAAGTTTAGCCAACGAGATCGACCTGCCTTTTCTCTGGGAATGCGCGCCGGATGATGAGTTTGACATTGACACAATGGGCGCAGAGTATTTCGGACACACGCCCGATACGCTTGAAAAAACAAGCTTATTGCTGAGGCTACATAGCGCGCCCCTTTATTTTCATCGTCGAGGCCGAGGCCGCTATCGCGCGGCGCCTGCTGAGATTTTGGCGGCGGCACTCGCGGCTCAGGAAAAGAAGCAACGGGTAGCGTTACAAACCGAGGAGTGGGCGCAGGCGATCGCTGCAGGCCAACTGCCGCCGGAGGTTGCTCTGTCCGCGATGTCCTTGGTGACCAAGCCCGATAAAAACTCACAGGCTTGGAAAGCGCTTGACGCGGCCTGCGCGCAACGCCAAACCTCACCCGAACGGCTCTTGCTCGATGCGGGTGCCTGGCCGCATGCGCTGGCGCTACACAAGGGACGTTTTCTCGCAAACTATTTTCCACGCGGGACGGACTTTGCACCCTGCGACGTCCCAGAGATCGTGCGCGAGCTCCCACTCGCAGACGTTGAGGCCTACTCGGTGGACGATATCAGCACCACCGAAATCGACGATGCGCTGTCAGTCACTCGGTTGCCAGATGGTCATTTGCGCGTCGGGATCCACATCGCAGCGCCTGGTCTATCCGTGACTAAAGACAGCGCACTCGACAAGCTTGCACGCGCCAGAATGTCCACGGTCTACATGCCGGGAGACAAAATCCCGATGCAACCTGATGAGGTGATCGCCGCTTTTTCCTTGGACGAGGGTCGTCCTGTCCCAGTGCTGTCGCTGTACGTCACCGCCAACCCCAACACAGGAGAAATCCTCTCGCACGAAAGTCGTCTCGAACGCTTGACCGTAAGCGCCAATTTGCGCCACAACGCTCTAGATAACTTCATCACCGAAGAGTCTTTAGCGGACCCAAGCATCGAGCTTCCCCATAACGACTGGATTCGACCACTTTGGCAACTGTCGCTCGCGCTTTGCAAACAACGCGAGATCGTCCGCGGCAAGCCTGAAAATAACAATCGTGTCGAATACAGTTTCTACGTTGACGGCGACCCGGACGATCCTGCCTCGACGGTGCGGATCGTGCCGCGCCTGCGCAACGCACCTCTGGATCGACTTGTCGCCGAGTACATGATTTTGGCTAATAGCACTTGGGGTGGCTTGCTTGCGACACACGGCCTTCCCGGCATCTATCGTTCACAACAAACTGGACGTGTGCGCATGAGTACGCACGCTCTTCCCCACGAGGCGATCGGCGTCGCGCAATACGCCTGGTGTACCTCCCCGTTACGACGCTACGTTGACCTCGTGAATCAGTGGCAGCTGATCGCGGCGATCGAGCATGGCGTGTCCGCGCCTCTGGTCGCGCCGTTCAAACCTCGCGATGCTGATTTATTCGCCATCATTGGCGGGTTTGAGTCACAATATGTCGCATGGCATGACTTTCAGAATAGTATGGAGCGCTACTGGTGTTTGCGCTGGCTACAACAGCAAAATATCACTGAGTGCGAAGCCACTTTGCTCAAAGAGGACTTGGTGCGCCTAAACAATGCCCCAATGATTGTGCGTTTAGCCGGACTACCCGCACTCGACAGAGGACAGCGCGTCTTATTACACATCACGGCTATCGACGAACTTGCGCTTGACATGGATTGCCGCTTTATCGAGAGTATGGATAGCCAACCACCTGAGGATCTGATCGAACCGACGTGAACATCCGCAATCCCTCCTTCGCAGAGGCGACTTCGCCCGGCATCGCAAGCTGGCTCATTGCGCAGCAGCGTTTTTTACGCTGGGGGCTTTTGTTGTCTGTTGTCATCCACTTGGCTTTGCTCGCTTGGCATAGGACCGCACCCCCCGTTCCGACCCCAAGACCTTCTGAGCTCGAGATCGTCATGGTCAATGCCGCGACAGAGAGCGAGCCTAGTCAGGCGCAACTCCTCGCACAAACCAATGTGGACGGCGGCGGCCAAGCGCAAACTGGCTACCAGACCACGCTCATTCCGCTCGCGGGCGAGTCCGTCGAGCCCATCATGCTTGAGGCATTGACGCAACAAAGGCAACAACTGGAGCTGCAACAGCAAGAGCTTCTCACGCAGCTCACTTCCAGAGAGTGGATCACACAGGGTCGTCCCGCAACAAACCCCACCGACTCAAGCGATGTCGCAGGCGAGGACGAGATCGATCAAGACAGTATGATTCTCAACGGACAAATCGCTGTTTTGAAACAGCGTATTGAGCACGACAACGCACAGCCTCGCAAACACTTTAATGCTGTCTCTGCGCGTAAAACAGCCTATGCACCGTATATCGATCAATGGCGACAGCGTATCGAACAAGTTGGCACGGAACACTATCCCAGCGGCGTTGATGGCAAGTTCTATGGCAGCGTGCAAGCGACCTTAACGATACGTGCGGATGGAACGATTGTGGACTTGACGATTAATCGTCCGTCAGACAAACCTTTACTGAATCAAGCGGTGCGACGCATTGCTCAACTTTCGACACCCTTCGCGCCTTTTCCCCCAGACATGGCCCGACAAATCGACCAGCTTGTTCTGACTCGAACCTGGCATTTCGTTCGCGGCGCATTCGAGACACGACAACCATGACCTTCAACGTCAAACCGACATCCATACCCTCCTCGCCCACACCGGCGCGTTTTGCGGTGATCGGTCATCCCGTCAAACACAGCCGCTCGCCTTCGATCCATCAACAATTTGCAGCGCAAACCCATATCTCCTTGATCTACGAACATCTGGAAGCGCCGCTAGATGGATTCGCGCACACCGTGAATCAATTTTTTACCCACGGCGGTCGGGGACTCAATGTCACGGTCCCTTTTAAACTCGAGGCGTGGGAGCTGGCCAGGGCGCACCTCAGTGCGCGGGCACAACAAGCCCAAGCAGTCAATACACTATGGATGCGTCAAGGCGTCTTACATGGCTGCAATACGGATGGTGTGGGCTTAGTGGCCGATCTGAAACGCTTAGGTGTTCGGTGCGAGGACGCACGAATCCTGCTGGTAGGTGCAGGCGGCGCTGCGCGTGGCGTACTAGGCCCCTTGCTTGAAACAGGCTGCGCCCGACTGCATGTCGTCAACCGTACAGCAGAGCGAGGCCGTACGCTAGTCGCTGAATGGCACGCCGCGACACCGATTACCTCGAAAGTTCTGTCGGCAGGTCGCTTGACCGAAGCCTTGGAACCCGTCGGCTGGGATCTTGTCATTAACGCCAGTGCCAGTAGCTTGACCGGCGAGATCCCCGAATTACCCGCAGGACTCTACGCACCCGGTGCCTGGGCCTACGACATGATGTATGGCGCTAAACCAACCGCCTTTATGGTTCAAGCAAAAAAAGAAGGTGCCTCAAAAATCAGTGATGGTTTGGGCATGCTAGTAGGTCAAGCCGCTGAAAGTTTTTTTCTATGGCATGGAAAACGTCCTGAGGTCGAGCCTGTGCTGGCGACTTTACGCGCAGAACTCAACCGATCATGATTGGGCATTACACTTAGACCTATGCGAACTGCCCGACGTTATCTTGCCCGAGAAATTTATCGCTCCACCTCCGTGGTGTTGATTGCCCTGCTCGGACTCTTTACTTTTTTTACGCTTGTCGACGAGCTTGACACGGTCGGTGACAAGTTTCCGCTCAGCGCCCTGTTTTATTTGCAGCTTCTTTCTGTCCCCACACGCCTCTACGATCTCCTGCCGATCGGCGTGCTGATTGGCGCGATCTTGGCGCTCTCAGGCTTGGCTCAGCGCAACGAGCTCGTCATCTTGCGCGTCTCTGGCGTCAGTGGCTTTGGTCTTTTAAAAATGCTCTGGACCGTGTCCCTTCCGATTATTTTTGGCGCTCTCATTTTGTCTGAGTTTTTAACGCCGATGGCTGAAATAAAAAGTAGCGAAACCAATTTGCTCATGCGCGGTAAAGTCGAAGGCGGACGTCTAGTGAGTGGCTACTGGTTCAAAGAGCCTACACCCAACGGCGGCACCCGCATCATCAACGTCGGCAACTTACTCTCGTCGGGCAACGTCGCCAATCTGCGCGTCTACGAGTTTCCCGACGGACGGATGCTCTCGCTCGTCGCGCAATCCGAAGCCGGTCGTTTTGTTGATGGCAAACTTGTCATGCAAAAGGTCACTGAAAATCATATTGCACCCTCGCTTGAACAAACGCTTGCCGATGCCCAGGTGTCGAAGACACCCTCTGTGACCATCACGCAATCGGCTGAGCGCAGCTTTGACACCTCCCTCACAGCAGAACGCTTGATCGCCCGGATTTTGACACCAGAACGCATGTCTTTTTTCGCGCTTAAGGACTATATCGAATACCTCAATCGCAACCAACTGCAAGCCGATCGTCAGATCGTTGCCATGTGGCGCAAGCTCGCGTATCCCTTTACTCTTTTAGTGATGTTGACGATCGCGGCGCCGATCAGCTTTATGCAGACACGTCGAGGGGGCGTAGGCGCCAAGGTGTTTCTCGGTATTTTGCTCGGCACTGGTTTTTTCATGATTAATCAACTCGCGCTCAATGTCAGTTTGCTTTATAACTGGTCGCCCGTAGTCACCGCGCTACTGCCTAATATCGGCGCGATGATTCTCGCGCTCACCGCGGTCTTTACGATGGAAAATCGCAATGCCATCGCGCACCGTCAACGCACGCGCTCCTTTTGGAAGAAATCATCCATATGAGTATGTCTAGCATATGGATGATCGGAGATATCCAAGGTTGCTGCGGCTCTCTTGATACCTTGTTATCTCAACCCGATATCCAAGAGGATGCCGACGCGCACTTTTGGTTTGCGGGTGATCTAGTCAACCGTGGTCCACAATCGCTGGCGACGCTACGTCGGATCATGTCCTTGGGCGATCGCGCGACGGTGGTGTTGGGCAATCACGATCTGCACCTGTTGGCGATGGCGGCTGGGGTGCGCAAAAACGGCAAAAAGGACACTTTAGACGAGGTCCTCGCCGCCCCCGATGCGCAAGCCATCATAGACTGGCTACGTCACCAGCCCTTAGCGCATTACGCCTACGGTCACTTGCTCGTTCATGCGGGCGTGCTGCCAGAGTGGGATGCCGAACACACGCTCGAACTCGCGGGTGAGGTCGAGGCCGCGCTTCAAAGCGCAGATTGGAAAAAACATTTACAACTGATGTATGGCAACATGCCAGATCAGTGGGATGAACATCTCAAAGGACCAGATCGTTTACGCGTGATCATCAACGCCCTCACGCGTGTACGTTTTTGTGACAAACAAGGCCGAATGCTTCTCAATGTCAAAATCGAGCCTGCGCCTGAAGACAAAGCCCTCATCCCTTGGTTTAGCTTACCCAAGCGAGCAACACGTGACGTGACCGTCGTCTTTGGGCACTGGTCCACGCTCGGCCTCAAGCTCGATAGCAATGTGATTTGTCTCGATAGCGGTTGCCTGTGGGGCGGACATCTCACTGCGGTGCGCCTACAAGACCACGCCGTGATCCAAGTCCCCTGCGCGAAAATGCTCGACCCGCACGAGGACTGAGAGGAGGTTATAGCGCGGACGCAATCCTGCCTGCGCTAAACCAGTCTTTGAGCAAAACATTGACCGGCTCAACAGCTTCGTAATTCACCCAATGACCGACCTCAGGCAAAATCAAACCTTGGCGTCTTGGATGCCCGTTGATCATATGCGTCATCAAATACTCCGGAGTACAGGTGATGTCATGCTCCCCCCAAATGATCAACGTCTCTCCACTGTATTCATCAAGGGCTGGGCCCAACAAGCCGCGCCCCGAAATACCCCGACTGCGAAAACGGGTGTTGATACACGAATGGGTATGAATCCCCATCGCAAAATCATCGATGTGCGCATCCGCGTAAATCATGTGCGCCCACAAGTTAAAACGCATCGCCTCAATGAGCTCTTCGTGCGTCTCAGCGCGCTTCCAGTTGATGAGCTTGCCGCGTTCTCGGCGCGGACCACCATGACCACCGGGGCCGAGCAACGCCAAACGGCGAACCGGCAATCCCTTGGCTGCGACATTGGCAGACACCAATCCCCCGAAAGAAAACCCCGCCAGATCGAAAGGGGTGCCGGAGCCAAAGAGTTGGGTGAGACATTCTGCGGTGATATCGACCATGGTTGAAAAGTCATCGAAGCGGGGGTCGCTCGAGTCACCATAGCCCGCTAAATCAGGGATCCACAGAGAGAAATCTTGAGAAAGGACTTCAATATTACGAGCCCAATGCAGCCAGCTGCCATGCCCGCCATGGATCAGCACCCAAGGCGACCCCTCACCGAACTGCCGCCAAACCACCTGGTGCTCACCCACGGTCACGACGTGACGCGTCGCGCGCTGCTCGAAGACAGCAATCCAGTCTAGGGTCTGCTGATTCACGGGACTGGACATGGCTTAGGCTTCCTATTTGGCAAAAGATCAACAATCGTGCCGCAAGATATTATCCCAAAGGACAAGTCCGTCAAACACGTAAAAATTGTGTAAAGTGCTCTTTTTCATCGTTTACCGAGCTTAAACATGATTATCGATTGCCACGGTCACTTTACGACCACCCCGCCTCAAGTCGCCAAGTTTCGCACCGACCAGATCGCAGAGTTTCAACGAACAGGCCAAGCACCGACGGCGCCCCCACCTGCCGTCTCCGATGACGAAATCCGTCATGGCATCGACAATAATCAGTTGCGCATCATGAAAGAGCGCGGCATCGATATGACGATTTTCTCGCCGAAAGCGGTCGCGATGGACCACCACATGGGCAACGAGGACACCAATGTCGTCTGGGCGCGCTACAACAATGAATTAGTCAATCGCGTCTGCAAGCTCTACCCGGATCATTTCATCGGCGTATGTCAACTGCCTCAGGCGGCTGGCGTACAACCCGGTAAGCGCGTCATCGAAGAACTCGAGCGCTGCGTGAACGAGTTTGGTTTTATCGGTGCCAACATCAATCCCGACCCAACGGGCGGACGCTGGACCGATCCACCGTTGTGGGACAAAAAGTGGTGGTATCCCTTGTACGAAAAAATGGTCGAACTCGATGTCCCGGCCATGATTCATGTCAGCGGCTCATGCAATCCGCATTTCAACGCGGTCGCCACCCACTACATCAATGGCGACACGACCGCCTTTGTGCAGTTTATGACCTCGGATATTTTCAAGGACTTCCCGACGCTCAAGTTTATTATTCCTCACGGTGGTGGAGCAGCCCCCTATCACTGGGGTCGTTATCGCGGCATGGCCCTTGACATGGGCATCTCCTCGCTAGAGGAAAAAGTGCTGAATAACGTATTTTTTGATACCTGCGTCTACCATCAGCCTGGTATTGATCTATTGCTGCGTGTCGTCCCCAACAAAAACATTTTGTTCGCCTCGGAAACAGTCGGTGCGGTGCAAGGCATTGATCCACTCACCAACTTTTATTTTGACGACACCCGGCGCTATATCGACGCTTCACCTTCGGCGGACAGCGCGCAGAAAAAGAAAATTTTTGCAAACAACGCACTCGGCGTTTACTCACGTCTGCGAGCACATCCTCGCTGCCAAAGCTGCTGATCGACTGAACCCCACGCACAGGAGACTGGCGTGGGGCCTAGCGTCTCAACACCACTTCCTTGATGACCTGATGAGCCCGCGCGCCGAGCGCTGCGCGCGCTGGTGCGGATTCGCCATCCGGCACCCAGATCGGCGCTAAAAACGCCACTTCAATCCGGACACCCGTGCCGCCCAAGACTTTCCATAAGTTTTGCAGCAGATTTTGCTCGCCCACAAAGGCCGCGAAATCACTACGCCTGTCGTGGTGGAAAAATAACAAGGCCACGGGCTGTATCGGGACGTTTGCGCGCCGCGCGGGCTCAAACAGATTGGCGTAAAAAGGCAGCAAATCGTAACCTTGTGACGTCGTGCCCTCGGGAAATAAGCCCACCACTTGGCCAAGCTCAAATTTATCTCGCATTGCACGAGCGACTTTTTGCACGGCATGGCGCGAAGCGCGTTCGATAAAAATCGTATCTGCTCCGGCCACCAACCAACCTAACAAAGGCCAGCGACGGATTTCACTCTTGGCAATAAACACTGCAGCGCGAGCATGATTAATCGCAAAAATATCAAGCCAAGACACATGATTGATCACCCAAAGCGCCGGTCCCTCGCGCAGAGGCTCACCTGAATACGACACTCGCACACCACACAACAAGAGCAACACACCAGACCAATCGCGCTTGAGCGCTAACCGACCCTTGTGACCAGCCAGCGGAAAAATCAACACGAGCGTCAACAAGCCACACAGCACCCAAGTCAATGCCAACGTGGCTCTTAAAAGGAAACGCAAAACTTTCAACGAAATCGCTCCCAAACAAGATCACCGCGCAGTACCGTTGCAACCACACGCCCTGGTAATTCACGACCCAAAAAGGGCGTGCATTGACTGACGCTGTGAATATTTTCACGGCACACTAGCCAATATTGCTCTGGATCCACAACACACACATCCGCTGGCGCGCCCACAGTGAGGCTACCCGGACAAACCGTCCATCCGGCACTTTGGCCCAAGACTTGACCCGGAGCATGCGTGACCAGTTTGAACGCGTCTCGCAAGGGCACACGTGTTTCTTGTGCCCACTTGAGCGTCAGTGAGAGCAATAACTCCAAACCCATGGCACCTGGCACCGCATCATCAAAACTCAGATTTTTATCCAAATCCGTTAGTGGGGTGTGATCCGAGCACACTGCATCAATCGTGCCATCCAACAGTCCGAATCGAATCGCGTCGCGATCACGCTGCCCACGCAAGGGAGGATCAAGCCGAAAAAGAGTGTCGTAATAACCGATATCGATATCGGTCAGATGCACATGATTGGCCGTCACATCACAGGTGATAGGCCGCCCTTCTTTTTTCGCTGCGCGCACCATGTTGATCGCCTCGGCACTCGACAAGCGGCAAAGATGCATGCGCACCTCAGTGATCCGTTGTAGCGACAGCAAGGTCTGCAACGCAATGGTCTCGGCCTCGACAGGAATCGCCGTTAAACCCAAGCGCGACGCATACGCACCGTTCGCAACGACACCGCCTCGCGACAGCCATGCGTCTTGAGGTCGCAACCACACCGCAAAGTCAAACGATTTCGCATATTGCATTGCATGTAAAAGCACTGCGGTATCTTGTACAGGCATATTGCCCTGTG
>CAMBLP010000009.1 GCA_945868195.1 Bordetella parapertussis
CGTGCTGCGCGTGGACAACGGGATCGCCTTCGCGCAGTTCGGAAAGATCCCGTACCATCGCTTCGACATTACTGGCCCGCTCTTGATCGCGTTTGCCACGTCTGGCTGTGCCACCGTGGCCAGGGTAGAGGTCGTTTTCAGTTAAAAACAACAGACCTTGAGCCGGTACGGCGAATCCTGTCGCGAGTGGCGCGACCGTAATGCCAAAGTGCGCATCTCCCTCAAGAAAAAGTGCGACTGACTCTGTTTGTGCATCGGGTGCAAGGCTATGTTCTGCCAGCATTTGCACAATGGTTTCACGTCGTCCATGGGAGTCCGTGCAAAGCACGATGCGTCTGACATGATCGCCGCTCTGGGCATCGCTTGAACGCGTTGAGCGCGTCAGCAGTTCGCGAAGTTTGGCCAGAGGATCTTCGGCTCGCCTAGAAATGCCAATATCGGGTGCGGCGGCAAAATCAGGGTGTTGATGGTCTGCGGTAAGTGCGAGTCTGGGAAAGGCTTTGAGATGCTCGAACAGTGTTTCATTTTGTAAAAACAGCGCCTCTGGGGGAAGAACCGGACGCTCGCGATCGCTTTTTAAAAAATTGTAACGCGTCGCCGTGTCCTGGGTAAAACGCCGCATGGCATCGTCGATATCGCCCAGCGTCACAATGAGGGTTTCGGTTTTTAAATAATCAAAGAGCGTGGCGGTCTGTTCAAAAAAGAGGGGTAGGTAGTACTCAACTCCAGCGAACGGGATGCCGTTGCCCATATCGCGATAAGGCAAGGCGCGCGAAGGGTCGCCTTCGAAAACCTCGCGAAAAGTCGCCCTAAAATGATTGCGCGCGGCTTCGTCCATCGGAAATTCGCGACCAGGCAGAAGCTGAACTTCTCCGACGGGGTAGAGACTGCGTTGTGTGTCGATATCAAAGGCTCGGATCGACTCAATCTCGTCGTCAAACAAATCAATGCGGTAGGGAACGACTGACCCCATTGGGAAGAGGTCGATCAGACTGCCCCGAACGCAAAATTCGCCGGGTGCAGTGACCTGGGAGACATGCGCATAGTTGGCGAGCGTTAATTGCTGACGCAGCGCGTTTTCGTCGAGCTTATCTTTTTGTTTAAAGGAAAACGTATAGGCTGCGAGAAAGCTTGGGGGTGCGAGGCGATACAGTGCGGTGGTGATAGGAACGGTCAGGACATCGACTTCGCCGAGCATCAAGGCGTGCAGCGTGCGCAGGCGTTCAGAAATTAAATCCTGGTGCGGGGAAAAGCTGTCATAAGGCAGTGTTTCCCAGTCTGGCAAGGGACGGACCCTGAGTGTTGGGGCAAAAATCGGGATTTCTTCGGCCAAACGCTGCGCCTCGAGCGGCTCGGCCGTCAGAATGACAAGTGTCCTGCCACTTGCGCGGGCAAGTTCGGTCAAGAGCCAGGCGTCGCCGGACCCGGCGGGCGTGGGTTGAGCAAAGCGCAAACCGGGTTTGAGCGAAGCGAGCAGGGTAGAAACAGAATGAGAAGCAGCCGACATTGACAGTAAATCGCAGGAGTGATCGCGCATGAAAAAGCGCAAGTAATGCGCGACGAGGTGGTGTTTATTACACCGACTAAACCATTGATTATAAAATCAAGCGCATATGATGCCTCCTAAGCCCCCTTTTGATGTTCCTTTTCGCATCGTCGCCATCGTTCCTGCGGCGGGTATTGGCGTGCGGGCACTCAGTGCCGATCAAGCACAAACACCCAAACAATACCGTCTGTTGGCCGGGCAAGCGATGCTTAGACACGCGGTTCACGCGTTGTTGGCGGACCCAAGGATTCAAGAAGTCCGGGTTGCCGTAGCGCCCGGCGATAACGAAGCCGAGACTGTCTTGACGGGTTTGCCAAGAACGCAATGTTCGCCTTGTGGCGGCGCCACGCGCGCGCAAACCGTTTTAAATGCGTTAAACGAGGCGCAACTGGCTCCTGAGGACTGGGTCTTGGTGCACGACGCTGCGCGCCCAGGCTTGCCTCTAGAGGCCTTGGCACGCCTGATTGATGCCTGCCTGGCGGACGGCGTCGGAGGATTGCTGGCGATGCCGACAGCCGATACACTCAAAATGGCACAGCCACAAACAGCGCTGGTTGCCCGTACAGTGCCCCGCGAAGGACTCTGGCAGGCCCAAACCCCGCAGATGTTTCGTGCGGGTTTACTGCTCCAAGCCCTCACACGTGCAATGAATACGCCTGCGCAAGCGCATGCTCCAACAGATGAGGCTCAGGCCATGGAGGCACTGGGCTATGCACCGATTTTGGTGCGGGGATCAGGTCGAAACACCAAAATCACCTGGCCCGAAGACTTTAAATGGGTGGAGTCGTGGCTATGAGTGATTTTGCCTTGCGGATTGGTCAGGGTTTTGATGTGCATGCGCTGGTCGAGGGACGTCCCTTGATTCTGGGTGGCGTGACGATTGCGCACACGCATGGTTTGCTGGGGCACTCCGATGCGGATGCTTTATTGCATGCGATTACAGATGCCCTTCTCGGTGCGGCTGGGCTGGGCGATATCGGGCGTTTGTTTCCTGACACGGAGCCTCAATTTAAAGGCGCCGATAGTCGTGTGCTGTTGCGCGAAGCCTATAGGCGCGTACAAGCCTCTGGGTGGCAATTGGTCAATTTGGATACAACGATTCACGCCCAAGCGCCAAAAATCGGACCCCATTGCGCAGCCATGATTGCCAATATCGCAAGCGATTTAGGTGTCTCGCCCACCGCGGTCAGCATCAAAGCAAAAACCAACGAAGGCCTCGGACACCTAGGCCGTCAAGAAGGTATTGCGGTGAACGCTGTGGTTTTATTGCGCAAGCACTAACCATCGATGTGCGCGGTAAAAATTTCAACTTGAGCGGTCAGTCCTCCGCCCATTCTTGCGTGAAAACTGAGTTCGCCCTCCATGTGTTGCAACAGGCGATCAACAATGGCAAGCCCCAGTCCTGTGCCTGAGGCGCCTGTACGCGCCATATTGCCTCTCCAAAACGGCTTGCGAACGCGTGCGATGTCGTGAACAGAAATGCCTGGTCCTCGATCCGAAATTTTGATTTTGAAGGAATGACTACCCCCTTCTAGGACGACGTCGAGCGCGGGAGGCTCGTCATCTTTAAGACCATAACGTCGCGCGTTTTCGATGAGGTTTGTCAAAATACGCCTTAAATCCGTGGCCGAGACGGACGCTTGGATACCCGCTTGGATCGCGGTCGTGAGCGTGCCACCAACGTGCTTTGTGAGGCATCGCTCTCGGTCAGTGAGCTCGGTCAGCAGAGTCGAAATATTGGTGGTGTGAGGAGACTCAAGATTTGCGGGGCGTGCATAGTCCATCAGTTGAGCCAGCGAATGATCAATTTGCGCTAAATCCTGATCGATGGCGATCTTGCCCGCGTCATTCATGGCGCTTAATTCGACCTCCAAGCGCATGCGGGTTAAGGGCGTGCGCAGGTCATGGGAGATGCCGGCCAACATTAATGCCCGGTCGGCGTTGGTTTGGTGGAGTTCGCGCGCCATTCTATTGAAGCTGCTGTTGAGTGTTCGCAGTTCGCGTGCCCCGGTTTCGGGCAAAGCAGGTGGAGAGACCCCTTTTGAGAGAAGCTGTACCGAACGCGCTAGGCGCGAGAGTGGGCGATTGATATAGGACACGCCAATGGCTGCGCCGAGGAGAGATAACAAAAGCGCCGCCGCACCCCAGCTCAGCCACTCAATGCTGCCCGTCAGTCTGATTTCGTGACGCTCAAAAGAAAGCCAGTACTTATCATTATCGAGACGAAAACTGACCCAAAACCCCGGCACTTCATTGACGGACCAG
Organism: Bordetella parapertussis; assembly: GCA_945868195.1. Lineage (GTDB taxonomy): Bacteria > Pseudomonadota > Gammaproteobacteria > Burkholderiales > Burkholderiaceae_B > Zwartia. Next base: position 3,812 of record CAMBLP010000009.1, read on the forward strand.
GCAAGAATTGTTTCTTCGCCAAGCTGCGCACGCACGAGCTTGGCGATGCGCTGCCAATATCTTCCTGCAGGAAGCGGTTCGATGACATCTAGAGCCCTGCGCGCGGCAACGTCCAGCCCTTCGCGTAGAGACAAGGTCCGCAAAAGTGTGAGACGCTCCGCTTCTGGCGTGTAAGCAAGCGTTGAGAGCGTCAGAGTGACCGAGGTCGCGATGCGCTGGCTCATCTGCGCCGCGCGCGGTCCCATTTCAAGACTGAAAAATATCAATACCCAGGCACCTAAGCTGGCAAGCATCAGCGTTGAAAGCAGTAAAAAACTGCGGGTAAAAAGATCGATTTGGGAAAGCGTATGCGTGAACCACAAGCAGCCTTGGCGTATGCCTAAAGTCCGATGTTTCAAGGATTGCAAAAGCAACAGGCGAAGCTGTTGCCTAAAGGCGTTAATTTCGCCCATCCGGCACAAAGACATAGCCCATACCCCAGACAGTCTGAATAAAGGTAGGCTTTGCCGGATTGATTTCAATGAGTTTGCGTAGACGGGATATTTGGACGTCCAGACTTCGATCAAAGGCTTCGTATTCACGGCCGCGGGCGAGCTCCATGAGCTTGTCGCGAGAGAGGGGAATCTTGGGGTGGCGCGCAAAGACTTTTAAAACAGAAAATTCCCCCGTTGTAATGGGCACAATTTGTTGGTCGCGTGACAGGCAGCGCGTCGCCAAATTGAGGGAATAGGGGCCGAATGAAATGGTTTCATTGTCTTGCCCTGGTGCACCTGGGTGCTCGTCACTGTTGCGACGGCGTAGGACCGCGTTGATGCGCGCGAGAAGTTCGCGAGGATTGAACGGTTTAGACAAATAGTCGTCGGCCCCCATTTCGAGCCCAATGATGCGGTCGATCTCTTCGGCTCTAGCCGTGAGCATGATGATTGGGGTTTTATCCTGGGTGGCGCGCAAGCGACGGCATACGGACAGACCGTCCTCACCCGGTAACATCAGGTCTAGAACGAGTAAATCAACGTACTCGCGCTGCCAGATTTTGTTCATCTCTCTGGCGTCTTCGGCTGTGAGTACATTAAAGCCTTGCTCAGTGAGATATCTGCGTAACAAGTCTCTTAGTCTAGGGTCATCGTCAACAACAAGAATTTTTCGTATGCAATGGGTATTTAAAGTATTCATAGGCAAAAATGTAACCTTGGTCGCCGTTGGAAGGGCACGAATCTCACAAGGTTTTACAAAGGCTGACAGATGGTTAATATCGTGTAACAAAGTGTTTCAAGCAGGTGGCTTCACCGACGTACGCCCGAGGTTCATTACAATCTCCTTATGATACGAATTCTGGCATTTGAAACTTCAACCTCGACCGGTACCGTCGCGTTACTGTTGGAGCAAGGCTCAACCCTCTCAGTGACCCAGCGCACGATCGAGGGAACAACGGGGCACGCCTCGGCGATACTCCCGCTGGCGAACTCTATTTTAGCCGAGCACAATCTCACACAAAAAGATGTGACTGCCGTTGCGTTTGGCCAAGGACCCGGAGCGTTTACCGGTGTGCGCGTCGCCTGCGGTGTGGCACAAGGCATCGCGCTGGCGCTCGATATTCCTTTGATTCAGGTGGGTGCGTTGCCGGCTGTTGCCGCGCAGGCTTTGCCCCGACACCCTGAAGCGCTGCTGTACGTGGCACTCGATGCGCGAATGGACGAGGTTTACTTTGGTGTGTACGCGCGCTCAGTGACGGATGAGCTCATCGCGATTCAACCGCCTGTTTTGTTAGCGGGCGCGGACGTTCTATTGTTTATTTCCCAGCGTCAGCAATTTTGGCAAGAGCGTGTCCCCGATGTTCGGTCTGTGACGCTTGTCGGGGAGGGGTGGTCTGTGGTTGAGGCGTCTTTAACGTCTTCTACATGGCCTGCAGCTTGGGTATTGGATAATCTGCAGGCGCGACCCGAGGCCCAGGCCGTCGCCACACTCGCTTTGCAGGCGCTCAAGGCAGGTTTAACGCTATCACCTGAGCAAGCGAGCCCTCTTTATTTGCGTGATAAGGTGGCTTTTACAAGCTTGGAGCGTGCCCGCGGAGAGGGGGGGAACCCACGCGCCAAGCCTCCAGGCACCGCAGCGCTGCTGCCCATGATGCGGTCGGACTTGCGTGAAGTCGTGGCCTTGGAAGCTGCCGTTCAGTCTTTTCCCTGGACCTTGAAAAACTTTGAAGATGCGCTCGACGCAGGTTATGAAGCTTGGGTGCTTCGCACCGAGGAGGGGCTGCAAGGTTTTTCCGTGACGATGGTGGCGCCCGATGTCGCGCATTTGTTGGTGATCGCCGTGGCAAAGGACGTGCAACGGCGCGGTGTTGGCAGGCAGTTGCTCGCACATGTCACGCATTTGGCGCGTGCTGCGGGTACCGAAGGCATTGTCTTAGAAGTTCGACCGTCCAACCAGGCGGCACAGGCCTTTTATCTTGTTGAGGGTTTTGTCCAGATTGGTCTCAGGCGGGATTATTATCCTGCAGCAAAGGGTCAGCGAGAAGACGCCCTGATTCTTAAAAAGAGTTTTGACAGCTTATGACCGTATCTCAGCCAAGCGTACCCCAGTTTTCGGCCTTGCAGCTCGCTTGGTTGCAAGAGCTCGGCATCGAAAAGCCTTGGTTGCCCCACGAGCAGCCCGCGCCGAAAAACATCAATGTGCAGAGTGCAGTCGCGGCGGTTGTACCTCAGCCGAAACGCCCCGTGACGGCTGCGCCTTCTCGTATCGTCGCCCCCGTCATCAGACCTGTTTTAGAGACTCAGGTGGATACGCTTGCCTTGGCTGCCGCAGCGCATGATTTAGCGTCTTTGGCGGCAACGGTCCGTACCTGCGAAGCATGCGGGCTGTGCCGTGAACGTCAACAGGCGGTTCCTGGTGAGGGCGTCATGTCACCCGCCATTATGGTCATTGGAGAGGCACCGGGGGTTTTCGAAGACCGTGAGGGTCGGCCTTTTGTGGATCGCCCTGGGCTGATGCTGGACAATATGCTTTCGGCAATTCAAAGCAGTCGGACGCATCAAGTGTTCGTCAGCAATATCGTCAAGTGTCGTCCGCCCGGAAATCGCAATCCCAAGGCCGAAGAGCTCGAGGCATGCAAGCCATATTTGTTGCGGCAGATTGAGCTTGTCCGCCCATTTAGTATTTTGGCTGTCGGTCGGGCGGCGCAGTCATTGCTAGAGTCGGAGGAGCCCCTTGCAAACCTGCGTCAAGTGACACACGGGTTGATGGTGGCTGGGCAAAAAATCCCTTTGATCGCCACCTATCATCCCTTTCACCTGTTGAGCCACCCCGGCGACAAAGCTGCGGCCTGGCAGGACTTACAGCTTCTCAAGACCGTTTCGGGTCTTTAACTACGGGTTTACAAACGACTTAACGTCCTCGAAGTGTCACAGCGCTTTACCGTGACCTTCTTGGCCAATTTCATCGAGCAGATGAGGCTGTTTATTGAGATTGCTGCGGTTCCACCGCATCATGACCACCATGAGCGAAGCCACGAGCCCACCAAAAATCCAGATAATCACATCGATCGACATATCGGCCCACAACAACAGCGTGTACGCGGCCACCATCACCAGGATGTTGAGTTGTTCGTTGAAATTTTGGACTGCAATCGAATGTCCCGCCGACAACAACACATGGCCACGATGCTGCAGCAGTGCATTCATTGGTACGACAAATAGACCTGAGGTCAGGCCAATCAGGATTAGTAGCACATAGGCCACCCAGGGCAGCTGTGTGCCCATGACGTTGATGCTCATCGAGCTATTAACAAAGGGCATGAGCATGACGATAAAGCCCATCGCGACGCCCAAGGGCAGCACTTTTAACGCTTTGGGCAGGGGTACTCTTCCTGCAAGAATAGATCCTACAATTGTTCCGAGCGCAGTGATGCCCATCAGAATTGAAGCTTGGTCCAGACGGTAGCCGAGGTGGTTTTTACCCCACTCGATCACGATGAGTTGCAACGTCGCGCCAGCACCCCAAAAAAGGGTCGTGACACCAAGAGAAATTTGACCCAGTTTGTCATTCCACAGGATACGAACGTACCCTGCGAAGGTTTTGACCAGCCTGAATGGGTTTTTGTTTTGTTTTGGATAGACGACATTCGTGCTCGGAATCATCAAATTGCAGAGCGCAGCAGCGATGTAAACAAAGGCGATCATCAAAATAGCGGCTTCGGCAGGCGTGTCCACCAAATTACTGATCCAAGCATGGCTGAGCAACCAGGAAGATACGGTGGGCGAAACCAACACGCCACCCACCACGGTTCCCATAATGATGGACAAAATGGTCAAGCCCTCGATCCAGCTATTTCCTTTGACGAGCTGCAAAGGGTGAAGCATCTCAGTGACAATGCCGTATTTAGCGGGTGAGTAGGCGGCCGCGCCAATACCGACTAGCGCATAGGCGGCGCATACCAGAGCAACCTGGCCTTCTTGTGACAATCCGAACATGGCATAAGAAAACATGAGTAAACAGCCGCTGACCTTGATGGCATTAGTGAAAAACATCACCCGGCCCTTGGGGAACGAGTCTGCAAAAGCGCCTACGAAGGCTGCTAGCAAGACATAAGAGGCGGCAAACCACCATTTCATCATCGGTGCCATCCAGTCTGGGCCGTGAAGCTCTAGGATCAGTGCGATTGCAGCGATAAACAATGCATTATCCGCAAGCGAGGACAGAGCCTGCGCAGCCATGACGGTAAAAAAGCCTCGATTCAAGATGATTTCCCGAAAAATTGAACGCACGCCACAATGCGGCATTCCGCATAATAAAAGAATGAGGGATTCCCCGCGGTTTTACCCATTTGAAGTGTGTCCAAGACATCATGTGGAGGGTGTCATCGGGCTGATTTTTGCTCAGGCTGCGTTATGATCACAGAGATTCCATTCGAGATTGTGCCTAATATTGTGCGTCTGACCCAAATCAAACTAGCCGGATTTAAATCCTTCGTCGATCCGACCGTGATTCCGACCCCAAGTCAGCTCGTGGGAGTCGTGGGACCGAACGGCTGCGGTAAATCCAACATCATCGATGCCGTGCGCTGGGTGATGGGCGAAAGTCGAGCGTCCGAGCTGCGTGGCGAGTCCATGCAAGACGTGATTTTTAGTGGTTCTGGTCAGCGCAAGCCTTCCGCGCGTGCTTCGGTTGAGCTTGTGTTCGACAATAGCGATGGTCGTGCGATCGGTCAGTGGGCGACCTACGCTGAGATTGCGGTCCGTCGTGTGTTGACCCGTGATGGCACGAGCAGCTATTTCATCAACAACCAGCAAGTCCGCCGTCGCGACGTCAACGATATCTTTCTAGGTACAGGTTTAGGCGCGCGTGGTTACGCCATTATTGGTCAGGGCATGATCAGTCGCTTGATCGAAGCAAAGCCCGAAGAACTCCGTGTTTACCTCGAAGAGGCTGCGGGCGTGTCGCGCTACAAAGAACGGCGACGCGAAACGGAAAACAGGTTGTCCGATACACGCGAAAATCTCGTGCGTGTGGACGATATCTTGCGCGAACTCACCTCTCAACTTGAAAAGCTTGAGTCTCAAGCAGAAGTGGCGCGCGAGTACCGCGCACTGCAAGCCGAAGGCGAGGGCAAGCAACATGCGCTGTGGTTCCTCAAGGAAGCCGCCGCCCACGAAGAGCGCGCCCGTACGCAACAAAACATCGAAAGGGCACAGACTGAGCTCGAGGCTTCGATGGCTGGGTTGCGCGCTAGCGAGGCTGCACTTGAGGCGCGCCGTCAGGCGCATTACGCAGCGGGCGATGCTGTGCACGCCGCTCAAGGCTTGTTATACGAGTCCAATGCCAAAGTCAGTAGCCTCGAGGCAGAAATTCGCCATGTCGTCGAGTCGCGCAATCGTGTGCATACGCGACGCGCGCAATTACAAGTCCAGATGACCGAGTGGGGTTCGCAAAAAGAACACTGTGTTTTGCAAATCCAAGAGGGTGAAAAAGAACTGATGACGAGCGCCGCGCGTTCCGAACAGGCACGCGAATTGGCGCTGTCCGCACAAGAGGGATTGCCTGATATCGAGGCGCGTGTGCGCCAGGCTGCGACCCAGCGCGAAGAAATGCGCGCGATATTGGCACGCGTGGAGCAGAGCCTGGCCTTGGTGGCGCAGACGCAGCGGGATTCGGATCGCCAATTACAGACGCTTGAAATGCGTGGTGACCGGCTCAAACAAGAATTGCAAGGCGTAGAAACGCCCGATGTCGAGGCGCTTGAGCGTCTGACTGGCGACAAACTTGTCACAGAAGAGTCACTCGAGGAGGCGCAGGGCGCACTTGCCGAGCTCGAAGACAAATTGCCTGAGGCTGATATGCGGCGTTCGAAAGCCCAACAACAGGCCCAAGTCGAAGCGGAGTCACTCGCCCGGTTAGACGCGCGTCTGACCGCGTTGGTGCGCTTGCAGGAGGATGTGCAGAAAAAAGGCACACTCGAGCCTTGGCTTGCCAAGCACGAGTTGACGTCTTTAGCGCGTCTCTGGCAAAAGCTGCATGTCGAACCAGGTTGGGAAACCGCCCTGGAAGCTGTGCTCAATGAGCGCATGACAGGACTTGAGGTGCGTAACCTAGACTGGGTGCGCGCGTTTGCAAGTGATGCTCCACCCGCTCGTTTAGCGTTTTATCAGTTGCCCTCCGCTGCGCCCGTGGCGCCCGCGCCTGCTGGAATGAACCCCTTGGTCTCAGTGCTGCGCATCACCGATCCTGAGTTGCGTACGTTGCTGCAGGGCTGGTTGGGCAATGTTTATATCGCAAAAGATGTGACCGAGGCGCTCGCAGTCCGCTCGACCTTGCCCGCTGGCGCCATGTTAGTCGTGCAGGGTGGTCACTTGATCGATTCGAACAGTGTCCGCTTTTACGCACCTGATTCGGAGCAAGCAGGTTTACTGGCGCGTCAGCAGGAAATCGAAAACCTCCGACGTGAAATCAAAGCGCATCAACTGATCGCGGATCATTCGCGTTCCGCAGTTGCCCAAGCGGAATCCGCTTGGCAGCAGCTCTCGCAGGCGTTGCCTTCTGCGCGTCAACGTGTTGCAGAAATCACAAGACGCTTGCATGATTTACAACTCGAACATACGCGCTTACAACAGCAAGTCGAGCAAATGCGCGAGCGTTCTGGACGTCTTGAGCAAGATATCGCCGAGGTTATTTCTCAACAAGAAGAACTCACCGCGGCCAAACTCCAAGCCGAAGCCCGCTTTGAGGAGTTAGACGCCGAACTCGGTGTTCTGCAGGAAACCTATTCCGAAGCGGAAATGGCGGGCGAAGCGCTCTCCGAAGAAGCCGAAACGGCGCGCAATCGTTTGCGCGATCAGGAGCGTGTCGCCCAAGAAGCGGAGTTTGCCGAGCGTGGCATTCGAGCCCGCATTGCCGAGTTACAACGTAACTTGCAACTTGCGACTGAACAAGCAACGCGTGCACAGCAGGAGTTGTTGTCACTCGAGTCGGAACTTTCGACCTTGGATGCCGCCGCTGCCGAGACAGGGTTGCAAGAGGCACTTGAATTCCGTGCCGAGCGTGAGGAAACGCTGGGTCGCGCGCGAATCGAAATGGATACCCTGGCTGCGCAACTGCGTGAGGCCGACGAAGAGCGCATGACCATCGAACGCTCGTTAGAGCCTCATCGTGAACGCATCATGCAACTCCAGTTGCAGGAGCAGGCCGCGCGGTTAGCAACTGAGCAGTTCGCTGAACAGCTTAATGAGCGACAAGTCGATCGCGCCGCAGTGCAAGTGTCCCTCGCAGAACAGCCCGAGGAGTGGCAGCGTCCCGCGTGGCTTCAGTCCGAAGTTCAGCGCATCACCAAAAAGATCGAGAGTCTGGGCTCTGTGAACTTGGCCGCGCTTGATGAGTTGACGGCATCGCGTGAACGCAAAAATTATCTTGATGCGCAGTATTTAGACTTGCAGACTGCGATCGAAACGCTGGAGGATGCGATCCGTAAGATCGATCGTGAAACCCGCGATTTGTTGCAGACCACGTTTAACGAGGTCAATGGTCATTTTGGCGAACTGTTCCCCAAGTTGTTCGGGGGCGGTGAAGCGCGTTTGATCATGACGGGTGATGAGATTTTGGATGCGGGTGTTCAGGTGATGGCTCAGCCCCCTGGCAAGCGCAATACCTCTATTCATTTACTTTCCGGTGGAGAAAAGGCTTTAACAGCAACCGCGTTAGTCTTTGCACTGTTCAAGCTCAATCCTGCTCCGTTTTGTTTGCTTGACGAGGTGGATGCGCCGCTCGATGATGCGAATACTGAGCGTTATACCAATCTCGTGAGTAGTATGGCCGACCACACACAGTTTTTGTTTATCTCGCATAACAAGATCGCCATGCAAATGGCACGTCAGTTGGTTGGCGTGACCATGCAAGAGCAAGGCGTGTCGCGTATTGTGGCCGTTGATATCGAATCCGCATTGCAGCTTGCTGCCGAAGCTGCGTGATCATTGAGACAATACATGAGTGAATTGCAGATTTACCTGATTGTCATCGGAGCAGCCATCATTGTGCTGCTGCTGGGCTATAACTGGTTTCAGGATCTACGCGTCAGGCGTCGGATGCAGGCACAAGTACCTGTGATCGAACAAGATCCTTTGCTGGGCGACACTCTGGCTTCCGGAGAGACCAGGCGCGAGCCTGGGCTAGGCGGTATGAGCGCCGCCAATGGCATGGGTCCTGTTTCTGTGTTGAGCGATAAGCAGGAGCATCCTGAGGCAGCCTCGGATCAACAGGGGCCTGATCCTTCGACGGAGGTCGTGATTGAAATCACTTTTCAAGGGCCGATGTTGGGGGAAGATCTCGCGCCTCTCTTGCAGCCATTGCGCTCTGCGGGTCGTAAAGTAGTCCGTATTTTTTCCCAAGATGTCGAGGGACAGCTTGATGCGCGCTTGCGTCTAGATGGTCAGTATGTGTCGGTACATTTGGCGGTTTTGCTTGCCAACCGCAGCGGTCCTTTGACTGCGATTGAATGGTCGCAAATTTGGAATCGCGCGCAGGCTTTAGCCGATCAATTGGAGTCCAGCATCGAAGGGCCAGATCAACAGTATGTGCTTGATACAGCCTCGCGTTTGGACGATGCCTGCGCTGCTTTGGATACACAGGTTGGTCTGACGCTACTCTTGGGTAGTATGCGTCCGGTTTCTGAGGTCACGATGGCTGCTAAGAGCATGGGTTTTGTGCCTGTTGATGGTGTGCTCGCTTGGCTGGGCGATTACGGTTTAGTGTGTTTTAGTTTGTCTCGTGCCGATGCGGAGTCGATCGATGCAGGGATGGCTAGTGTGGATCGTTTGACCATGCTCCTAGATGTGCCCTGTAGTCCTGTCGATACGAAAGCGTTCAGAAAAATGGCCGAAGTTGGTTTCGAGTTAGCCCGTCGAATTGGTGGAGAGTTAGTGGATGATCAACTGCGTCCCCTTCAGCCAGGGGCGGATGTCGCCATCGACGAAAAACTAAAGACCTTGTATTCGCAACTTGAAAAAGCCGGCTTTGCAGCTGGCAGCCCTCGTGCAAGACGCGTTTTTGCTTGAAGCGGGCGCGTGAGCATGGATTCGCAGGATTTGATCGTCAAACGTTTGACTTCGCTGCGCGGTGAGATAGAAAGACACAACCAAGCCTACTACGTGCTCGATGCACCGGTCGTGAGTGATGCACAATACGATAGCTTGATGCGCGAGCTTGAGTCGCTCGAGGCAGCACATCCACACCTCATCACGATAGATTCGCCGACACAGCGCGTGGGGGCATCCCCCTTGGCGGCTTTTGGTAGCCTGAGCCACAGCGTTCCTATGCTGTCCTTGGGCAATGCCTTCGAGGATTCGGAAGTGCGTGCGTTTGATAAGCGCGTCGCCGACATGTTGCGTGCAGCAGGCAAACTTTCTACGGCCGAAGAGGTTTCTTATTTTTGTGAATTAAAACTTGATGGTCTGGCGATTAGTTTGCGCTATGAGCGTGGCTTACTGGTGCAGGCGGCCACGCGTGGTGATGGACAGACCGGTGAGGATGTCACCATGAATGTTCGCACCATCAAGGCGATTCCTCTCAAACTCAACGGGTCCGAACAAGAAATCCCAGAGATTCTTGAGGTGCGTGGCGAGGTTTTTATGAATCTCGCAGATTTTGAGCGTCTCAACGCAGCGCAGGAGTCTCGCGGTGAAAAAATCTTCGTGAATCCACGCAATGCCGCCGCTGGGAGCTTGCGTCAACTAGATTCACGCGTCACAGCGCAGCGACCCCTCAGTTTTTTTGCTTACGGCTGGGGTGATTTGGGCGGTTTTCAGTTGCCTCGCCATAGCGCGATGCTGGACTGGTTACAGCGACTAGGGTTGACCGTCAATGAGAAACAGCATGTACTGGCGCTTGGTGCTGAGCAGTTGCTGCAGTTCTATGCCGAGGTCGGTGCGCGTCGTGTGCAACTTCCCTATGATATTGATGGTGTCGTGTACAAAGTTGATGACTTAAACGCTCAGCGTGTGTTGGGTTTTGTCGCCCGTGCCCCGCGTTTTGCGATCGCGCACAAATTTCCTGCCCAAGAAGCTACAACCACATTATTGGACATCGAGGTCCAAGTAGGACGCACAGGTGCCATCACGCCCGTTGCGCGTCTATCTCCCGTTTTTGTAGGCGGCGTGACGGTGACCAATGCGACCTTGCATAATGAGACTGAAATCCTGCGCAAAGATGTCCGCGTCGGCGACACGGTCATTGTGCGTCGCGCAGGCGATGTCATCCCCGAAGTGGTGGGCCCGGTCTTGGCTCAACGCCCTATTTTCGCGATGTCTTTTGTCATGCCAAGCGCGTGTCCCGTCTGTGGCTCGGCCATTGAGCGGGTCGAAGACGAGGCTATCGCGCGTTGTACAGGCGGATTATTTTGCGCTGCGCAACGCAAACAGAGTTTGATCCATGCCGCAGGCCGCAAGGCTTTGGATATCGAAGGACTAGGGGAGAAGTTAGTTGAACAACTGGTGGACCGCGGACGTATTCATTCTTTGGCTGAGCTCTACACCCTTGGCGTGGATGAGCTGGCAGAATATGACCGCATGGGTCTCAAGTCTGCAGAAAATCTGATCGAAGCGATTGCTCAGGCTAAGCGTCCTCAGCTTAATCGTTTGATTTTTGCGCTGGGTATTCGACATGTGGGAGAGACAACTGCGCGCGATTTAGCGCTGCATTTTGCTTCGATCGAGTCCCTGATGCACGCGCACCTGGATGCCCTGTTAACTGTCCCGGATGTAGGGCCTGTGGTGGCGGGTTCAATTGCTCGTTTTTTTGCCGAACCGCATAATCAGGAAGTGGTCAGGGCCTTGCGCGAGCAGGGTGTAGAGCCTCAGGTACCCGAGGCACCGCGCAGCGCTGGGCTGGCGGGTAAGACTTTCGTTCTGACAGGCACATTGCCGGCGTGGTCGCGCGAAGAAGCCTCAAGCCGGATTGTCGCGGCGGGTGGGAAAGTGAGCGGCTCTGTTTCACGCAAAACGACGTATGTCGTGGCGGGCGAAGAAGCGGGAACCAAGCTCGAAAAAGCAATAGAGCTTGGCGTCGCTGTTTTAAATGAAGAAGGCCTCAAAGCGTTGCTTGAGGCCTCTGGTTAAAACATAAGGTCTTTCGTTACTGGATCTTTGCCTGGCTACGTAATTTTTCCTGGTAAGAAGCCAGTGCTTGTTCACGCATCATTTGCTCGAGTTCTTTGCGCACCTGATCCAGGGGTGGGAACGCGACAGGGCGAATATCCATGACTTCGATCACGTGCCAGCCAAACTGAGACTGAACGGGCTTGTCTGCCAACTGACCTTTTTTAGTGGCAGCCACGGCTTTGCCAAAGGGCTCAACATAGTTTGTGTCAGGCGCCCAACCGAGCTCGCCACCTTTGGCAGCACTGCCAGTGTCTTTGGATTGTTTAGCGAGATCTTCGAATTTAGCTGATTTTTTCTTGAGCTGGTCCTGAATCTCATTAGCCGTCTTTTCGTCCTCAACCAAGATGTGGCGAACGTTGTATTCAAACTTGTTGGCCTCAGCCTTTTTCAGCTTGTCGTATTCGGCTTGAATCGCTGCCTCAGTGATGGGATTCTTTTTCAGATAGTCAGCCATCAGGGCTTGGACCAAAATGCCTTGGCGAGCCAGCTCGAGTTCGGTCGCAACGGCGGGGTCTTTTGGGATACCTGCTGCATCAGCGGCCTGAACCATCACCTGACGATTGATCAGCTCTTGTTTGATTTGATCACGCATTTCTGCAGAGTCCGTCGCACCGCGTGCAACCAACAGCTTTACAAACTGATCGACGTTCGCCTGGGTAATTGCTTTGCCATTCACGGTGGCAACGTTCTGAGCATGAAGAGGTGCAACCAACACAAGTGCGGCGGCGAGCATAACGATACGTTTCATGAATTTCCTTTGGAGGGCGCCCGAGTGGTCAGCGCAAGCGCATGGATCGGGTGTGGGATTAAATCGCGCAAAAGATCATACACCATCCGATGTTGCGCAATCATCGGTCGGTTATTAAAACATTGCGCCACAATCTTGGCACGAAAATGACTGGCATTGCCCGGGTTGCCGGAATGTCCGGCATGGAGGTGGGATTCATCGACGATGTCGAGTTCTATGGCGTTGAGCGGCGCAAGACGCTCGCGCAACAAGCTTAAATGCGGATTAGTCGTGACGCTCATGGCTTGTTGTCCTTAGCGTCTGTGGTAGGCAGCACGTCAGAAGCCTCGTCCTGCTGCATATGTTTACCAAGCCAGATGGACTGTGCGATGACAAAAACAATCAGCAAGGCCATCAGTCCAAAGACCTTGAAGTTGACCCACTGGCTCTCGGTGAAGAGCCCAGAAAAGGCAACAAAGAGATTTAACCCGCCTGCAATCATGAAAAACATTGCCCAGCTCAGGTTAAGTTTGTTCCAGGCAAGGTCAGGCATAGAAACCTTTGTACCCAGTAATTTTTGCATCAGATTTTTACCCAGCAGATATTTACTGACCAGCAAAACGACACCAAACAACCAATACAGGACGGTGGGTTTCCATTTGATAAAGGCTTCGTTTTGCAGCCAAAGCGTCGCACCGCCAAAAAAGACGATGACGGCGAAGTTGACCCAGTGCATCGTTTCGACGGGTTTGCGCGTGAGTTTGATCCAGAGGATCTGCAGGACAGCGGCAGCAATGGCGACTGCGGTCGCAACATAAATATCGGCGAATCGGTAGGCGACAAAAAACAGAATGAGTGGAAAAAGGTCAAAGAGGAATTTTTTCATGGCTTGATAGGTTCGAACGTCAGCGACAGGGAGTTGATGCAGTAGCGCAGTCCTGTGGGCGGGGGGCCATCGGGAAAAACATGTCCAAGATGACTATCACAGACATTGCACATGACTTCGGTGCGAACCATGCCATGCGACATGTCGGTTTCTTCTTTGACGTTTTCTGGATCGATGGGTTCAAAATAGCTAGGCCAGCCACAACCCGCGTCAAACTTTGTGTCGGAAGCAAATAACGCCGTACTGCAACCCACGCAGCGATAAACGCCATATTCGCGATGATCCCAATACTGACCTGTAAAGGCGCGTTCTGTGCCTTTTTGGCGGGCAACATAATATTGTTCAGATGAAAGCTGGGCTTTCCATTCAGCTTCGGTTTTATTGATTTTTGACATATTCACTTGGAGTGACAGATTTAGAAAAAGTTCTCATGCATAATCATTCATCATGTTAATCGACTTTAAAAATATCTTTGTTGAACGCGAGGGTCGCCAAATACTGGGCGACCTGAGCTTAAGTCTGTCTGAGCGTCGAATTGGGGTCATGGGTCCCAACGGTTCGGGCAAAAGTAGCTTTATTCGCTTGATCAATGGTTTGTTGCTACCCCTAAGAGGACAAATTTGCGTCGACGGGCTCGATACGCGCCTCGAGGTTGAAAAGATACGCAAAAAAGTGGGGTTTGTATTTCAAAATCCTGATAACCAGATCGTTTTTCCAATTGTGAGCGAAGATATCGAGTTCGGTCTTAAACGGCGGGTACCCGAGGCTAGTATGCGCCAACAACGCATGCGGGAGGCTTTAGACCAGCTCGGTGTGCTGCATTTGCAGGATCGCTCGATCCATACCCTTTCGGGGGGTGAAAGGCAGTTGGTCGCCTTGGCGGGCGTATTGGCGACAAAGCCTGAAATTTTAGTGTTTGACGAGCCTACGACACAACTTGACTTGCGTCTGCGCAACCGTTTTGAACAACACCTCTCGGCCTTGCCTCAGCCTGCCTTGATTGTGAGCCACGACCTTGAGCTCATGAGCACGATGGATCGCGTGCTGGTGATTGTTGAGGGTCGACTCGTCTTTGATGGCGTGCCCGCAGAAGCGACGGCCTGGTATAGGACGCACTGCGGCTAATGGGCTCTTTTTATTTTCCTGGCGATAGTTGGTTGCACCGGACGGCCGCTGGCGTGAAACTTTTACTGTTGATGCTGGCGGGTGCTGGCTTGATGTGGGTGCACGATTGGCGCGTCCTTCTGTCGGTGTTGCTAGGAGTATTGTTATTCGTTCAGCAATCTGGCGCACGTATCCAGCAGGTTTTGCTGCATCTCAAGACCTTGAGTTGGCTTGTGGTTATTCTCGTTCTCTTCACTGCATTTACGCAAACACCTCAGGTCGCGCTGGAGGTCGGATTACGTATTTATGCCTTGTTACTCGGTGCACTGTTAGTGTCGATGACCACGTCGATCGCGCAGATGATGGAGGTTTTAGTCTGGCTCTTAAAGCCTTTTCATCAGCTTGGCTGGGTCAATAGCGAACGTGTCGCACTTGTGTTTGGGCTCACCCTACGCTTGATTCCCGAGTTGACCGTGCAGTGGCAAGAGATTCGCGAAGCCCAGGCGGCCCGAGGCCTCAAAGCGAATCCTTTTACAATGGGCGTGCCGATGTTGTTGCGCACGCTCAGACGCGCACAAGATATTGCAGAGGCGTTAGATGCAAGACAGTAGGGCGTGTGCGATCCGTCACGCATTCATGCGCAGTGCGGACCTATTTTGACTTGTCAATGGAACGTAGATGTTGAAAACAAAAGATCTCGTCTTAGTCGCGCTGTTTACCGCGATGATTATTGTTCTGGGACTCATTCCACCCGTCCCGGTTCCTTGGGTGCCCGTGCCGATTACCTTACAGACCTTTGGGGTAATGTTGGCAGGCTTGATCTTGGGACCTTGGCGAGGCGGCTTAGTGGTGTTGACTTATGTGTTGATCGCCTTGCTGGGCATTCCTGTACTTCCGGGAGGTCGTGCCGGTCTGGCTGTTTTGGCCGGCCCGACAGGCGGGTTTTTGCTGGGAATGATCCCAGGGGCTGTCATCACCGGATGGCTCGCAGGTGCTTCACCCCGCGGCCAGATTGCGCATACACAGCAGGGATGGAAAGCTGTTGCGCCTCAGGTGCTTCGCTGCTGGATCGCGAGCGTCATCGGCGGTTTGCTTGTTGTGTATGCTGTTGGGATTCCTTGGTTGGCTACGGTCACCGGAATGGGGCTGAACAAGGCTGCCTGGGCCGTCATCGTGTTTTTACCCGGTGACTTACTGAAAGCGCTCGTCGCAAGTATCGTCGCACAACGTGTGCGACGACTCGGACTGATTTAACCTTGGGTTGAATTGGGTGATTTGAGCGCTTTACGGCGCTCGAACCAAGCGCTTAACTCGCCTACGATTCCGCGTCGGAATGCCAAGACGCAGATCACGAAAATGAGTCCGATCACGATAGTGACCGATTCGCCAAGTCGTTGAAACCACTCAATCCCCGTCCATTTTGTGAGGGTCGCTCCTAGATCGCCTACTTTGTTTTCAAGAAGGACGACAATAAAGGCGCCGATCACAGGGCCCACTAGCGTGCCTAGACCGCCGATCAGCGTCATCAAAATAACAAGCCCTGACATTTGCCAGGTCGCATCCGTCAAGGTCGCCGAGACAAAGATCAGCATCTTGGTGGAGCCGGCAAGACCCGCCAGCATGGCTGAAAGAACAAAGGCCAGAAGTTTGAAGCGGTCAACGTCATAACCGAGCGAGGTGGTGCGTGCTTCGTTTTCGCGAATGGCTTTGAGGACTTGTCCGAAAGGTGAATGTACGGTTCGCCAGACAATGAAGTAGCCAAAGACAAAAATAGCCATCACGACATAGTAGAGATTGAAGTCGCTTTTTAAATCAATCAAACCGAACAGCGTGCCGCGAGGTACCCCCTGAAGGCCATCTTCGCCGCCCGTGAATTTGGCTTGTAGAAAAAAGAAGTAGACCATCTGAGAAAGGGCCAGCGTGATCATCGCAAAGTAGATGCCGCTTCGACGAATCGCCAGCGCACCCATTGCTAAGCCAAGTACCCCAGCCACTAACACGCCAAAGGCCAGGCCGACCTCGGTCGGGAATCCCCACAATTTAATGGCATGCCCGGAGGCATAGGCCGCGCTTCCGAGAAAGGCGGCGTGCCCAAACGAAAGCAGGCCTGTGAAGCCCAACAAAAGATTGAAAGCGCAAGCAAAGAGCGCATAGCACATGATTTTCATGACAAAGACGGGATAAATCCCCGACAACGGCACAAGGGCCAGAAGGACCAGCGCAACAAGATATCCGAGATTCTGACGATTCATTTTTCTTTTCCGAACAAGCCGGCGGGGCGAAGTAGCAATACGATCGCCATGATGATGAACACAACCGTGCTCGATGCTTCGGGCCAAAAGACCTTGGTGAGCCCCTCGATGACACCGAGTCCGAGACCGGTGACAATGGCACCCAGGATCGAACCCATTCCGCCAATCACCACTACTGCAAACACGACAATAATGAGGTTAGAGCCCATGAGTGGAGAGACTTGGATAATCGGAGCCGCTAACACGCCCGCAAAACCCGCCAAGGCAACACCGAAACCATAGGTCAAGGTGATCATGAGTGGAACGTTGACCCCGAAGGCCTCGACGAGTCTGGGATTTTCAGTACCCGCGCGCAAAAGCGCACCGAGTTTTGTACGCTCGATGACAAACCACGTGATCAGACACACCGTAAGGGAAGCCACGACGACCCAAGCCCGATAATTCGGGAGCATCATGAAACCGAGGTTTGTGGCGCCCCGCAAGGCCTCGGGAGTCGAATACGGCTGCCCGGAGGCACCATAAAAACTGCGAAATAAACCCTCGATCAAGAGCGTAATACCGAAGGTCAATAAGAGACCATAGAGGTGATCAAGCTTGTAAAGATGCTTGAGCAGACATTTTTCAATGAGAATGCCAAATAAGCCGACCAAAATAGGCGCGACAAGGAGCATTACCCAGTAATTGAGACCGAGGTAGTGCAGACCCATCCAGGCTAGAAAAGCACCCAGCATGTAGAGTGCGCCGTGCGCGAAATTAATGACGTTGAGTAAACCGAAAATAACGGCCAAGCCCAGCGACAAGATGGCATAGAAGGAGCCGTTCACCAAGCCAAGCAGAAGCTGACCGAGACACGCTTGCAAGGGAATACCAAAAATAGTGATCATCGTCTGCCTACTTCATAAAGCCAATTGCTATTACAGCGTCGTACCCCCTGGCAGGCTGAAGCGTCGCCAGGGGGTGGATCTGCTTACTTCTTGATAAATTTACAAGTGGATTCGGAGAGTTTTGTAAACACCTCTTCACCTGGCAGGACTGCGATTTGCTTGTAGTAGTCCCAAGGCCCTTTGGACTCGCTTGGTTTTTTAACTTCCATCAGGAACATGTCATGCACCATACGACCGTCTGCGCGGACATAACCGTTCTTGGCGAACATATCGTTGACCTTATTGGACTTCATCCATTTCATGACGGTATCGCCATCATCACTATTCGTGGCTTTGATGGCATTCAGATAGAAGGATACGGCTGAATAATTACCCGCTTGAATCATCGAAGGCTTGCGCTTGACACGCGCTTCGAATTTTTTAGACCAAGCGCGTGTTTCATCATTTTGATCCCAATACCAGCCGTCAGTAAACTGCATGCCTTGTGTGGCCTGAAGACCAAGTGAGTGAATGTCGTTGATGAAAATCAGCAGGCCGGCCATTTTCATGGTCTTACCAATACCAAACTCGTTGGCGGCTTTGATCGAGTTGATGGTGTCACCTCCCGCGTTTGCCAAGCCTAGGATCTGTGCCTTTGAGCTTTGGGCTTGTAATAAAAAGGAGGAGAAGTCTGAGGAGTTCAGTGGCGCGCGCACCTGACCTTTGATTTCACCACCTGCTTCTCGGACGACCTTGGCGGTATCGCGCTCAAGTGCATGACCAAAGGCATAGTCAGCCGTCAAGAAGTACCAAGTTTTGCCACCCGCTTTTACAACGGCAGAGCCTGTTCCGCGGGCTAAGGCAACGGTGTCATAGGCCCAGTGAACGGTATAGGGTGTGCATTGCGCGCCTGTGAGGTCCGAGGCTGCGGCGCCAATGGCAAAAAAGGGCTTTTTCTTTTCAGCGGCAATGCCAGCCAAGGCAAGGTTAACGCCGGAGTTCGTGCCGCCGATTAGCATGTCGATCTTTTGCTGATCGAACCATTCACGCGCACGCGCAGCTGCCACGTCCGCTTTGTTTTGGTGATCCGCAAATAAAAGCTCAACCTTTTTTCCATTGATCTGACCGCCTGCATCGGCAATCGCCATGCGAACAGCCTCAACGCCGCCTGCACCATCAATGTCAGAGTAGACGCTGGCCATATCGGTGACGAAACCGATCCGAATGACGTTGTCGGAAACGGCGGCTTGTGCAGTGTGGCCAACAAGTCCGAGACCTGCGATCATGAGCGAAGCGCTTAGGGTACGAAGTTTCATGTATTTCTCCTGGGGGGTTGCTGCGATTAAAGTTTTATTATTAGACACCGAGTAATTCATTTAATACGGATTGCTTTTCCTTGAGTTCGCTGGCATCGAAATGCTCGACGATTTGACCGTGTTCCATGACATAAAACCGATCGGCCAAAGGTGCGGCAAAGCGGAAATTTTGCTCCACCATCACGATGGTGTAGCCCTTGTCTTTGAGCATTTTGATCATACGACTCAACGCTTGCACAATGACTGGAGCAAGCCCTTCGGAAATTTCATCAAGCAAGAGCAGATTTGCACCCGTACGCAAAATGCGCGCGACCGCCAACATTTGTTGCTCGCCACCAGACAGGCGAGTGCCGGGAGAGTGACGTCGCTCCAACAGATTTGGGAACATGTCATAAATTTCGGCAAGCGTCATGCCACCGCCAGGGACACCTACAGGTGGAGGTAATAAAAGATTTTCCTCGCATGACAAGCTGGCAAAGATGCCACGCTCTTCTGGGCAATATCCGATTCCGAGATGTGCGATCTTGAAGGTGGGCATGTCGATCGCTTCTTGCCCATGAATACGGACGGATCCTTTGCGAGAGCCCGTCAGGCCCAAGATCGCGCGCAAAGTCGTGGTTCTTCCCGCGCCATTACGGCCGAGGAGGGTGACGACTTCGCCTTTATTCACCGTTAAGTTGACGCCATGCAAAATATGAGACTCGCCATACCAAGCTTGCAGATCAGTGATTTCGAGTGCGCTCGTGCTCATCCGTGTGCTCCCTCAAGTTCGCCTTCAGTCGTTCCCATGTAGGCCTCCATCACAGCGGGATCTTTTGAAACGTGAGCGTAGTTGCCCTCAGCCAGCACCGAGCCGCGCGCCAGTACCGTAATCGTGTCCGCGATCGAAGACACGACATTCATATTGTGCTCAACCATCAAAATCGTGCGGCCGACACTGACGCGCTTGATGAGTTGTGTCACGCGATCAACATCCTCATGACCCATACCTTGCGTGGGTTCATCGAGCAGCATGAGTTCGGGCTCCATCGCGAGCGTGGTGGCGATTTCGAGCGCGCGTTTGCGTCCATAGGGAAGGTTGACCGTCATTTCATCCGCAAAATCGCCGAGATCGACTTGTCCGAGGAGCTCTCGGGCGCGTTCGTTCAGGGCGTTCAGTCTTTGATCGCTCTGCCAAAAGTTGAATGAAAGACCGGTTTCACGTTGTAGTCCAATCCTGACATTTTCGAGTACAGAAAGATGAGGAAAGACAGCGGATATCTGAAAGGAGCGAATAATGCCCCGACGGGCAATGTGCGCCGGGGTGTCACGGGTGATGTCGAGGCCGTTAAAGGTAATGCTGCCGCGCGTTGGCGTTAAAAACTTGGTCAGTAGGTTAAAGCACGTAGTTTTGCCTGCCCCATTGGGGCCAATCAGAGCATGGATCTGACCGCGCTCTACGCGGAGAGACACGTCATTGACCGCTACAAAACCGCGAAATTCTTTTGTGAGCCCTTTCGTCTCAAGAATGATGTCTTGCATGCAGCAACCCGCCCAAACAATTTAAGATTTGATGACGAAGTATGGCGTAAATCACCGTCAAAGTTCAATGAGGGTTTGCCTGAAGGTTGTTAACCCTTGGTTTTTTTCGTGTACTCACACAGATCAGAAATCCCGCACTGAGGACATTTTGGCGTACGCGCGACACAAATGTAACGTCCATGCAAAATGAGCCAGTGATGCACATCAAGTTTGAATTCGTCGGCAACGAACTTTTCTAGACCTTTTTCGACAGCAACGACATCCTTACCAGGGGCGATTTTGGTTCGATTGGAAACCCTGAAAATATGGGTGTCGACGGCGATGGTTGGCTGGCCAAACGCCGTGTTCAGCACCACGTTAGCCGTTTTGCGACCCACACCAGGGAGCGCTTCGAGCGCTTCTCGCGACTGGGGAACCTTGCCCCCATGCTGCTCGAGCAATATTTTGCATGTGGCGATCGCGTTTTTAGCCTTGGTTTTAAACAGGCCGATGGTTTTGATGTATTCCATGAGTTTTTCTTCGCCGAGCGCCAAGAGCGCTTTAGGCGTGCCGTAGCGAGGGAAAAACTTGCGGGTGGCGATATTGACGGCTTTGTCGGTCGTTTGTGCCGAGAGCAGGACGGCGATCAGCAGCTGAAAATCGCTGCCGTATTCCAGTTCGGTCGTAGGATTGGGATTGGCCGCACGCAGGCGGGTAAAAATTTCTTTGCGTTTTTGTGGGTTCATGGCGTGCTGGCGTTGCGCCGAGCGCGGGCGCGCGCAAGCGCGGCTTGGGCGGCTGTGCGTTTGTCTTCGGTCGTATTGGCGATGGGAGCGGTCTGAAGGGGGGGCTGCTCAGTGCTTCTTAAGCTGGCGGGTGTTTTGTTGAGCCTTGTGATGCGGCGCTCATAGCGCGCGCGTGCCTGATCGGCATCGACTTGGGTCCAGGTCCGGGGTGGTTCGACATTGACCATGTCAATGCAGTCCACTGGACAAGGGGCGACACATAAATCACAGCCCGTGCAGTCAGCCGCGATGATGGTATGCATGACTTTTGACGCACCCAAAATAGCATCGACAGGGCAGGCCTGAATGCAAAGCGTGCAGCCAATACAAAATTGCTCATCGATCACAGCAACCTGTAGGGGCACATGGACACCACAGCTTGCATCAAGAGGCAGTATGGGGTGGTCAAGCAGTTGGGCCAATGCGGCGATCCCGGCGTCCCCGCCAGGCGGGCAGCGATTGATCGGGGTAGTGCCCTCTGCGATGGCACGCGCGTAGGGCGCGCAGCCCTCAAACCCACATTTCGTGCATTGAGTCTGCGGTAGCAGACTATTGATACGTTCAGCCAGCATTAGACCCGACGGATCAATTCCGCGATTTGCGGGCAAATCATCGTGCGCCAGCGGCGTCCCGAAAATATACCGTAATGACCGCAGTCAGGCGCAGTGAAGTGTTGCTTGCGCTTGGCTGGAATCCCTGAACAGAGGGTTTGAGCCGCACGTGTTTGACCTTCGCCAGAGATGTCGTCAAGCTCGCCTTCGATAGTGAACAGGGCCACAGTTTTGATGTCGGCAGGGCGAACGATTTGTCCATCGATTTCCCAGGTGCCATTAGGTAAATCAAAATCTTGAAATACAACGCGAATCGTATCGAGGTAAAAGTCAGCGGACATATCGAGTACGGCGTTGTACTCGTTGTAAAAACGGCGATGCGCCTCAGCATCATCGTCGTCGCCGCGCAATAAATCCAAGTAAAAGTCGTAGTGTGATTTGAGATGACGATCCGGGTTCATCGACAAAAAGCCGGCGTGTTG